>DBXQ01000098.1:54196-67499 GCA_002309955.1 Bacteroidales bacterium UBA1208
TACGGCGACCGCAATCTCCAGCCCGTTTGGCCCGCCGAAGCATAAAATGCGCTTTTCTATTTATGCAAGCCCGCCACACGACGGGCTTGCATTATATCAACATCATCCGCTATGGCAAAAAAGGAAATACAGGAAGAACCGTTGGAAAAACGGCTGTGGAAAGCCGCCGACAAGCTGCGTAAGAACATCGATGCTGCGGAATACAAGCATGTGGTGCTGGGTTTGATATTCCTGCGCTATATCTCTGTGGAGTTTGAACGGCTATACGACCAATTGGTTAAACAGAAGGCCGAGGGTGCCGACCCCGAGGACCGTGAGGAGTATGCCGCTGAGAATGTGTTCTACGTGCCGGAGAGTGCCCGTTGGGGTCACTTGGTGGCACAGGCAAAGAACCCGCAGATAGGTAAACTGATAGACGAAGCGATGGATGCCATCGAGCGCGAGAACCGTTCCCTCAAAGGAGTCCTGCCCAAGGTCTTTGCACGTCCTAATCTTGACCCAACGTCACTTGGGGAGTTGATAGACCTTATTGGCAACTCCACGTTGCAGAACACCAGCACCCGCAGTGCCGACTTGCTGGGGCATGTGTTCGAGTATTTCCTTGGCGAGTTCGCCTTGGCCGAAGGCAAGAAGGGTGGCCAGTTCTACACACCGCGTAGCGTTGTGGAACTGCTGGTGACCATGCTGGAGCCTTACCGTGGGCGTGTGCTCGACCCCTGCTGTGGTTCGGGCGGTATGTTTGTGCAGAGCGAGAAGTTTGTGCGCGAGCATCAGGGACGCATAGAGAATATCTCCATCTATGGACAGGAGAGCAATCAAACCACCTGGCGACTGTGCAAAATGAACCTTGCCATCCGTGGTATCGATGCTTCGCAGGTGAAGTGGAACACCGAAGGATCCTTCCTAAACGATGCCCTCAAAGATGTGAAGGCCGACTTTGTCATTGCCAACCCACCCTTCAACGACAGCGATTGGAGCGGCGACCAGCTGCGCGGCGATGCCCGCTGGCAGTATGGTGTGCCTCCAGCTGGCAATGCCAACTTTGCTTGGATACAACACTTCATCTATCACCTTGCCCCGTCAGGGCATGCGGGTTTTGTGCTGGCCAAAGGGTCGCTGACGTCAAAAACTGGTGGCGAAGGTGAGATACGAAAGGCACTTATCGACAAAGGCCTTATTGCCTGTATCGTCAATCTGCCTGCCAAATTGTTCCTCAATACCCAGATTCCCGCATGCCTGTGGTTCGTCAGCCGCAACCGTAAGAAAAGGGTGGGGGAGATACTCTTTATCGACGCCCGCAATATGGGTCGCCTTATCAACCGCCGCACCCGTGAGCTGACTGAGAACGACATCAGCACCATTGCCGACACCTATCATCGTTGGCGCGACGAGTCTAAGGATTATGCCGATGTGCCGGGCTTCTGTGCCTCGGTGTCTGTCAGCCGTGTAGCCGAACTGGACTATGTCCTCACCCCTGGCCGCTACGTCGGTCTGCCCGAAGAGGAAGACGATTTCAACTTCGCCGAACGTTTCACCGCCCTCCGCACCGAGTTCGAAGAGCAACTTAAAGAAGAAGAACGTCTGAATAAAGTGATACTGGAGAATTTGAGTAAGATAAAAATTGATTAATAATATAAAATATGGATAATAAAGACATTCGCTGGATACAAAGATTCAGCAATTACAGAAAAGCCCTTGTCAAAATGTCACAAGCAGTAAAGCTGATTTCTGAAAAAATGGACTGGGGAGAAGAAGTTGATGAACTGCTTGAAGAAGGGCTCATTCAGAGATTTGAATATACCCACGAGTTGGCGTGGAACGTAATGAAAGACTATGAAGTCTATCAAGGATATACAGATATTCATGGCTCGCGTGATGCCATCAGGAAGGCGCTTCAAATTGGAATCATTGATAATGAATTGTGGATGAAATCTATTGCGGATAGAAATCTCACGTCTCACGATTATGATGACGAGACTGCGGATACAATTCTTGAGGCAATTTTATCTACTTATTACCCCTTGTTTGTTGAATTCGAGAAGAAAATGTTACCTCTTTCCGGAATTGAACCCACTTTGTTTTGACCTATGCCATACGGACTAAAAGACAGTGAGCTGACGAACTTGAAGGCGCTCTTTGCAAAGAACGATAGACTCGAGCGTGTGATACTTTATGGTTCGCGTGTCAAAGGTACCTACAAGCCCTTTTCTGATGTTGACATTACCTTGGTTGGTAGAGAATTGACCCATTCGGACCTAAATAGGATGATTCTTGACATCGACGATTTGCTTCTACCGTATATGTTCGACATCTCAATTTTTCATACCCTCAAGAGTTCTGACCTGATTGACCATATCAACAGAAGAGGAATCGTTATATATGAAAAAGATGCTCCTGAATTAGATTGTACCCTGTCAGGTATTGTGGATGCAGAAAGAGAATTGAGTGGAGAAAACAATTTAACATAAGAAACACCCGGTTGTAAAGGATCACTTTACAACAGAAAAACCAGTTATTAAGGATTACTTAATAACTGAAAATAAAGAATAGAGAATGATATGAGTACAGAAACTGCAAATCTGATTGTGGCGTGTGCGTCGTTGGTGGTGATGGTGGTGACGCTTATTGTCGCCTGTGCAACTTTGTCCTTTATGGTCAAAAACAGCAAGGGATACCTGCGCAGGAAGTTGCGCGAGAAAGAAAGAAGGTATAACTCCTTGGATAATCTATGTAAGACAAGTCCGTTCTCTCCATTGGCTGGTATTGTGAACAACAGGCATTTTGAGGAGCGCGATAAATTGGAACAAGAGATAGAGGATATCAAAGAAAAACTGTAATATGAGCGAAAGGGAAAAATATTAAAAAAAGGAGATGAATACCGCGATAGAAAACCACACCGATAATACGTCCATCCGTGTATTGTTGCGCAAGCCTTTACCGACAGAATCAACGACCGCGTAATCTTTATGAAAGGTATTGGTTACTCGTATTATTATGGGGAGGGTGAAAATGAGGTGGTAAAAGAATAAATGAAAAACAATTAAAAAATAAAATTATGAATGTAAAATACTATGATATTTTGTCAAGTTTGATAACTGGATATATTGTACTAGTGGTTTCCTTATTTTGTATGAATATAGAGTATGATTCATCGTATTCTGTTGCATATATTGCAGGAGCTTTAGCTATTGGTTATATCATTAACGCCGTTTCGAGTTTGTTGGAAACTTTTTATTATTTTACTATTGGAGGTAAACCATCTGAAAAACTGCTAACAAAGAAAAAGGGGAAAGATTATACAGGAATTAGGAAAGTTCGGTTTTACCATTGTGATGAGGTGACGTGTAAACTCAGAAAGGACTTGCAAGACGAAAATGCCACAATAGAAAAAATGTTCAGCCATGCGAAGTCCCAAATTAGTGGAAATAACAATTCTCGTGTTCCTGATTTCAATGCACATTATGCTTATGCACGTTCTTTTCTAACTATAATGTTATTGTTCACAATAGGTATTATCGCATATTCCCCATGTAATTGGCATTCTTATTTGACAATTGTCCCTTTGTTCATCTGCTGGAATCGATACAGGGAAAAAGGATATTATTATGCTCGAGAAGTATTGAATGAGTACTTGAAACAACAAACTATAAAAAAATAAAAATGGGAAAAGTAGCAACAATGACGGTTTGGAATGTCCAGTTAGGTCTGGCTGTTCATGTAAAGTCTCCAAATAACAAATATATAATAATAGATTTAGGGACAGGCACACGAGAAAGTGGTAATGGCTCTCCATTGAGTAAACGCATAAGAGATAACATTGCATATATGATTTTAACACATCCTCATCTGGATCATATAGATGATATTTTGTGTTTTGATTATAATGCTCCTAAAGTGCTACAGAGGGTAGATGCATTAACCAATAGAGAGGTTATGTCTGGCGTTCGTGTATGTGACAAAACCAAATTTGAAAAGTACTGTGATATAAATGATAGATATAATAAACCAATATCTCTAGATGATGAGAATTCTCCTAGTAATCCAGATAATTATGGTGGATTAGGGATTCTAACATTTAGTACTACCAAGTGTGATCACTCTAATTTTAATAATTTCAGCATAATAACGGTTTTCACACTTTCAAGGATTAAGATTGTCGTATGTGGAGACAATGAAAAGGAGTCTTTTAACTATTTAATGCAGCAGGATGATTTTAAAGATGCCATAAAAAATGCTGATGTATTAATTGCGCCACACCATGGAAGAGAATCTGGATTCCATTCCGAATTTGTAAACACGGTTAATCCAAGATTAACTATTATTTCGGATACAAATAAAATTGCCGCAAGTGCATCTGATAAATATACACAAAAAAGCCGAGGGTGGACAGTATATAATAGTAATGGGAGTTCACAAGAACGAAAATGTTTGACAACTAGAAATGATAGAAATATAAGAATTGAGTTTGGAGAAAATGATTATCCTAATCATTCAAGATTTCTTCATGTAGAACTTATTTAAAATCACCTTTTTATGGATATGAAAAACAATGTCGTTGCATATATTGATTTATTAGCATTCTCTAATCATATAAGAGAAAACACTTCTGATGCATTGATGGCGATGAATAATTATAACACAATTCTATCATCAAAAATACGAGATGAAATAACACATCCAGTTAATTCATATCCTCCTGTTTTGCAAGAACTGGCCAAAAAACATTCTATTGACAGTTTTGACTTTTTTCTGCCGTTTTCTGATTCTGTTTTTTTAATGTCTGGTAATTGTAATGACTTTATAAAGCAACTCGGAAGTTTTGTCTTACAAAGCTTCACTATTACAGCGCATTTTTATGAACACCCGATTGATCCTTCTGTACCCGAAAAAGGAAAGATTTTGAATTGTGGAATAAACACAGATGGAAGTCCTAAAGTGGAATATGGAGAGTGCAATTATTATCCAGCATTATTCAGGGGTGGACTTGCTTATGGTGAAGCTATGCCGATAGAATTATTTAGTATTGTTGAAAAAAAATATAGTAAATCTAAAGTTATCACTGGTGAAGCAGTTGTAGAAGCGGTTCGTTTGGAATCTAAAGTAAAAGGTCCTAGACTTATGTTTAAACAGATACTTTATAATCAGTTGGACGATGATACCAAGGATTTCTGCAGGGTTCTACCCGAAAACAAAGAATTTTATGAAATACTATGGCCGGCCATGATTTATGTATTGCAACAGGAAGAGTTCCAAAACAAGCAAGAATTTAGTCGCATATATGATTTATTTACACCTGCATATAATTTATGGAAAGCATATAATCATACGATTTATTCGGCACATTATTTTAATTTCATAGAATTGATTGTTGCTTCCACGTTACAGTATTTTGATAAAAAATGTAACCTTAAGTCCTTTGCTTTGGAGGAAATAAAGAAAATCCTTGATAAGTACGATATATCAGGTAAACTTGATTTAAGTAGATATTGAAAAACACCGATACAGATAATCCATAATTGAGGCAATGCCAAAAAGGAAAGAATATAAACTGGGGGATGTCCTCGCTGTCAGATATGGGAAAGACCATAAACCATTAGGGAATGGTCAATATCCAGTATATGGCAGTGGTGGGATAATGCGTTATGCTGACAGATACTTGTATGATAAGGAATCTATTTTAATTCCGCGGAAGGGTTCATTAAATAATATCTTTTACCAAGAAGGTCCTTTTTGGACAGTAGACACTATGTTTTGGACAGAAATTGATAAAGCAAAGGTTGAACCCAAATTTCTATTCTATCAATTGACTTTAGTTGACCTTGAGAATTTGAATGTGGGGTCGGCTGTTCCAAGTTTAACGGTGCCTGTTATCAACGATATAGATATTACCCTTCCTCCTTTGGATGAGCAGAAACGGATAGCTGGGGTGTTGAGTTCGTTGGATGATAAGATAGATTTGTTGCATCGGGAGAACGCGACCCTCGAAGCCCTCGCCGAAACCCTCTTCCGCCACTACTTTATCGAAAACCCCGACCCCTCCTGGAAAGAAGGCAAAATAGCAGATTTGGTGGATTTTAACCCAAATAGAAAACTGACAAAGAATGAAGATTCTCCATATATCGAGATGGCAAACATCGAAACACAAGGATATGCCCCTTCTTCATGGAGAATGAGACCATTTGCAAGTGGGACAAAGTTTATTAATGGTGATGCTATAATGGCTCGCATATCGCCTTGCCTTGAGAATGGAAAGGCTGCATATATTGATTTTTTGGAAGACGGACAAGTTGGCTGGGGATCTACAGAATTTCTTGTTATGCGTTCAAAGATGGGGTTGCATCCGTTTTTTGCTTATATCATGACACGGTATGATGACTTTAGAGACCATGCAGTATCTTCACTCGTCGGTTCATCAGGAAGACAGCGTGTTGATCTTGATAATTTATTGAAATACTCAATATTTATTCCTGATGAGAAAGCAATAACAAGATTTAATCAAGAAATGGAAATGATTGTATCAAAAATGAGAAACAACCAATTACAGATGCGAACTCTGGCATTCCAGAGAGACATCATCCTCCCACGCCTAATGTATGGAGAATTGAAAGTTACAGCGCAATAAATTGCAGATAAACGCGTTAAATAGAAAGAAGTGATTACATTATGAAGATAAATGAGTTTATAAACCAATTCAAGAATCATCCTATAATATTTATGGGTGCCGGGATGACTCAAAGGTATTATGAGAATGCGTACAATTGGGATCAACTTTTATCCAAGATTTGTCAAGATTTGACAGGAGATGAGGAAAAATATCTCGAGTTAAAATATAAGCAAAAGAATAATTTACCGTTGATTGCATCTATTCTTGAACACATGTATGATGATATTTTAGAACAGGATAGAAATGGTAGGTTTAAAGAAATTAATGATACTTTCTTTGACCGTCTGAAGAATGGTAAACCCCAGTGTAGTCGACTAAAATTATATTTGTCATCGATTATAACTGCCTTAAAAATAAAAGACGGAATTAAAGATGAAATAGATGCTCTTGTTGCCGCAAAGAAAAATATTTGTTCAATAGTTACTACCAATTATGATTCTTTTGTAGAAGATTTTTTGGGATTTAATCCACTTGTCGGAAATGATATTATTTTGAGTAATCCTTATGGATCGGTGTATAAAATTCATGGATCGGTTGACAAACCGGAATCAATAGTTCTGACAAAAGAAGATTATGAATCATTTGATCTTGGTAGCGAATTGATAAAAGCACAATTGATATCACTGTTTATCCACAATCCAATCATTTTTATGGGTTATGGAATGAATGATGATGATATAAAATCAATTTTGGAAACAATATTTAAATACGTTGAACCTAATACCGAGGCCTCAGAAAGGATTCAAAGAAACTTTCTATTAGTGGACTATGAAAAGGGGTCTACAAATAATGTAATAGAAGATTATTCGATAACTTTACAGCAAAATAAGTCTATCCGTATTAACAAGTTAAGGACTGATGATTTCACTGGTATATACAAGGCAATAGCAAGTATTAAGCTTCCAATATCTGTAATGGATATTAGAAAAGTAGAGTCAGTTGTAAGAAGAATCTGTATCTCAGATACAACAGATTCGATACAAGTAAAAATTACAGATGACATTGATTCTTTGGAAAATAAAGATACCATTCTTGCTATTGGCTCTGAGAAAACTATTAAGTACGAATATCTGTCAACGGCAGAAATGGTAAAACAATATTTCGATATTATAGAAAAAAAGAGAGCAGGTGTATTGTCGTTGATTGATAAGCAAAAGATTCAGAGCTCACAATACTTTCCAATTTATGGTTTTGATAAGATTAATCCTGATATTAGAACCGCAGGAAGGTTAAAGACTACTCAGGAAAGAAAACTTATCAGTTATTTTAGTAGAATCAAAGCGAGTTCTAAAAAGAAGTATGCAAGCATCAATGCAATTCATACAGATGAAAAAATTGCTCAGACATATAAGGATGAGTGTGTCTCATGGAATGTCTGGAAAAGGAATATCAGCATTGACGAGATGGAACAGTATTTGAAGACATATAAAAATAAGACTACAACAAATTATCGTGTGATGCTATGCATATATGACTACATGAAATACAAAGGCTAAAATAGATGTTTTCATCAAACCATCGCTGAAGGAACATGGAACCCATGAAGAAGTACCGAAGAAGGGAGACTAACGCAACTTGATGAATTATGGCTAAAAAGATGACAAATATTTATAATGGCTATAAGCCGCCTTTCACGCTGCCTGCAAAGGCAGTGGGGCTGGTGGCGGATATTGCCGCTCAGATGGAGAGGTTTGCTATCCGTATGGAGCAGAGCGATGCCATTAGGCTGCGTAGGGTCAACCGCATCAAGACCATCCACAGCTCTTTGGCCATTGAGGGTAACAAACTTTTAGAGAGTGAGGTTGCTGACATCCTTGACGGGAAAACGGTGGTGGCTCCTATCCGTGAGATCCAGGAGGTGAAAAATGCCATAAAGGTATATGAGGAGTTTGAGAAACTTAATCCCTTCTCGATAGACGACCTACTGCATGCACATGAACTGATGATGGCAGCATTGACTGATGATGCAGGCCATTTTCGTAAGGGTGGCGTGGGTGTGTTTTCCGAGACTGGAATGGTACACCTTGCTCCGCCAGCAGAGCGTGTCCGCGACTTGATGGGCGATTTGTTCGCTTGGCTCAAGAACGACGATAACCACCTGCTGGTGCGCAGTTGTGTGTTTCACTATGAATTTGAGTTCATCCATCCATTCACCGATGGCAATGGCAGGATGGGACGCCTGTGGCAGTCGCTGATACTGTCGCGCTGGAATCCGTCGTTTGCCCATCTGCCTGTGGAGAATATGGTGTATGCCAACCAACAGGCGTATTACGATGCCATCGCCCAAAGCACTAAGCTGGGAGACTGCGGACCATTTATCGACTTTATGCTTGGTGAGATACAGCGTGCCGTTATTAGTCATAAGGGTGCGCCCGTGAAAGCAACTGCAAATGTCGGTGTAAGTGTCGGTGCAAATGTCGGTGTAAACGAACAGAAGATTCTCAATATAATTGCGGGAAATGACCATGTGACAGCCAAGCAAATGTCGGAGATAATCGGAATTTCGCAAAGACAGGTGGAAAGACTTTTGTCATCGCTTACAAAGAAACAGATTATTGAACGTGTGGGTGCAGACAAGAATGGATATTGGAGAATCATAGAAAGATAAAGAATTATGACCAAGCTGACAGAATCGGACATTGAGCAGATGACCATAGAGCTGCTGGAGGGCAAGGGGTACGAGTACCTGTATGGGCCAGACATCGCGCCGGAAGGGGAGAACCCCATGCGATCGTCGTTGGAGGAGGTGGTGCTGCGCGGGAAGTTGGAGGCAGCAGTGCGGAGGCTTAACCCCCAGTTGCCAGCAACAGTGTTGGAGGATGCTGTCAGGACGGTGCTGCGTATCGGCTCGACTGACCTGCTGTCCGACAACGAGCAGTTCCACGAGCTGCTGACACAAGGCGTGACAGTGTCGGTATATGAAGAGGGGGAGGAACGAGGCAAACCGGTGTGGCTGGTAGACTTCGACGACCCTTGGAACAACGAATTCACCGCGGTCAACCAGTTCACCGTGATAGAAGATGGGCATAACCTGCGACCCGACGTGGTGCTGTTTGTCAACGGACTGCCGCTGGTGGTGATGGAACTGAAGAACGCTGCCGACGAGGAGGCCACCATAGCTAAAGCATTTGATCAGATATGCACCTACAAAGAGCAGATACCTTCGCTGTTCCGATACAACGAAGTCATTGTCATAAGCGATGGCTTGGAGGCAAAGGCGGGAACACTATCATCGGGGATGAGCCGTTTCGCCGCATGGAAGAGTGAAGACGGTGAGACCATAGCATCACATCTTGTAGGTGAACTGGAGGTGTTGGTGCGCGGTATGCTCAACCCCGAGACCCTGCTCGACTTGGTACGCTCGTTCACGGTATTCGAGAAAGACAAACACGAAGACAAAGAGACTGGACAGATCACCATCACGACGGTGAAGAAACTGGCAGCCTACCACCAATACTATGCCGTCAACAAGGCGGTAGAGTCCACACTTAGAGCCACAGGAATCAACAGCAAGGTACCCTTCTCTGCTGAGTCACCTATTAACTTTGGCTTTAAGAGCGTTAAAGAACAGGCTGAGGGCGACCACCGTGCCGGAGTGGTGTGGCACACACAAGGCAGCGGCAAGTCGCTGTCAATGGTGTTTTACACGGGCAAGATAGTGCAACGGCTGAACAATCCTACAGTTGTTGTCATCACCGATCGGAATGACTTGGACGACCAACTATTTGAGACCTTTGTCTCGTCGAAACAACTATTAAGACAGACACCCATACAGGCCGAGAGCCGTGAGCATCTGAAAAGTCTGTTAGCTGTGCAGTCGGGTGGCGTAGTGTTTACCACCATCCAGAAGTTCCAGCCCGAGGAGGGAAATGTCTATGACCTGCTGACCGACCGCACCAATGTAGTCGTGATTGCCGACGAGGCACACCGCACACAATACGGCTTTAAAGCCAAGGCTGTGGAGGTGAGGAACGAGGCGGATGAGGTGATAGGCTCCGAAATCAAATACGGCTTTGCCAAATATCTGCGTGACGCACTGCCCAATGCCACCTATATCGGCTTCACTGGCACACCCATAGAACTGACCGACAAGAACACGCCCGCAGTATTTGGCAACTATATTGACGTGTACGACATTGCCCAGGCAGTGGAAGACGGTGCCACGGTACGCATCTTCTATGAGAGCCGCCTGGCCAAGATAGAATTGAGCGCCGAGGGGCGCAAACTGGTGGAGGAGTTGGACAAAGAGCTGCAGGTGGCGAATCTGAACGATGTTCAGAAAGCCAAGGCCAAATGGACACAGTTGGAAGCACTCATCGGCAGTCCCAGCAGGGTAAAGAACATTGCACGCGACATAGTCGAGCACTTCGAGGCGCGCCAACAGGTGTTTGAGGGCAAGGCGATGATTGTAGCCATGAGCCGCAGAATTGCAGTAAAACTCTATGATGAAATCATCAAACTGAGACCTGAATGGCATAGTGACGACCTGCAAAAGGGCGTGATAAAGGTGGTGATGACCACTTCTGCCTCCGACGGACCAGCTATTGCCAAGCACCATACTACCAAGGCTGACCGTCACAAGTTGGCCGACCGCATGAAAGACCCAGATGACGAGCTGAAGATGGTAATAGTGCGCGACATGTGGCTGACGGGCTTTGATGTGCCGTGTCTGCACACCCTTTATATCGACAAGCCCATGCAGGGGCACAACCTGATGCAGGCCATTGCCCGTGTGAACCGCGTCTATAAAGACAAGCCCGGCGGACTGGTGGTGGACTACCTCGGCATCGCAGCCGACCTGAAGAAAGCCCTGTCGTTCTATTCCGATGCGGGAGGCAAAGGTGACCCTACACAACAGCAGTCGCAAGCAGTGGAACTCATGAAGGAAAAACTGGAGGTGGTGGAGCAGATGCTGCACGGCTTGGACTGGCAGCAGTACTTCAACGCCGACACCTCTGGCAAATTGACTTGGATTCTCAAAACAGAAGATTTCATTCTTGGATTAGAGGACGGCAAGAAGCGTTTTGTCAACGAGGTGACTGCGTTAAGCAAGGCTTTCGCTTTGGCCATACCGCACAATGAAGCAATGGCGGTGAAAGACGAGGTGGCCTTCTTCCAAGCAGTGAAAGCCCGCCTTTGCAAGTTCGACACCAAACCAGATGATCATACCAACGAAGAGATTGAGACCACTATAAGGCAAGTAATAGACCACGCGTTGGTGTCTGAAAAGGTGATAGACCTCTTTGATGCCGCAGGCATCAAGAAACCTGACATCTCTATCCTCTCAGAAGAGTTCTTAATGGAGTTGAAAGGCATGGAACACAAGAATATTGCCTTGGAGGTGCTGCGCAAACTGTTGGCTGACGAAATCAAGGCACGCTCGAAATACAACCTTGTTGAAAGCCGCTCACTGATGGAGATGCTTGACAGCTCCATCACACGTTACCACAACAAGATTGTTTCTGCTGCCGAGGTGATAGATGAACTAATCAAACTGAGCAAACAGATTGTGGCAAGTGACAATGCAGCTCAAGGCATGGGCTTGGAGCCATACGAGTATGCATTTTACTCAGCCGTTGCTAATAACAAGAGTGCCCTCGAACTGATGGGGAAGGACAAACTGAGAGAATTGGCAGTGGTACTTACTGAGACCATACGCAAAAACAGCACTATTGACTGGACTATTAAGGAGAATGTCCGTGCCAAGATGAAGGTGGCCGTCAAGCGGCTGCTACGCCGGTATGGCTATCCGCCGGATATGGAGCAGTTGGCTACAGAGACGGTATTGAAACAGGCGGAATTGTTAGCCCAGGAACTTGTTGGTATATCTTAAACCCAAATCGGTCGTTCGGCCGACTTTACAATCAATCTCGCTTTTTCCTGACTTCGTCAATGCGCCACCCAGCCTACTTTTCTTCCAAGATTGACAGCGTGAACAGCGGCTCTATAGCCCTCTGCCGTTCTGTGAGGAAGAGGGTTTTGATATAGACATCCCTGTTTTGTGGCATGTTCACCCTCACCGTAATGATAGTCTTTGCGATTTTGAGTACTTCGTCTACGCTTAGATTTATACCTGTCTGCTTGATGATACGCTCCAGTTCCTTATACACCTTATAGGCAACGAAACAGATGCATACGTGTGCCTCTATCCTCCGCTCAGTGAAGTGGAACATGGGGCGCATGTCCAGCGTCCCTTTCGAAATGCGGAAAGCCCGCTCCACCACCCAAAGCCCGTGATATTGGGTCACTACGCAGTCTGCATCGAGCTCTGTGTTGGTGATGTAGCCCTTCAGCCCGTCCCATTTCTCGTCTTCGTTGATCTTGTCTTCACTGATAGACACTTGTATGTCCTTGCTGATTTCAAGGAACTTGTTGTATCCGCGCCTGTTCACCTGTGCTTTGGTCAGCCTGCCTCCGTTGTATGCCTTGCGCAGTCGGGCTACGCCACGGCCTCTGTTGTAGGCATCCTTCCTGGCCCGTTTATCAGAATATCCGACTATCAGCCTTTCACCGCCATCGCGTTTGCGCTCAAAGTAGTGGCCGACCCTCTTCTCTTGGCCGAGTATCCATTCCTTGACGGCCTTGCTCTCACTCTTGATCCTTGCACCTATTATATACTTGTAGCCAGCATCCTGCAGC
>DBXQ01000067.1:0-1858 GCA_002309955.1 Bacteroidales bacterium UBA1208
CGGTCGTTAGAAATTCATCTCTGATTTAAATGGTTTTGTAAATGGTACAATACCAGTTAAATGGTCGTTGTATTATTCTAATTACGGTTAATAGTGGGGCCTGAACTGTATAACGAATAACAAAAAACCTGCCGAAGCTGGAGGGGTTTGATTTGCATTGAGATTCGTTGTTGGGTGGTGGGCAGGTGGATGGCATTCGGTGCTGCGGCATTGATAGTATTGCTATTGGAGTGACTGGGAATCATGGAAATGAGGGTATTTGATTTTTTCTTTTTGCCGTTTGAAAAAAAAATGCTATCTTTGCAAATCGAATTTGGTGTGTTCTCACGCCTCTTTGTGTGTTAAAATAAGTAAAATCAACATAGTACTATGAAGAAGATTATCAACACCCCCAAGGCCCCGGCAGCTATCGGGCCTTACAGCCAGGCCGTGCTGGCTGGCAACACGCTTTACATTTCGGGACAAATCCCCATCAATCCCGCCACCAAGGAGGTGCCCGAAGGCATTACCGCACAGACCGAGCAAGTGATGCAGAATATCAAGGCTATCCTCGACGAGGCCGGTTTCACTTTCCAGGATGTGGTGAAATCCACCTGCCTGTTGGCCGACATGGAGTATTTCAAGCCCATGAACGAGGTCTACGCCAAGTACTACAGCACCGATTGCCCTGCCCGTGCCGCTTTCGCCGTGAAGGGCTTGCCCATGGGTGTGCTGGTGGAGATTGAGACGATTGCAGTAAAATAAATGTCAGACACGTCTGAATAGTCGGAGTAATCAGGGTACTCAGAATACTCAGAATAATCGGATGGTTCAGGCAAAAACCCCTTAAAGAATGGATTTTAGTTTCACAAAACAAGAACAGCTCTTCCTGCAAATGATTCGTGAATTTGCAGAGAAAGAGGTTAAACCATTGGCTGCCGAAGTCGATGAAGAGGAGCGTTTCCCCATGGAAACGGTTGAAAAGATGGCCAAAATCGGCCTTATGGGTATTCCTATTCCTGCCCAATATGGTGGTGCCGGTGGTACCAATATCATGTACGGCATGGCTGTAGAGGAACTTTCGCGTGTATGTGCAACCACTGGTGTTATTCTTTCTGCTCACACCAGCCTTTGCTGTGCACCTATTCTGGAGGCCGGCACTGAGGAACAGAAAATGAAATATCTGCCTAAATTAGCTTCTGGCGAATGGATTGGAGCATTTGGTCTCACCGAGCCTAATGCCGGTACCGACGCAGCTGGTCAGCAGACCACTGCAGTGCTGGAAGGTGACGAGTGGGTGCTCAACGGCAGCAAGATTTTCATCACCAACGGTAGCTATGCCAATGTGTTCATCATCATTGCCATGACGGATAAGAGCCTTGGCACCAAAGGTATCAGCGCCTTTATCGTTGAGAAAACCGACCCCGGTTTCAGCATTGGTAAGAAAGAGAAAAAGATGGGTATCCGCGGAAGTGCCACCACAGAGCTTATTTTCGAGGACTGCCGTATTCCGAAAGACCGTCAGTTGGGTCAGTTGGGCAAAGGCTTCGGCTTGGCCATGAAGACCCTTGATGGTGGACGTATCGGTATTGCCTGCCAAGCTTTGGGTATTGCCCAGGGCGCTATGGACGAGACCGTCCGCTACACCAAGGAACGCAAACAGTTTGGCCGTAGCATCAGCCAGTTCCAGAACACCCANNACCCAGTTCCAGATGGCTGACCTCGAAACCAAGGTGCAGGCTGCCCGTTTGCTCTGCCGTTCGGCTCACTATAAGAAAGACAATGGTCTGCCATACTCCGCCGATGCCGCAATGGCCAAACTCTTCGCTGCCGAGACGGCTATGGAGGTGACCACCAAGGCTGTCCAGTTCCACGGTGG
>DBXQ01000067.1:1898-3633 GCA_002309955.1 Bacteroidales bacterium UBA1208
GAAATCTATGAGGGCACCAGCGAAGTTCAGCGCATGGTTATCGCCGGTAAACTGTTTAAATAATAGTAGTTTGAAAAAAAGAAAAAAATGAATATAGTAGTTTGTATAAAACAAGTGCCGGACACCACCGAGGTGAAAATCAATCCCCAAACCGGCACATTGATTCGCGAAGGTGTTCCCAGCATTATGAACCCCGACGACAAGGGAGGCTTGGAGTTTGCCCTTCAGCTGAAAGATAAATTTGGTGCCCATGTCACCGTTATCACGATGGGTCTTCCTCAGGCAGAGGCTATCTTGCGCGAGGCTCTCGCAATGGGTGTAGATCGTGCAATCCTCCTTACCGACCGCAAACTTGGTGGTGCCGATACCTTGGCCACTTCCAGCGCTATTGCCGGTGCTCTCCGCACTATGGATTTCGACCTTGTTATCACTGGCCGTCAAGCTATTGACGGTGATACCGCACAGGTGGGCCCCCAGATTGCTGAGCATCTTGACCTCCCACAGGTTTCCTATATGGAAGACCTCCAGTACGACGAGGCTACCAAGACTTTCACTATCCGCAAGCAGATGGAGGATGGTTACCAGATTCTCCAGATGCAGGCTCCCTGTGTAGTCACTGCCCTTGCCAGTGCCGTGCATCCTCGCTACATGACAGTCAGTGGCATCGTCAATGCTTACGACAAAGAGGTCGAAGTATGGGGTGCAGACCGTATCAATGTTCCCGAGGATCGTATCGGCAAAGCCGGCTCACCCACGTCGGTTTTCAAATCGTTCCCCAAGCAGCTGAAGCCTGCAGGTCAGACCTTCGAGGTCTCTCCCGAAGAGGCTGTGGAACTCATTATCAATAAACTTAAAGAAAAACATATTATCTAATAGCCATGAATTTACAAGATTATAAAGACGTATACGTATTTGCCGAACAGCGTGACGGCGTCATCCAAAATGTTGCTCTTGAGCTGTTAGGTAAAGCCCGCGAGCTGGCCGATGCCAACAACGAGAAGGTTGTTGCCATCCTTTTGGGCAAGGACATCAAGGAGAAAGCTCAGGAACTTATTGCTGCAGGAGCTGACAAGGTTTTGGTTGTGGACCATGACCTGCTGGCTACCTATCTTACCGAGCCTTATACCCAGGCCATCACCCAGATTATCAAGGAGCAGAAACCGAGCATCCTGCTTATCGGTGCCACCACTATCGGCCGTGACCTTGGTCCCCGTGTTTCAGCTCGTAATGTGACTGGTCTTACCGCTGATGCCACCAAATTGGAAATCAGCGACGACGAAGCCCACGAGTTNNTGACCCGTCCGGCTTTCGGCGGCAACCTGATGGCTACCATCCTCTGCAAACAGCACCGTCCGCAGATGTCCACTGTCCGTCCCGGTGTGATGCAGAAGATGCCTGCTGACCCTAATCGTAAAGGTGAGGTCGTGGATTATGCCGTCCAGTTCGACGAGCAGAAAATCAACCGCGTGAAAATAATCAAAACCGTCAAGGAAGAGAAGGTCATCACCGACATCAGCCAAGCCAAAGTGCTTGTCAGCGGTGGTCGTGGTGTAGGTACCAAGGACGGCTTCTCCAAGCTCGAGGCCTTGGCCAAAGAGCTGAAGGGCGAAGTGTCCAGTAGCCGTGCAATGGTCGACGCTGGCGTCATGGAGCAGAGTCGCCAGGTGGGACAAACCGGTAAGACCGTGCGCCCCAACCTATATCTTGCCTGTGGCATCAGCGGTGCCATCCAGCA
>DBXQ01000067.1:3726-17909 GCA_002309955.1 Bacteroidales bacterium UBA1208
ATTGTCCCCATGCTCACCGAGCGCCTCAAATCGATGCAGAAGTAACATCACTTCATAAACAATCAGAGACATCCCAAGCCGGGATGTCTCTTTTTTTTTAATTATACTATTTGGCATTATGCTAAAAAGTATAATTGTTATATATTGATAATTAATGACATATAATATATAAATGTATGAATAAGGTATTTAAAGTGTATTAATTACATGTATTATAATTACTCCCCTATGTTGGGGTGTGGATGGTATCGTGAAGGTGGACAATGGACAAAAGCATGACGATGTCACCATTTTCTGTGTGAGGAGGGAGGGCAAGAGAACCTATTGTGGAATCCATTTTTCTTTGTGAACCTTTTCCGACAAGGGAGAGTGTGTTTGTAATTACCTTGAACATGGATGGGTTTGCCTTCAATTTTCAATATGGCAGACTTTGTTTTATGGACGATTTGCTTGATTTACCTACATATTGACAAGGTATCTCAGTTATATGTAAAAATAGATAAGGTATCAGTTTCTTGTGTAAATATCTTATTTGTAGTATGATAAGATTTTTTTTGTTGTTAAATACTTCTTTTTTTAATGTTAATTTGCAAAAAAATTAAGAATTATGTGTTGCGTAATCAAAAAAAATAAGTAATTTTGCAAAATTGAAGGCTAATGTGTTTAATCTATTCAAACAGGCAATTGTTAAATTCATAAATAGTTCTTTATTATGAGAGTAATCATTACAAAAGACTACAAAGACATGTCTTTATGGGCAGCGAACTACGTTGCTCAAAGAATCATCGATGCCAATCCCACACCCGAGAGACCGTTCGTCTTGGGTTGCCCTACAGGCAGCTCCCCTAAAGGTCTTTACAAGCATCTGATTGAGTTGAATAAAAAGGGTGTGATTAGTTTCCAAAATGTCATCACCTTCAACATGGACGAATATGTTGGGCTGGATGTCAATCATCCTGAAAGCTATCACAGTTTTATGTGGAGCAATTTCTTCAGCCATATTGACATAAAGAAGGAAAATGTTCACATTTTAGATGGCAATGCTCCAGACCTCCTTGCCGAGTGTCAACACTATGAGGATATGATTGCAGAAGCAGGCGGTATAGACCTTTTCATGGGTGGCATTGGCCCCGACGGCCATATCGCTTTCAACGAGCCGGGCAGTAGCCTCTCTTCACGTACACGTATCAAAACACTTACTACCAACACTATCCAAGCTAACTGCCGTTTCTTTGACGGAGATGTGTCACAGGTGCCTAAGCAGGCTTTGACTGTGGGTGTTGGAACAGTGATGGATGCCCGCGAGGTGTTGATTTTATGCAATGGTCCAGCCAAGTCGAGAGCTCTCCATCATATGATTGAAGAAGGTGTAAGCCATATGTGGACAGCCAGCATGTTGCAGATGCACCGCCATGGTATTGTTGTTTGTGATGAGGAGGCGTGCGAAGAGTTGAAAATCAGCACGTATAATTATTTCAAGGATAAACAGCAGTTGGAGGGGGTGATTGATTGCTACATCCACCGTTTTGAATAGCAGAAAACCCAGAATCAATGTGAGGGATCGCCATGGCGGTCCCTTTTTTATATGGGAAGAATGCAAAACCATTGACTATGGTCGGCCTGGATGAAGGAAGAAATGGTTTTGTTAAGGCACATGTTATTGGCACTTTGCAAACGTCAGTCTTTCGGTTGTTCTTCGATCATTTACCATAGAACAACCGATGAGCAACTGTTTTAGGAGTGAAGGATGGACATGGGTTCGAATCTGTGTGGTTATCCCAAATCGGTCATTGGAATCAAGATTCATGTTGACATGAATCATTATCATTAGGAGAATAGCAATCTTTTTTAATCGAAAAGCCCTTTTCGCACAGACCTTGGCTCACTCGGTCATCCACCTTTCGACCTCCGTTCTTCCTCAGTTCGCCTTCTGAAATGGGAGAACGATGGGAGAACTGAGGACTAAGGAGCGAGGGAAGATCGACCGAGCCTATATCGGTCACCGGAACGGAAAACAGAAAGAAGCGGTTATTATCAGCCTTTCCATTTCACATGTCTCCGCTTTGCTCTTGAACGGCCTCTGCCGGAGGCCTGCTTAGCCTAATGACAGATTTGGGGTTAATGGGATGGTGTGTGTGGATAGAAAAGGATGATATGGGATTCTGTGGGATGAATGAGGAAATTTGTGTGTGTTGCGGATATGAAGATGTTTTGATAGAAGCAACATTGTTTATCTTTGCAGACGGAACAATGGTCAGGAGTAGGGCGTTGGGAAGTTCTGTTTCAGAGAGTTGTTTGACATATTGGGCTTTGGATATAATTTGTATTGGAATCTCCTGCGTAGCTATCGCTTACGGGCTGTTGGAATCGTCATTCCAATCAATACTTGTTTTCTAACGACCGATTCGGGTTTATGTATGGGTGGCGGAATGACACTCATAAAATGGCTGGTCCAGGTTAGCGGGACGGGAATGGTTATTCGAGGATAGAGGGCTGGTTAGTGGCATATTTTTTCAGCCAGGTGAGTTGTTTTTTGGCATAGTGCCAGGTGTTGAGCCGTATGGTGTCGGCTATGACGGTGCGTTGGCTTTCGGTGAGGGGGAATGGCGTGTCGCCACATGCCTGCCAAAGGGTGAAGAATTCTTTATAGCCTACGGTGTTGAGGGCGGTGAGGTGGCGGAGCGGGAAGAGGTGGCGGGCTTCTTCTTCCAGTCCGAGAAGCATCATCTGGTCTACACGTTTGTCGATGCGTCGGCGCAGCAGTTCGCGGGGATGGGTGATAACGATTTGTTCGATGAGGAAGGGACGTTGGGCGGGAGGTTGGTTGATGAGTTGGCTGTAGGGGCGACCTGCGGTGATGGTGACTTCGAGAGCGCGTTGGATGCGGATTCCGTTAGCAGGGTCGACGGTGCGGTAGTAGTCGGGATCGAGTGTGCGGAGCATGGAGCGGAGGCTTTCAACGCCTTCGGTGCGAAGTTTTTGTTGGAGTTGGAGACGCAGTTCGGGGTCTGGGTCGGGAAGACGGGCTATGCCTTGGCAGAGGGCTTGTATGTAGAGCCCGCTTCCTCCAACAGCGACAACGGTGTCGTGGGTCTCGAATAAGTGGTCGATGCAGGCCAATGCTTCCTGTTCGTAGGTGAAGACGTTGTAGGGGTCGGTGACGGAACGGCAGGCAATGAAATGGTGAGGGACGGCAGAGAGTTCGTCGGTTGAGGGACGTGCGACACCGATATTGAGTTCGCGGTAGAATTGACGTGAGTCACACGACACAATTTCTGTTTGTAATTGTTGTGCCAGCTGGATTGCGTAGGCAGTCTTGCCTGCAGCGGTGGGGCCGAGTATGATTTTAAGAGTCTTGATTGTTCGTTGGTTCTTAATGGGTTGTTCCGGAGACGGGGTAGAGGCCCAGTTCGGCGGCTTTTTGGAGCATCATCTGCCAGGCAGCGTCTCTGTCGTTGGGGATAATGCCGTCGAGGATGGCGTCTTTGATGGCGTCTTTGATTGTTCCGATTTCGCGGCAAGGGGCGATGTTGAAGGTTCTCATGATGTCTTCGCCGCTGACAGGGGGTTGGAAATTGCGAATGCGGTCGCGTTCTTCCAACTCGACTAATTTTTTGCGGACAAGTTGGAAGTTTTTCATGTAGCGGCGCACTTTTTCTTCGTTTTTGCTGGTGATGTCGGCTTGACAGAGTATCATGAGGTCGTCGATGTCGTCGCCAGCGTCGAAGAGGAGACGACGGACGGCAGAGTCTGTCACTTGGTCTTCTGCCAGAATGATTGGACGGAGATGCAGGAGAACCAGTTTTTCGACATATTTCATTTTGTTGTCGAGGGGTAGGCGCAGTCGGGTGAAGATTTTTTTCACCATGTGGCTTCCTTTGACTTCATGACCGTGGAATGTCCAGCCCAGTTTGGGGTCGTAGCGTTTGGTTGCAGGTTTGCCTATGTCGTGGAGGATGGCTGCCCAGCGAAGCCATAGGTCGTCGCTGTGGGCGGCTACGTGGTCGAGAACTTCGAGTGTGTGGTAGAAGTTGTCTTTGTGTCCGTGTGTGCCGACGGTTTCGACTCCTTTCAGATTATTGAATTCGGGGAAGATTATGGCCATGAGGCCGGTTTTTTGCAGAAGTTTGAAGCCTATGGATGGGGAAGGGGAGAGAATGATTTTGTTGAGTTCGGCCGTGATGCGTTCGGCCGATACAATATGGATGCGTTCGGCATTACACTGTATGGCGTTGAGGGTTTTGGGAAGGATGTGGAATTGCAGTTGTGTTGCAAAACGGATGGCACGCATCATGCGGAGCGGATCGTCGCTGAAAGTGATGTCGGGGTCGAGAGGGGTGCGGATGAGGCCTTGGTCGAGGTCGTGGATGCCGCCAAAGGGATCTAATAGTTGGCCGAAGGTGGCGTTGTTGAGCGATACGGCCATGGCGTTGATGGTAAAATCGCGGCGGTTTTGGTCGTCCTGCAGGGTGCCGTCTTCTACGATGGGTTTTCTGCTGTCGTGACGGTAGCTTTCGCGTCGGGCTCCGACAAATTCTATTTGCCATAATGTCCCTTCATGGCGGTAATGGAATGAAGCTGTGCCGAAATGTTTGAAGACAGTTACTTGTATGTTGGGATTTATGGCTTGTGCTGTGGCTTGTGCCAGTTGGATTCCGTTGCCGATACACACGATGTCGATGTCGGTGCAGGGGCGGTGCAGGAAATGGTCGCGGACTACACCGCCCACGGCGTAGGCTTGAACCCCCAATTGGTCAGCGGTGTTGCCGACTATTCGGTAGATAGGGTTATCGAGTATGAGATCCATGATGCCACGACTGGGGAAGAGGTATATCCCTGCGGATGATTGTTATTTTTGCGAGGAGGTGTTTTTTGAGTAGTCGACAGTGTTGTCGAGGTTGCCTTCTTCGTCATAGAATTCCCAGATGCCTATTCGTTTTCCCGATTGGTAGTTTCCTTGGTAGAAAGGAACTCCATTTTGACGATAGACGGTATAGGGGCCGTCTTCGACTCCGTTTACGAAGTTTGCCTCGACTTGGATATTGCCATTGGGGAAATAAAAGAACACGCGGCCGTCACGCATTCCGTCGGTGAGACGTTCGGTGCTGCGGACGGTGAAGTTGCTGTAGAATTGGATGATGTCTTGATGGTTGTCGGAACAGAATGCTACGGTGCTGGGGGTTCCGAAGGTGCCCATATCGGTGACTATGACGGAGTCGAGTTTTCCGTCATAGTATGGGTTTCCGTTCCGGTTCATAAAGACCCAATTGTTGCCAAATTCATGGTTTTGGGTAAAGTCTCCGGTGGCAAAAATCTGGCCATTGTCGAAGTAGTATTTCCAGATGCCGTCGGGTACTTCGGGACTTCCGGTGAAATTTTTTTCGAATTGGAGTTGGCCGTTTTCATAATACATCCGTTCCCCGACACGTATGGGGGCTTTTTTATCGCCTTTGACCAGAAAAACGAGCATTGGTTTGCCGTTGGGATATTTCTGGATAATTTCTTCGCGGACAGGATGGCATGCGGCTGACAGAATAGTGACAGCCAGTGCGATGAGGATGATGTGTTTGGATAAAAGTTTCATGTAGGTTTGTGTATGGATGTTATTGTATTATTTGGCACGGAAATAGATGTTGATTGGGACACCGTGGAAGTCCCACATCTCGCGCATTCTGTTTTCGACAAAACGTTTGTAGGGGTCGCGTATGTACTGAGGCAGATTGCAGAAGAATACGAATTGTGGATAGGGTGTGGGCAATTGGGTGATGTATTTAATCTTAATCCATTTTCCTTTGACCGATGGAGGGGGATTCTGCTCTTTGACGATAGGTAGCAGCATGTCGTTCAATTCGCTGGTGGAAATGCGACGTGAACGGGATTCGAAAACTTGTTTGGCGGTTTCGAGAACTTTGAATATGCGTTGTTTGTTTAGCACGCTTGTGAAAACGATAGGTACATCTTCGAAGGGGGACATACGGCTCCGAATCAGGTCTTCAAACTGTTTGTGGGTTTTGTTGTCTTTCTCAATGAGATCCCATTTGTTTACCACAATCACTACTCCTTTGTTGTTCCGTTGGATAAGGGAGAAGATGTTGAGGTCTTGTTGTTCAAGGCCTTGGCTGGCATCGAGCATAAGAATGCAGACATCGCTGTTTTCGATTGCACGTATGCTGCGCATGACTGAATAGAACTCAAGGTCTTCGCTCACTTTCGACTTTTTGCGTAGACCTGCTGTATCAACAAAATTGAAGTCGAAACCGAACATGTTGTAGCGGGTGTAGATGCTGTCGCGTGTGGTACCGGCAATAGGGGTAACGATGTTGCGTTCCTGTCCGGTAATGAAGTTGATGAAAGAACTTTTGCCAACATTGGGGCGGCCAACGACAGCTATGCGTGGGAGGCCGTCGCTTTCATCCGGTCCGCCTTCGTCAAAGTCCTTGACAACGGCATCGAGGAGGTCTCCTGTCCCGCTGCCACTGATTCCGGCAATGGGGTAGGGGTCGCCCAGCCCAAGAGTGTAGAATTCGGATAGATTGTCCATCTCTTTGGCATTGTCAACTTTGTTGGCCACGAGCAAGACTTTCTTTGAGCATTTGCGCAACATGTTTGCTACGTCTTCATCCATGGGTGTCAACCCTTCACGGGCATCGACAAGGAATAGTATGGTGTCTGCCTCGTCAACTGCAAGTTGCACTTGTTTGCGTATTTCTATTTCGAATTCGTCGTCTCCTCCCATGACATAGCCCCCGGTGTCGATGATGGAGAAGTACTTTCCATTCCAGTCGGATTTGCCATATTGGCGGTCGCGGGTAACACCCGATGTTTCGTCAACAATGGCTTTGCGGGATTCTGTCAGTCGGTTGAAGAGTGTGGATTTGCCAACATTGGGGCGTCCAACGATTGCTACTATGTTGCTCATGCTTTTGTGTTCTTTATAAAAGGGATTTAGATGTTTAAGTAGATGAATGATTCTGGAATGATGCTATTTGTGCCCCAAGATGTTGATGCCGAAATAGATATGCGCAGCACTCATGTTTTTAAGGGAGAATCCGTTGGTATAGTCAACGGCGGCGTATAATTGGAATCTTCGTCCGGGATTCAAGCTGATGGAGAATCCTGGGTTAAAGAGATGTAATTTTTCACCGTCGCATGAGAGTGAATTTGCAATACCCAGTTCTAACCAGTCAAAGAGTGAGAAGTGGGCAGAGATGGTGTTGTTGAAAAGGAACAAACCATACCCGTTAGGATTGAACAATCCCCGTTCGAATTGCCCGTGGAATAAATATCCTACACGAATGGTATTAAATATATTGTATGATAAACCAACATAAATCTTTGTTGGAGGGGAATATCGAAATGAGGTAGTATCAGATTGATATTTGAGTTGTTGGAAGATGCTGTCTTTTAAGTGTCTAAAGAATGATGTGTCAAGTTTTTGATTCAAATCAAATCCATCGAAGTCAATTTTGACAGGACTCTCTTTGGGTGTGAGGGTGGTGGAATTACCGTTCCAAGTAATACCGGGACCGATGTCAAGAAGACTTGCGCTTATCGTAAAATTGGATAGTGTGAACTTTGCACCGATGTCGAAAGTGAATCCCAGATTATCAGGGAGAGTGTTTGATGTGACAAATGATAGATTGTTAGCGGAGTCTACATGTAGATGGGCTAAACCTGCAGAACGAACCATGTAATCAAGTAATAGTGTGATGTTGGATGTGTCAGGGGCGGTGAGAACATCAACAGTGAGTTTGTCCACGGAGGCCAACAATAATCCATCCATAATGTTGACACGGGCACCAAGGGTCACAGGAGAGTCGGATGGTCGGTAAGCTACCCCGATAGAACCTTGGGCATAGGACATAGAGCTGAAAAGCATTGGTGTGCCCAATTCCAGATGGCGGTTCTCGTTGAGGTTGCCTTGGGTAAATAAATTGGTAAACTCGACAGGGAGCGTCATGATGCTATGTGTTCGTATTCCGAGGTCAATGGTGAAATGTAGCCTTTCCCCAATGGAGAAACCTGCCCCCAGCAGATTGACTTCTCCAGTTGAACTGAATCGGCATTTCCTCTCCGAAAGCATTTTCATCAGGTCGGTTACATTTAAGATATTGACATTGCGAATTGAGTCATGTCTAAGATTCAATTCGTTAAAGGTGAATGGCATAGTGTATTCACCGTTGGTTTTAAGAATTGATAAATACCAATTAGCCGATTCGGGGAAAAGGGCAGGGTTGAGACTGCTGCTCCAGGGCGATGTAAACGAGTGATAGAATATGCCGTTGTCACTGAGCGATTGAGCTGAAATGCGTTGTCCAGACAATATCATTGTGGCCATGGCTACTGCCACAAGTAATTTTCTTCCATTCATTTTCATGGCAGTGTGTTATTATTGTTTGATATCAATTGGGTCGGTGGCAAAATGAACATGAGGAGCCAGAACGACTCGTGCCCGCAATTCAATCTTATCCTTTCCTTGCACTGCAACAGTAGGATGCTCTTCCAATGCTCCGATGGTTGACGAACTAAGGCTTATCCGATAGCTCAAATATCGTGTCTGTCTCAATTTCTTTAGCAAGGTGAAATCAATGGGAACAGTAATGCACGAACGGCTGTAACCGCCTGATACGTATGAGTCAAGTATTGGCGATTCTACCAGTTGACCCCCTAAGATAAGCTGGTCTCCGTTCAGCAGGTCTTCTGTCAGAGAAACCATATTGGTGTCCAGCAATGACAGATTCATGAGGAAAGTCAGAGGAATGTTGTTTCTTGCTTCAATGACTATACAACTGGTCGAATCGAGCGTAAGGTAACGTTCAACTTCATTCAACACAGAATCGGATATATCGATGGGTAGATTCCATTCAATGGTGTCGGTACGGGTTATATTTTGGCAATAAATTTGCAATGGGAAGTCTGCCATGCATCGGGTGTCAACCGTGACACTATCAAATCCAATACTTTTCAAATAGGCTTCGCCACCACCAGTATACCAATATGTTTTTGGCATGGCAACATTTAAATTGGCAGAGTATCTAATGTATTTTGGCTGTCGATTCACAAGTGGACTGATATCGTAATTGTTAACGATATCAATGCGTTTCCCGTTAATCAGTTCTTCTTCCATAAGAACAACCCGATTTTCAGACAATGGAATCACAGGGTTGAATCCATTGGCGCACATCACTGTCAATGTAATGGAGTCGAAATAAAGTTTGATTCCGTGGTTGAAATTGAATTCAACAGTATCGTTTATGTGTCCATCGATGAACGATGACGCTGTAACATACAATCCTTTCAATTGAAGATTGTCGATTCCAATATCTTGCAATGTACTGAAAATAGGCAGGTCAAGTCGGCCATTGATATAATACATAAGACGTATGGAGTCGTCGTCTTCCGTCAGGGCATTCCGTCCTTTGGCATCGGAATAGTCATATACTGAGTGGAGTGAGTCTTGGTAACGCATTGAAATAATGTCGTTTTCATCTTTGTAAATGTAAAAAAGGCCAAGTGTGTCAATCCAACCCATCAAATCGTTTACCTCTACAGACCATTTTGCTACAGGAATAGCCCATACGGGATCTAAATCCCCTTCTATAACCAGTGGTCTACGCAATTTATCGAAATCGTCCTTGCTGCAACTTGACAATGCTATGCTGCCAATAAGTGCAAACAGAATAATTTTGAGCTTCATAATGTTATAATAATAATTTGTTTTGAAAATGCAAAGATACAAAAAAAAAATGTATTTTTGCATTTTAATATGTATCAATTGTGTTATTATGAAAAAGTATCTATTGTCGGTGGTTGTGGTGTTCACCGCATTCATCGTCCATGCTCAACAGACCTTCACTTTTGCAACTCGCGATACCGTTCAGCTTAAATTGGACGTATACCAACCAGTCACACCGCGTCCTGACCACGCCTGTGTGGTTTATGTCTTTGGTGGAGGTTTCATCTCCGGTGCCCGCAACAATGAACACATGGTCAACTGCTGCACAGCACTTTCCGACCGTGGCTTTGTTGCCGTCGCTATCGACTACAGGCTTTACCTGAAACATGCCAAGAAGGTGCCCTTGCTCAAGATGCACACGCTCTTCGACACGGCTATCCGTTACGCTGTCGAGGACTGCTCCGAGGCCATCGCCTGGCTCTGCAACCATGCGGATGAGCTGGGCATCGACACCTCACGCATCATTCTGTCGGGAAGCAGTGCAGGGGCTATCACCGTGCTCCAAACCGATTATTGTCGTTGCAACTCTCTTCCCCCGGCCGCTGCCCTTCCCGCCAGTTTCAGACCCGCCGCAGTGGTTCCCTATGCCGGTGGACTCTATTGCTCTGCCTGTCAGCTCAAGTATGCCGTTCCTCCAGCCCCCACTTGCTTCTTCCATGGTACGGCGGACCGCATCGTCAACTACAACTCGTTCCGTGGGTCGCTGGGCAAAGCCCTGTTTGGCGCCAACCGGGTGGCACGTGTTTTCAAGAGGAACGACTATAGCCATTGGATTCTCCGATATGAAGACCATGGACATGAAATCGCTGCTGCGTTGCCACAAACTATCGATGGCTTCTGCGCCTTTGTCAATGCAGCACTCGCCGGACGTGTGATGAACTACGATGCTACCTGCACCGACTCAGGCATCAAGTTGACCAAGTGGTCGAAGCTCAACCTCCTGCAGCTCTACCGTGCTCATTAGCATCGGGTTGAAAAAGGGCATCCCTTGCAGTAAGGAATGCCCCGGTTTGATGTTCTTTGCGAAGGGTTGGCTATTTCAGTGCCATGCCGCTGTTCCAGGCTTTGCCTACACTGTCGCCGATGGTGTAGTAGTTGAAACTTGAGCCGTCCCACACTAAGGGGTTGAGTTTCTTGATGTCGATTTTGCCGTTGGTGACAACGGTCGAATCGGCTGAGGCGTTAACGATTTGTCCTACGACGAAAGCTCCGCCGTCTTCACGCTCCTGCATGTCCACCACTACGCATTCCATGGTGACGGGATACTCGTTGATGATGGGGGCGTTGACGTTGGGGCTGTCCTTCCATGTAAAGCCGGCTTTGGCCACTTTGTTCTCTACATCGTTGCCGCTGACGATACCGAAGTAGTCGCTCTGAACCACGGTGCGGGCATCGGCGAAACTGAGGGTGAAGGCCTTGGTGAGGCGCAGGTTGTCGGTGGTTTTGTGTTTCGACAGCTGGAAGCACACCTGGTTGCCGTCGTACTGTCCGCCCCAAGCGGCCATCATCACGTCGGGAACTTTGTTCTCGTCGTAGGTGGCAATCATCAGCGCCGGCTGAGGGGTGACGTACATTTTGGCGCCCATATTGGTGCGGCCTTCTACATCCTTGATTTCGGTAGGCACTTGTACGGTGGCTTGTTCTTCGGGTGCGGTCTCTTGTTTGGTGCTGCAGGAGGCAAATATCATTGCTGCTGCGGCCAATGTGAATAAGGTTTTCTTCATAAGTGGGTATTTTAAAATTAAACGATTACATAATAACGGGTAGAGGTTTCAATTATTGTCTGGCGGCCAGGCCGGCAGTTATTTGTCGATGGTCACATATCGAAGGTCGAGGGCATTCATGGCGTTGCTGCGCAGGCCGTGGACGTACTTGTGGGTGAAGTGCAACACTTGGTCGTAGTAGAGCACCACCACTGGCGCATCCTGCATCAACATGCGGTCCATTTCGCGGTACAGGGCGATGCGTTCCTGCTCGTCGGAGGTTTGCTTGGCGCGGCGGTAGAGCCTGTCGTACTTGGGATTGTTGTAGCGTGTGTAGTTCGACCCCGCAGGACAGCGGTTGGGACTGTAGAAGAGTGACAAGTAGTTCTCGGCGTCGGGATAGTCGGCGATCCAGCTTTTCCGGAACCAGGCACATTTGCCTTGCGCAACCTGCTCGCGCAGAGAGGCAGGGGGATTGACGTCGACTTTGATGTCTAACCCCAGCAGCCCCAGTTGCTGCTGTATGTATTTGCAGAGGTCAAGGTAGTTGGAGGTGGTGGAGAGGGTGATGGTGGGTAGTCCTTTGCCGTGTGGGTGTCCCGCTTCGGCCAGCAGTTGGGCGGCTTTTATAGGGTTGTAGGTATAGCCATAGTCGGCAATGGTGTCGAAGCCCGGCAGCCCTTGCGGCACCATGCCCCCGCAGCCGGGAGCACCGATGCCGTTGCGCAGGTAGCGCATCATCTTCTCGCGGTCGAAGCCGTAGTTGATGGCTTGGCGTATGCGGCGGTCGTTGAGGGGGGTGGAGGCTCCCTCGATGCGGAAGCCGAGGTATTCGGTGTTGAGGAATGGGGTGCTGACCATGTCGATACGGTCGGCATATTTGGCCTTCAGTTGGCCTGTGCGGGTCAGCAGTTCGTCTTTGTATGCGGCGTCAAGCGAGTTCATGAAGTCGAGGTTGCCTTTGACAAACTCCAAGAATGAGGTCTGTTTGTCCACAATGAATGTCACGGCTACGGCGTCGAGGTAGGGGAGGCGTTGTCCCGCGCTGTCGCACTCGAAGTAATGGGGGTTGCGCCGCATGACGAGTTTGACATTCTCTTTCCACAACTGCAGGTAGAATGGCCCAGTGCCGCAGGGATGCTGGCGGAAGTCGGGGCCGTAATGCTCCACCACTTCGTGTGGCACCACGCTACAGTATACCATCCCCAACAGGCTGAGAAAAGGACTGAAAGGTTGGGTGAGGTGGATGACGAAGGTAGTGTCGTCGGGGGCTTCGAAACGGTCTACATCGCTGAATATCCAGCGGCCGGGCGAGTCGGATGTGGGACTGAATATGCGGTTGAAGCTGTAGAGGAAGTCGGCAGCAGTGACCGCACGGGTGGAGTCGTGTGTGTTGAACAGCGGGTTTTTATGAAACAAAACATCGCTCCGCAGGGCGAAGGTGTAGGTCTTGCCGTCGGGGCTGATGGTCCAGCTGTGGGCGATACAAGGTTGTGGCTGCAGTTGTTCGTCGAGGCGCACAAGGCCGTTATACAGCTGTGTGCAGCCCCAGATGAGGGTTTGGTCTTTGGCATAGGCCGGGTCGAGGGTGGTAATGCCCGCCGACTCGTTGTAGCGGAATATCTGTTTGTCGCTGTTGTCGGGCATCCGGCAGGCTGCCAAAGTTAGCACTGCCAAGGCTATTAGTATGTTACTCTGTTTCATGTGTTCAAATGAAGTGTCTGCATTTGTGCTGCAAATTTACATAAAATTATTGATTTTACTGGCAGAAAGTGTCGGATTGTTTCATCTGGCGGAGAGTGTGAGTTTAAGATGGGGTTGAGCTGATTAGCCAGTCAAAAGGATTTTGTTTGTTGTCACTCCGGAGGTAACCTCCGCTCCCGTGTAGGTTTTCACCCACTCGAAGTGTTGGGAGAAGGCGAGGAGGGAGGCGGCGAGGTGGATTGAGAGGAGGATGTATTTTTTCATAGGGGAATTGGAAATAGAAAGGGGAAAATTGAAACAGCTAAGAATAATATTATTTTCATGGTGATATGGGGTTTTGTTTATCGGTATGTTTCTCTTTTGTATTTCTCATTATTTTGAGCCGTCACTGCCGAGGGGTTGAAGAAGGGTCGAAGAGGGAGACTGCTACTGCACATTCTTCAATATCCATCGGCGGAAGAAGGGGTCTTCTATCTCGTATTGCGGTGCACGAACCACATAGCCCGACTTCATCAGTCGCAAAAGGGAGCTATATGACGTGCTGGGGGCCTGACTGCGGTTCTGCATGGGCATCTGCGAGAGTGCCAACAGTTTCAAGGTGTAACGGTCGGTGCGGTTCATGTTTTGCCACAGCCGTTCATAGTCCAGGTCGTGCATCTCCACCAATGCCACTACGGCCTTCTCCACAATATCGTCGCGAGTGTCTTTCCAGCGCGTCATCTCCCACACCTGCGATGCCAACTGCTGCGTGTAGTAGGGATGGCATGCCGTGAACTGCAGAATCTCGTCTGCCACACCTTCGGCATCAATCCTGTCGGTTATATATTTGTGGAAATCGTCGTAGGGTATCTTGCCCATGTGAATCATCTGTCCGAAATGGTAGAACGGCGAGGTCTTTTTCTCAAAGATGGCCTCCATCATCGACTCCTGGCTGCCTAGCAGGATGTAGTTCAGATTATGCTGACGCTGCATCAAGGAGCGGAGCTGTCGGTCCAACCCTTTTTGTATCTTCACCACCTCTTGGAATTCGTCAAGCACCA
>DBXQ01000041.1 GCA_002309955.1 Bacteroidales bacterium UBA1208
AGTATCAAAGGGAATATTATTTGTTTCATTGTATAAGGGCTTTAAAGTTTTGCAATATTCCTTCAGGGGTGCAGCCATTGTTGCACGCAAAATAGATATGTTCATCACCTACTTTTAGAGAAGCAATTTCCCCGGCAGTGTTGCTTTTGCCAATAAAGATAACCGTCGGGATAATAATGATGGCGATAATAGCCGCTGCTACTGCACTAGGCCATAGTCTGCGTTTGTGCGCTGGTATGGTTTCTTTGCTTGGATTGATTCTCCAAACGACGCTGCGAATCTCTTTGTCGAGTTCCGCCTCGCTGTATGGGCAGCGGATGCTTTTCAGCTCGTCACTGTAAGTCTGGAATTGTTGTTTGAAATCTCTCATGGCATTAAATGAATTCGTTAATTCTTAAATTCGTTAATCGACTAACACGTTAACACATTCACAAGTTAACACGTTCATTTGGTTATATATTGTTTTCTTAGTTTGCGTAAGGCTCGAGTCAGTCTCATGCTTACTGCCCCTACGGTAAGGCCTGTGATTTTGGCTATCTCAGCGTAGCTGAATCCCTGTGCGTGGGCTTTTATAATTGTCCTGTCGGGTTCTGTCGTTGCCTCGATCATCTCAACCAGGTCATAGTAGTCATCATCTCTATAAGATGGCTCTGGATAATCGGTTGCCTCCATGGTAGGTTGGTTCCCTATTTTCCTTGTTAGGGTTATCATGGTGTTGGTGGCGACTCGGTAAACCCATGTGCGTTCCGAACTGCGTTTGTCAAAACTCCCCAATCCACGCCATATGTCACATAGAACCTCATGGAAAGCATCTTCTGTGGTCCATGCCGCGCTTAGTCGATAGCTCTTACAGATGCTCCAAATCATATCGCGGTGGCGGTGTATGAGTTCCTTGAATGTCCTTTCGTCTGTTTCCATATAGAAAAGATATCGTTATTACATCGTTTTAGATGCTACATTAGACGCTGTGAAGCGCCAATTCACAACATGGGGGGACATTTTTTATATGAGAGTTGAGAATTGAGAATTGAGAAAACACCCTCTCAATTCTAAATTCTCAATTCAATAATATGTTTGAGGCAACCTCTAATAGTTGCCCCTGAATAGTGGCATTCATGATAATTAATACTGATTTTTAAACACGAATTGCCATGTAATTATCAAGAATTCACGACTATTAATGATAATTAGTGTTTAAAAAGGAGTATTATCATTAATTATTGTTGATATGTTGATAAGTTTATACGACTCGCAACATATCAACGGATAAACATATCAACGGATAAACAGATAAACATATCAATTGTATCCGTCGGGGTTCAGGCGCTGCCAGTTCCAACTGTCGCGCACCATCTCGTCAATGCCGAACTTAGCTTTCCATCCCAGCTCCCGTTCCGCCTTGGCGGGATCGCTGTAGCAGGCGGCTATGTCGCCCGCACGGCGGGGTTTGACACAATAAGGAATCTTCACCCCGTTAACACGCTCGAAAGCCCTGACCATCTCCAGCACACTATAGCCGTGGCCCGTGCCAAGATTGTATATACCGAGACCGCAGGCCCGCTCAATCGCCTTGAGGGCACAGACATGACCGTTTGCAAGATCCACGACATGGATATAGTCGCGCACACCCGTACCGTCGGGTGTGGGGTAGTCGTTGCCAAAAACACCCAACTCAGGCCGCTTGCCGATAGCCACCTGCGTGATATACGGCATCAGATTGTTGGGGATTCCATTGGGATTCTCACCGATACGGCCGGTGGGGTGAGCACCCACAGGGTTGAAATAGCGGAGCAGCACCACGTTCCACTCAGGGTCGGCCCTCTGAATATCCGTCAGCACCTGCTCGAGCATACTCTTCGTCCACCCATAGGGATTTGTGCACCGCCCCTTGGGGCACCGCTCAGAGATGGGAATCTCGGCAGGGTCGCCATACACCGTCGCACTCGACGAAAAAATAATATTCTTGCAGCCATGCCTGCGCATCACATCCACCAACACCAACGTGCCGCTGATATTATTCTCGTAATACTCCCACGGCCTCTCCACGCTCTCACCCACAGCCTTCAGACCGGCAAAATGGATGCACGCATCCAAACGATGCATGGCAAACACCCTCTCCAAACCTTCCCGGTCGCGGATATCGGTCCTGTAGAAAGGAATCCCGTCCACGCCGACAATCCCCTCCACACGCCGCAGCGACTCGGAGTTCGAATTGCAGAGATTATCCACAACCACCGCCGTGTGGCCGGCTCTATATAATTCTATCAAAGTATGGGAGCCAATAAAACCCGCTCCGCCAGTAACAAGAATATTCATGTTTTTTTATATTTAAAAGGCATAAACAAAAAAGAGAGAACTATCATATAATTTCAACGAAACAAATCCACCCATCCTCCCTTGGGAAAAATGACCATAAGCAGAAACAGAAAAGCCACAAAACACAAAAGCACCCTCACCACTACCTCAAATATTTTCATTAGAGGTTTGGTCTTGCCGTCATTTTTGCGGGATTCATATTCCTTAGTCATAATTTAAATCCAGCATGTTAGACAACGATCAGTCTTTCGTTATGACAACCTTGCGTGCAGGCATGTCCCCCACCTTTACCACATAGACCCCCTTGTGGAGATTCTCGTTATTGACACAGCGACCGTCGACAGAGAAGACCTGCACACGCATACCGTCGGCACCCGTCACAACGATGCGGTTGCCGTTGGCAAATACGTTTACATCATTGGGTATAACGTCGTTGATGCTTACTTCTCCTTCTTCAAAGTAAGCAACAAACTGATAGGCGTCCTCGACCACATGGGTGCGAGGATTTTCGGTGCTGTAGTCATACCAGCGAAGGAAATGGTAACCTGCGTTGGGCTGAGCCGTGACGACTATCGTATCAAGGTAGGTGTAGGTGCCAGTGCCGAGAATGGTGCCGCCTTCGGTGGGTACAGACAAACCCGTTATCTGGAAGTCGCTAAATCTGAAATAGGCGGTGATTGTGGTACTTTCAGTGAGATAGAGTGTGTCAGGATTTTGGGTGTGGCCGTTGCTCCAATGGTCGAATTGGTAAGGATGATAGCCCTGAGCATATATGACGACGATAGAGTCGCAGCGTACATAATCTCTTACGCCTGGGGTATTGTTACGAGCCTCTCCCTTCTCTTCATCTTCGGGTAGCAGGGTCAGCGTAATATCTTCGGCTTCGGGTTCTAAACATGGGGGGTGGCTGTTGCCTGTGTGGATGGTGTAATAATGGGCATCGTGATAGGCTTGCCATGTGCCGCAGGGGATATAGAAAGCGGCGTTCGGGGACATTCCGATAGGTTGTCCAGAGAACAATTCGGGTGGCACCTGAGGCATGAAGATGGAATCAAGCGAGGAGCATCCGGCAAAAGCATTGGGCTCGAAGGCAATGATGGTCTCTGGGAAGACTACGGAGGTAATGCCACTACAGCCGTTAAAACAGTTCTGTGATACACTGTAGACAGGCAATATGTGTGTGGAGTCGTTATAGACCCATGTCACCGAGTCGGGAATAATTACACGTCCAGTAGGTTTGGTGTAACCTGCCCAAAAGTCGCCATTTTCATAGTTGGGCCATGTCAGAGAGGCACCACGCCCATTGGGGTCGACGCCGTAATACAGTATCTGACCACTGGGACATGCACAAGATATAAGGGCATAGGGATTCTGTGCCATAGCCATTGCCGGAGCTAACAGTAGCAACAGTGTTGTCAAGTATATTTTTTTCATGTCTATTATGTTTATTGAGTGGTGATAACACATGTAATTAAAGAAAAAGTCCTTAAAAGTCACGACTGACTTTAAGGACTTTTTCTAATTGTTGAAATCTTACCAAGCGAAGAGAGGACGGTTNNTTCTGCATCATCTCGTTGACCTGGCCGGTAATCTTGGCGCGGACGGCCTCGTCGGTAGGATTGCAGAGAACGGTGTCAATCATGTCCACAATCACAGGCATGTCGGCTTCTTTCAAGCCACGAGTGGTGATAGCGGGAGTTCCGACACGCAGACCACTGGTCTTGAAAGCACTACGGCTATCGAAGGGAACCATGTTCTTGTTCACAGTGATATCGGCGGCAACCAGTGCATTCTCAGCCTCTTTACCCGTCAGTTCGGGGAACTTGGTGCGAAGGTCGATAAGCATCAAATGGTTGTCGGTACCGCCGCTAATGACCTTGTAGCCCTTGTTCACAAAAGCTTCGCACATCACCTTGGCGTTCTTCATCACCTGCTGGATATACTGGTCGTAGCTGTCGGTCAAAGCCTCACCGAAGGCAACAGCCTTGGCAGCAATGACGTGTTCCAGAGGACCACCCTGTGTGCCGGGGAACACAGCACTGTCGAGCAGAGCGCTCATCTTCTTAATCTCACCCTTCGGAGTGGTCTTGCCCCATGGATTGTCAAAATCTTCGCCCATCAGAATCATACCACCGCGAGGTCCGCGGAGAGTCTTATGGGTGGTGGTGGTAACAATGTGGCAATACTTCACAGCATTGTTCAGATAACCCTTGGCAATAAGTCCGGAGGGGTGGCTGATGTCGCCCATAAGAATGGCACCGATTTTGTCGGCGATTTCGCGCATACGAGCCCAATCCCAGTCGCGGCTATAAGCAGAGCCGCCACCGATGATCAGCTTGGGATGGTACTCAAGAGCTTTCTTCTCCATATCCTCATAGTCAACGGTGCCGGTCTCTTCCTTCACCTGATAGCCAACCACTTTGTAGTTGATGCCAGAGAAGTTGACAGGGCTGCCGTGGCTGAGGTGGCCACCATGGTTCAAATCCATGCCCATAAAAGTGTCGCCGCTGTTGAGGCAAGCCAGGAAGACAGCCATATTAGCCTGTGCACCACTGTGGGGCTGCACATTGGCCCAGCAAGCACCATAGAGTTTCTTGGCACGCTCAATGGCGATAGTCTCGCTCTGGTCCACAATCTGGCAACCGCCATAGTAACGTTTTCCAGGATAGCCTTCGGCGTATTTGTTGGTCATGACTGAACCCATGGCTTCCATCACTTGGTCGCTCACGAAATTTTCTGATGCGATAAGTTCAATGCCTTTGGTCTGACGTTCTCTTTCTTTCTGAATGAGGTCAAAAATTGCAGTATCTCTTTGCATATCAATTATATATTAAATTATTAAAATTATACATTAATTCTGCAAATATACGCATTTATTCTTAATAATCAAAAATTCTTTTTTATCCGCCACCATAAAACACGACAATGTGTGTTATTTCAAACAAAGGGGGACCGATTAGACGTTCTGACAAAATGGGTTTTCCGCAATTATGAATGTTTGGCAAGCCGAAAATCTTTTTCACTTTTACCAATCAAAAAATAATGTGTATTTTTGCAGAAAATATTTTAGCAGTCTGAAATGAGAAAAGGTGTTGTAATGATGTGTGTTGCAATGCTGCTGAGTGCGGCATTGTGTTATGGACAAGTTCACGGAATGAAACGTTCGCCGCGCAAAGGGAATCCTACAAGGGTTCAGACCAGACGGTCAAGTCCCCGGATGGCCACTGCCTGGATTGACGCCACAATGAAAGATATGACCCTACGCCAAAAGGTAGCGCAATTGATGGTGATACGAGTTCCTTTAGAGCTGGAAGGAACACGCCAGCAAGAGTTTGAACAACTGCTGCACGAAACGGAAGTAGGCGGTGTGTGTTTCTTTGTAGGCACGGCAGGGAAAACGCTTCCCCTCATCAAGCGTTTCCAGAATCTGAGCCATGTGCCGCTGTTGGTATGCATTGATGCCGAATGGGGTCTGGGCATGCGGCTGAAGGACTGCTTTTCATTCCCGCAGAATGGAGACTGGGGAATGCTACCCAAAGAGATGGACACCCTTGTTTACGAAATGGGACGCGAAATCGGAGGCCAATGCCGCAAAATGGGCATCCATGTCAACTTTGCACCCGTAGTGGATGTAAACAGCAACCCTAAAAACCCCGTCATCGGGCCGCGCTCGTTCAGCGACAACCCCCAACGGGTAGCAGACTTAGGCATACAATACATGCGCGGTCTGCAAAGCCAAGGAGTTATGGCTGTAGCCAAACACTTCCCCGGACACGGAGACACCGAGACCGACAGCCACTTTGACCTCCCTGTCATCAACCATACGACTGCTTATATGGACACTGTAGACCTATACCCCTTCCGGCGTTTGATAGAAGAAGGTGTCGAAGGTGTGATGACCGCCCATTTACAGGTAAACGCATACGAACGCGAACAAAACCACCCCTCATCACTCTCCTCACGGGTGGTGAGCGACCTCCTAAGGGAGCAACTACATTTCGACGGCATGGTAATTACCGACGGCCTTGACATGAAAGGCGTGACCAAATACTACAAAGACGGACAGGAATCGCTCGCAGCCTTGATGGCCGGAAGCGATATCCTTTTGCTTCCTCCCGACGTCCCCAAAGCCATCAACACCATTTGCCAAGCCGCCGAAAGCGACCCCGACCTACAGAAATTAATCGACATGCGCTGCCGGCGAATGCTCCGCTGCAAATACTATCACGGCTGCGCCGACCTACAACCCGACAAATGGCGTGTCCCCGACAAACAAGACAGCCTAAGGTGCGACTCCATAGTCCGAGCCATGCGCATCGTGGCCGAAACCCGCATCGACAGCATCGTGAACGACGGAATAGCCAAACAAGCCTTTCCCGGTTGCCAGATTCTTGCCATGCAAAACGGTCGACTGCTATTCCGCAAAGCCTACGGACATCTGACTTACGACTCCTGCGCCCCGGCAGTAACCATGAACACCGTCTACGACATCGCCTCCGTCACCAAAATGATCGCCACCACACTGGCAGTGATGAAACTTGTAGAGACCGGACGTGTGAAACTGAGCGACCCCCTCAGCCGCTATCTCCCCTACCTAAAACACACCGACAAAGAAAAAATCACCATAATGCAGGCACTTAGCCACATGGGACGCCTGAAAGCATTCGACACCTACTGGAAAAAAGCCAAAGATGCCGACGACCCCCTGGCCAGTGTCATTGAACAAATCACTGCAACACCCTTACTGGCAAAAAGCGAGTACGTATACAGCGACTTGGGATTCATCCTGCTGGGACAGATGGTTCAACAGGTGTCAGGTCAACGGTTGGACATCTTTGTCCAACGCCATTTCTACGGCCCCATGGGACTAAGCCACACTCACTTCAACCCCACCGAACACGGCATTGACTCCAACCTGATAGCCCCGACCGAGATAGACCGCCATTACCGCCACAGGCTGATACGCGGTGTTGTGCACGACGAAAACGCCTATGTAATGGGCGGCGTGTCAGGCCATGCAGGCCTCTTCAGCACCGCCGACGACTTAGCCAAAATACTGCAGATGCTACTCAATGGCGGCACATACAACGGCAAACGCTACCTGAAACGCGAAGTGATAGAGATGTTCAACCAACGGCACTACGCCATGCAAGGATGCCGACGCGGACTGGGATTCGACAAACCCCTCATGCACAGCACCGGTGGAAGCGCCTGCGACCAAGCCTCGCAAAGCAGCTATGGCCACACCGGCTTCACCGGCACCATGGTATGGGTCGACCCCGAGTGCGGGCTCATCTATGTCTTCCTCTCCAATCGCGTTCACCCCGAAGCCTACCCCAACAAACTGGCACAGATGAACATCCGCACACAAGTACAGAGCGAACTGTACAATGCCCTCAACGGCAAGACCAAAGGTGCAGGCATAGCCCACTTTGGCAACTAATTTAAACCCAAATCGGTCATTAGGACGGGAAGTACACTAATTATCAGATAATATCTCCTTTTCATGCCATAGCGGCATTTCTTTCGGAATCTTGCCAACGAAACCATT
>DBXQ01000097.1:0-27632 GCA_002309955.1 Bacteroidales bacterium UBA1208
GCATAAAACCTAACGACCGATTTGGGATAAAAAGTGCGTGAAGCATTGTTTTTTCTTGCTATGTTGAAAAAAATGTGTATCTTTGCAACGGTTAAGTGCGGGGACGTGAGTCCCCTCTTTTATTGCTTATGATAGACAAATTCAAGGTTTTAGACATTGTAAAAGATGTTCTTGAGGGAACGGACAAGTACCTCATAAATATGAAAATCACGCCCGACAACCGCATTTTTGTGGATCTTGACGGTGATAACGGCATCAATATTGACGACTGTATTGAGGTGAGCCGTGCGATAGAAAATAGTCTGAACCGTGACGAGGAGGATTTTGAGTTGAACGTAAGTTCCGCTGGTGCCGACTCACCGTTGAAAATGCCTCGGCAGTATCGCCGCCATGTGGGTAGGGAATTGGGTGTGCAGCCTTTTGAGGGTGAATATGTCGAAGGTACGCTGGCTGAGGCCGACGACACTCATTTCACCATAAAAATCAAAGGAACCAAGAAGGTGGCACCGAAAGAATACACGTTTGCCTACGAGGATGTCAAGACCGCCAAAGTGCTTATCCGTTTCTGACAGAGACGATAAGTCGCCTTATGAAGTAAAAAAATAATAATATACAAGTCAGATGAAGACATTAGACCTGATAGATTCCTTTTCGGAATTTAAAGAATTTAAAAACATTGACCGCGAAACGCTGATGCATATTCTCGAAGAAGTTTTCCGTGCCGCACTGGCCAAGCGCTATGGTACCGAGGACAACTTCGATATTATTGTCAACATTGATAAGGGTGACCTTGAGATTTTCCGTAACCGCACCATTGTCGAGGACGGCAACGTGAAGGACGAGAATCTGGAGATTGCATATAGTGATGCTATCAAGATTGAGTCTGACTTCGAGGTGGGCGAAGAACTTTCCGAGCCTATCTATATGTCTGACTTTGGGCGTCGCGAAATTCTGGCCATCCGTCAGAATTTGGTGAGCAAAATTCAGGATTACGAGAAGTCACTTATTTTCCAGAAATATAAAGAGAAAGTAGGTGAGATTATAGTAGGTGAGGTGTACCAACCTTGGAATAAAGAGATTTTGATTCTTGATGAGGAGAAGATCGAACTGGTTCTGCCCAAAGCCGAGCAGATTCCGAGCGATCGTTTCCGCAAAGGTGACACGGTGCGTGCGGTGGTGCTAAAGGTGGAGATGCGCAATAATAATCCTGTCATTGTTCTATCCCGTACTTCACCCATCTTTCTGGAACGTTTGCTTGAGGCTGAAGTACCTGAGATTTACGATGGTCTTATTACTATCCGCAATATTGTCCGTATCCCTGGCGAGCGTGCCAAGATTGCCGTAGAGTCATACGACGACCGCATTGACCCAGTAGGTTCATGCGTGGGTATCAAGGGTGCCCGCATCCATGGTATTGTCCGCGAGCTGCGTAATGAGAATATTGATGTGTTGAACTATACTCCTCGTTTGGATATTATGGTTCAACGTGCACTTGCACCGGCTAAAGTTTCGTCAATCAAGATTGATGAAGAGGCTAAAAAGGTAGAGGTGTTCATGGAACCCGACCAGGTGTCGTTGGCTATTGGTAAAGGTGGCTGCAACATCAAGCTGGCCAGTAAACTGGTAGGATATGATATTGATGTTTACCGTAAGGGTGATGAATATCCAGACGATGTGGATTTGCGCGAATTTTCCGATGAGATTGACCAATGGATTATCGATGTCCTCATCAACATTGGTTGCGACACGGCCAGAAATGTTCTGGCTCTGAGTAAGGAGGATTTGTTGAGCCGTACAGACCTTGAAGAAGAAACCATTGACGAAGTCATCCGCATCCTAAAAGCCGAGTTCGAGGAGGATTCAGAAGAACAGGCCGATGATACCGACAAGCCCCAAGAATCCCAAGATTCTGCCGAGTCTCAGCAGTCAAGCGAGGCTGACGGACAATAGGCTGCACAGCCTGTGGAGCCTCCGTCAGAGGCAAGAGAAGGAGGGATGAACCCCCTAAAGAAAAAGAATAATAGGTGAGCGGAACAAATCCGCCAAAATAAAAAAGGAGTGAAATATGGCAGAAGAAAACAAAGGAATACGACTGAAAAAAGCGGCAACAGAATTGAATGTCGGTGTATCCACGCTGGTGGAGTTTCTGGCCAAGAAGGGTCATCAGGTTGAATCAAACCCCAATACCCGTCTTACCGCCGAGCAGTATGATATTGTCGCAACGGCTTTTCAGGCTGAACGTGCCGTGAAAGAACAGGCCGACAAGATTGAAATTACCCCGAGCGGCAACAATGTTGTGGTCGAGGCTAACAGTGATGAAAGGAAGGATGAGGCCGACGAGGTCATCATTAAGAATTATAACTCATCAGCTGTCGAGTCCAAGGGTACCCCTAAAACCGTCGAAACTGCCGTCACTCCCGACGTGCCAGAGGTACTTGAGCCAGAACCTGTCGCTGAGACTGTGCAACAGCCCGAACCTACCATGGTTTCAACTCCTGCCGAGGAGGAAGCCCCTGCCGAGACACAGGCTCCTCAGCAGGAAACCAAAGAACCTGTGGCCGAATTAGAAGAACCTTCTGTAGCCGAGCCCGACCTCCCCAAAGAGGAACCAGAACCCTCGTTCGACCCTATTACTGTTGGGGAGTTGCGTATAATCAACAAGATCGATCTTGATGCCATCAACACCAAGACCCGTCCCGACAAGAAAAAGAAGAGCAAAGCCGAGAAGGCCACCAAAGCCGAGAAGACTCCCCAGAACGCTGCCGAACCTAAGGCTGTTAAGGAAGAACTCGTCAAAGATAAAAAAACTGAAGCCCCCAAGCCCCAGCCAGCTCCTGTTGAGCCTGAGGTTGTGGCTCCTGCCTCTGTTCCGGTCAAAGAACCCGAGTTCATTGAGACCCAGTATCAGAAACTCGAGGGTCCCAAGTTGGTAGGTATGGTTGATCTCAGTCAGTTCGATAAACCCAAGGCTGGCAGTGGAGAGAAACGCAAACGTAAACGTATCAAGAATAAAGGTGTAAAAGTGAATGAGGTTAACGGCCAACCCAGCGCCGCATCCTCTGCCCAACAAGCACCTGCTGGCAAGAACAGCTCCAAGAACAAGAAGAACGACAACGTCGCTTCGGGCAACGATGTAAAGAGCGAGAAAAGCGAGAAAAAGAAGAAGAAAGAGAAGAAGGTTGTCAAAGTTGAGATTGACGACTCCGAAATCGAGAAGCAGATTCGCGACACTTTGGCTCGTCTCAGCCCCATGGGCAAGTCTAAGACTTCCAAGCACAATCGCGAGAAACGTCAGAAAGTACATCAGCGTATAGAAGAGGAACAGCTCAACGAGATGGAAAACCAAAAGACGTTGCAGGTGACCGAGTTTGTCACCGCTAACGAATTGGCCACCATGATGAACATCCCCGTCACTCAGGTCATCAGCACCTGTATGTCTGTTGGTATCTTCGTCAGTATCAATCAACGCCTCGATGCCGAGACCATCAAACTGATTGCCGACGAGTTTGGATTTGATATCAACTTTGCCAGTGCCGATGTTATCGACGAGTTGAATAAGATTGAAGAGGAAGACCGTCCAGAAGACCTTATCATCCGCAACCCCATCGTTACTGTCATGGGACATGTCGACCATGGTAAGACTTCTTTGCTTGACTATATCCGCAAGACCAATGTCATTGCAGGTGAGGCAGGCGGTATTACCCAGCATATTGGAGCATACGAAGTGACCACGGCCGACGGTCGCAAGATCACCTTCCTTGATACCCCCGGACATGAGGCTTTCACTGCCATGCGTGCCCGCGGTGCCAAGGTGACGGATATTGCAATCATTGTCATTGCTGCTGATGATAGAATCATGCCCCAGACCGTTGAAGCTATTAACCATGCCCAAGCTGCCGGAGTACCCATCGTTTTTGCCATCAACAAGATTGACAAACCNNNATCAAGACCGAACTGGCCAACATGAATCTCCTTGTCGAGGAATGGGGCGGTAAATACCAGAGTCAGGACATCTCTGCCAAGAAGGGTATCAATGTCGAAGAACTGCTCGAAAAGGTTATCCTTCAGGCCGACATCATGGAACTGAAAGGCAACCCAAACAAGCGCGCCAAAGGTACTGTGCTTGAGAGCTCGCTCGACAAAGGTCGTGGCTATGTGGCAAAACTCCTTGTCGAAAACGGCACTATCCGCAAGGGCGACCCCATCGTTGCCGGTGCCATCAGCGGTCGTGTCCGCGCCATGTACAACGAGCGCAACCAGGAAGTCATGTCCGCAGGTCCTTCGCAGCCTGTGCTGCTTCTTGGTCTCACGGGTGCCTGTCAGGCTGGCGACACCTTCAACGTCACCGAGAACGAGAAAGAAGCCAAAGACATTGCTGCCAAGCGTACCCAGCTTCAGCGCGAGCAAGGTCTTCGTACCCAAACGCACCTCACCCTCGACGAGATTGGTCGCCGTATTGCTTTAGGCAACTTCAAAGAGCTCAATGTCATTGTCAAGGGTGATGTGGACGGCTCAGTTGAGGCTCTTTCCGATTCCCTCCTCAAACTTTCCACCGACGAAGTGCAGGTCAATGTCATCCACAAAGCCGTCGGTCAGATTACCGAGACCGATGTCATGCTGGCCGAATCCTCCGATGCAATCATTATTGGTTTCCAAGTGCGTCCCTCCGTGGGTGCCCGTAAGATGGCCGAAACCGACCATATTGACATCCGTCTCTACAGCATCATCTACGATGCCATCAACGAACTCAAAGATGCTATCGAAGGTATGCTCTCTCCCGAAACTCAGGAGAAAATCGTTGCCAACCTCGAAATCCGCGAGACCTTCAAGATTTCCAAGGTCGGCACCATTGCAGGCTGTATGTGTCTCGATGGCAAGATCACCCGCAACCACAACGTCCGCATCATCCGCGATGGTATTGTGGTCTACACTGGTAAGCTCGCCTCCCTCAAGCGTTTTAAAGACGATGTCAAGGAAGTCGTTAGCGGTCAGGACTGCGGTCTGAACATCGAAGGCTTCAACGACATCAAAGTAGGCGACATAGTAGAAGCCTACGAGATAATAGAGATTAAGCGAAAGCTATAAGATTGCTTGAATGTGGGATTGTGTTACTGTTTGAATATCGAATAGTTTTATAGCCATGAGAACTCACGGAATAATATATGAAAAATGCAAATCATTTGCATTAGATACTATATCCTTAAGCAATGAATTGCAGGGGAAAGGTGAGTACGTCATGTCTAAGCAAATACTCAAGTCTGGCACAAGCATAGGAGCCAATTATTGCGAGGCTTTAGGAGCAGAAAGTTCCCAAGACTTCATACATAAGATAGCTATATCGCTGAAGGAGATAAATGAAACATACTTTTGGCTGGACTTATTATTCTCAAGCAAATATATCGACGAGAACAAATTTGAAGTAATGAAAACACAGACAGAAGAGCTATACAAAATGCTAAATTCTACGGTTCTAACAATTAAACAACGTCAAAACTCAGACAATCAAGCATTCAAGCAATAACACATTCAATATGCTCTGATAGTTCAATGGATAGAATAACTCTCTCCTAAAGAGTAGATCCGGGTTCGATTCCCGGTCGGAGTACTGAAAGGCAACCTTAGTGGGCTGCCTTTTTCTTTTTGTTAGAGAGGCTGTCCAGTGTTCGAAAGCGTTGAGACTATTGATAATTTCCCTTTACCTTTAATTATCACCCAATGATTCCAAAGAAGCCTCGAAGGGGCTTAATCTCAATAACCCCAGACAAGAAAATCTCAGATTTTCGCAGTCTGGGGCTTAGTAAACACTGCCCCACTGCGTCCCGGAGGGACGCGATTTCAAACATTCGGTTTCATACTGATAGAGGGGCTTTATTTTTTTTATGTATTGACAATTTGACCATTGCAATATTGGCGGCAATTATTTGTCCCCCAATCGGAGAATTATTCGTATCTTTGCAAATGCTTACAAGAGAAAAGTAAGCAGTAAGCAAGAAAAGCATTGCGATAAGGTCCCTTTTACCGAATTTCGCCAAAGTTCTTATGGGGGGATGAGCATTTTGCTTTCGCTTGACGTGTATGCTATGGGCTCACGCCTAAGGCATATCCTCAGGCGTGAGATATGTTCTTCAAACCCCGTTCCCATAAAGGTGTTTGGCGATACCTGGTAAAAGACGGACATGAGTACATAACCTCATGCCTTTCTTTATTAGTATTAACTATAATTTCGTTGGAGGGTCGAAGAAAAAAAATGAAAAAAATGGAACACAACTACTGGATGCATCGTTGCACATGTGGGGATAGAGCTTGGCCATTCACACAAGAAATGCTACGGAATCACAAATTAATCTCAATCGGGTGGAGCGATTTCTCTACCAAAGAAAAACAATTGGCCTTAACATCTGGATGGGAGTCTTTTCAGAAGGTTTTTACAGACGCGGGCTGGGGCTTGCCTCGCAACCGTTATAATCTTTGGCGCTTTCTGAATGAGATGAAGGCTGGCGACATAGTTGTGGTACCCCTTCAGAGCCGTTTTGATGTCTATCACATAGCAGACGACATTGTTTATAACAATGAAACCATCGATACCTCTGTTTGGGTCGATTGGAATGGGAACAAAGCATGGCTGAATAGCGATGGCTGTCCTACAGATGCTGATGGACAGCAGATTGACATGGGCTTCTACCGTAAGGTGGAGCCAATCGCCATCGACATTCCTCGAGGTGAGTATGCGGAACAGGCATTATACTCACGACTGAAGATAATGCAGACAAACAGCAACATCAATGACTTGCGTGATGAGGTGGAGGTTGCCCTTAACCGTTTTGCTAACACTTCACCTATCAATCTCCACAATGAATTTGTAAGTGATGCTGCAAATGGTCTGTTGCAACAGATGCGGTCCAAACTCAATGACAGCAAACTTGAGTTATTGGTGGAATGGTACATGAAGCAGTTAGGTGCTGACACAGAGATACCCGCCAAGAATGCATCTGGGCATGATGAAGGTGATGCCGATGTGATTGCTACTTTCGGTCGTCTCAACGGATTCACTATTCTTATTCAGGTGAAAGCTCACCAAGGTTTCACCGATGAGTGGGCCGTTTCACAAATTACGACTTACAAAAAACTGAATCACTATCAATCCTCGCAGATGTGGGTGGTGTCCACATGTGATAACTTCAGTGAGCAGGCCAAACGTGATGCTGATGCCGAAGGTGTGAGACTGATTACCGGTCTGGAATTTGCACAAATGCTGATAGAAAATGGTGTTTATTCAATGCCACTTTAAAAAGATGCACTATAGAATAATTAAGGAGTTTTTTATTCTCATGTTGCGACCCTGTCGGGACGCATTCTATTGCCACAGATAATCATCGCACTGAGTACGGTGTTAATCATATCTTACTCCGAAAGGGTGATTAATAGAGGTTCCCTCTGATGAGACCTTCATTGATGAAAGCAACTGGGTACTCTATTATTTATTCATTATCAGGCGTTGTAAGTTTGGCTCGCAGCGCCTTTACTTTTTCTCGTATCAAGCAGTAAGCGACAACCCCGTGCCGGCACGGTATCCTATTAACCCCACACTAAGCGACCACAGGGAGTGCAGTGTGGGGTTACCTGTCGACCCATCCTGCGTGTCGAAGATACGCTACAATCAATATATTTCCAGCAGTTTGCAGAGGTTGCTCTCCCGAGAGAGCAAAAAAAGCGAAATTTGCTCTCCCGAAAGAACAATAATTATTGAATTTTGACGTTAGCATTGTAAATTAAATGATTATGGACGTACTGGTATCACAATTTAAACGTTGGTTGACGAATATATCGTTAGATTTGGTTAGAGAGTGCATTAACGAAGTGGCTTGGGACGAAAGGCTGTCAGCCATCATAGGACCGCGCGGTGTAGGCAAGACCACGTTGATACTTCAGTATATAAGACAGCATTATGCCGATAGTCTTTCCGAAGTGCTTTATGCCACAGCCGAAAGTCTGTACTTTGCTCAGAACACATTAGTGGACTTGGCGGAACGATTCGTGACAAATGGAGGGAAACATCTATTCTTAGACGAGATTCATCGTTATCAGAACTGGAGTCGTGAAATAAAACTGATTTACGATACCTACCCCGAACTGAAGGTTACGATTAGCGGCTCATCACTGCTTCAGATACTCAATTCGGAAGCTGACCTTTCGCGTCGTTGCATCTGGTATAATATGCAAGGGTTGTCTTTCCGCGAATTCCTTCAGTTTTATAAAGGGATCGACCTCCCAGTATTCTCTTTCGACAATATTCTTCAAAACCCAGACGAAGTGTGCCGCAAAATCAACACACTATGTCATCCAGTACCATTGTTTCACGAATACCTTCAAGTGGGATATTTCCCCTATTATTTGGAGGGCGAGAAAAGATACTATGAACGTGTAGGGAATGTGATAGACTATGTAATTGGCACAGAACTGCCGATGGTATGCAAGGTGGAGACGGTGAACGTTCGTAAGCTACAGATGCTGCTAAATGTGGTGGCAGGCCTTGTACCCTACGAACTTGACATCAGCAAAATTGCACTGATGCTCCAGTCTTCGCGTAATACGGTGATAACATATCTTAGGTATCTGTCTATGTCGAAAGTTATCAATTTGCTCTATTCGGATATTCAATCGCTAAAGAAAGTACAGAAACCCGATAAGATGTATTTGGAAAACCCAAATATGTTGTATGCCCTGTGTCTGGACAAAGCGAATATAGGAACTGCAAGAGAGACCTTTGTTGTAAATCAACTGGGATACCAACATCGGATAGAGTACAGCAAGAAAAACGGTGATTTCAAAATCGATGGGAAATATGTGTTTGAAGTGGGTGGGGCAACTAAGAACTTTTACCAAGTGGCCGACTTACCCGATTCATACATCTTAGCAGATGACATAGAATGGCCTGTAGGCAACAAACTGCCTCTTTGGCTTGTCGGACTACTATACTGAAGAGAATTGTGATTAGGTAACCTCTAATAATTGCCCCTAAAAGGAGCGTTCGTGATAATCAATACTGAGTATTACACAAATTGCCATGTAATGACCATTAATTCATGACAATTAATGATAATTTGTGTTTAAAGAAGTGTATTATCATGAATTATCATTGCCATGCAATGATTTGTTTGAAATAATAAAGGAAGTTGCCTTTGGAAAAAAGATTCCACAGGGAAATATTTCATATTTTCCGTAATAACGTATTCTCACCTCCTGTTTATCATGGTGTACAGTATTATTTATGCAATCTTGCAGTACAACTGAAAAATTACATAAATCTTTTCGACCGAACAAAAAAGATTATCACCTCGTGTTTGTCTCTCATTCAATCCGCCGTGAAAACCTGTCTCAAACATACAATAAAAGCACGACAGTTGCCGTTATGACGATATGAATGAATTGATGAATGCCATCATGGCACGTGCCGACGAAGTTCAGGCGGAAAACCTCTCCCGTTTCTTCAAGACGGGTGCGGGACAGTATGGCGAGGGCGACCGTTTTCTTGGCCTCAAGGTGCCTGTCACCCGCTCTGTGGTGAAGGAACACTGGAAAGAGTGCAGCTGGGATGACCTTGCGGAGTGTCTGGCTTCGGAGTGGCACGAAGTGCGGCTGGCTGGCCTGCTGGCCTTGGTCCAGCGTTTTCATCACGCCAAGAAAGACCCCGCCGAACAGCAGAGGTGTGTGGATTACTACCTCGCCCACCTTTCGGCAGTGAACAACTGGGATCTCGTCGACCTCTCGTGCTATGAAATCCTCGGCACCTGGTACCTGACGCACGACGCATCCCCGCTCTACACCCTTGCCCGTGAGGGACGCACCATTTGGGAGCAACGTATCGGGATGGTGAGCACAATGCAGTTCCTCCGTCACGGGCGCTTGGACGACACTTATGCCATTGCCGACATACTGTTGCACCACCCGCACGACCTTATCCACAAGGCCGTGGGTTGGCTGTTGCGCGAAGCCGGCAAGCGTGACGAAGCCCGTCTGCGCCAATTCCTTGCGCCGCGCTACCAAACCATGCCCCGCACTATGTTGCGCTACGCCATCGAGAAATTCCCTGCCGCCGACCGCATGGCCTATTTGAAAAACGAAATACGATAATTGCGACGACGCAGCCTAAAGGATTCTCCCTACCCGGAAAGACGGTTCTTCCATGGCTCGTTGCAGGCCACTTGTCGTATCGTTATTGTATCATTTCTCCTTTTCTAATGGGAGAACGATGGGAGAACGATGGGAGAACGAGCGAAGAAAGGATTACGTTAATTCGTGAATTTTTTGAATTCGTCAATTCGTTAATTTGTGAATGTGTCGATTCGTTAATCGATTTACACATTTACACATTAACACGTTCATTCATTGTGGATCGTTGTTGCTTTGCATAACATTGATTGCCGTACGTAAGAAACGAAAATCTGCAAATTGGATTTTTTTTTGTATTTTTGCAAGTTAATTTGACTGACAGAATATGTCCAACAAGTATACTCATCGCAGTGGCATAGTGAAGATTATCTTCTTGGCAATCGGAGTGGTTTTCGTGCTCCGTCTGTCGATGTTGCAGCTGTTTGACAAGGAGTATAAGGAAAAGGCCAAGAATCAGTCGCTCCGCAACATTACCCAATATCCGGCTCGCGGCTTGATGTACGACCGCAACGGCAAACTGCTGGTGTACAACGAGGCGGTGTACGACCTGATGGTCATCCCCCGTATGGTTAAGGATTTGGACACTAATTTCTTCTGCCGTTCGGTGGGTATCACACGTCAGGAATTCAACAGCCGCATGGAGAAGGCATACACCTATTCGCCCTATTCGGCTTCGATATTCATGAAACAGATCTCGAAAGAAGATTTTGGCCGATGGGAGAATGTCCTTTATAAGTTCAAAGGCTTTTACATTTCGAAGCGTACCCTTCGCATTTACGACAGGCCTATTGCAGCCCATGTGTTGGGGTATGTGGGAGAGGTGAATGAACGCGATTTGGAGCAGAACCCCTACTACAAGCGCGGCGATTATATTGGCAAGAGTGGTCTCGAGGCCTCGTATGAGGAGGAGTTGCGCGGGGTGAAAGGCAAGAAAATCATGCAGGTGGATGTGCACAACCGCGAGGTTGGCGCCTATATGCACGGGCAGATGGACACCATGCCCACGGAGGGCATGAATCTCTACACCACCATTGATGCCGAACTGCAGGAGTATGCCGAAAAGGTGATGGCCAACAAGCGTGGATGCATTGTGGCCATAGAGCCGTCGACAGGTGAGGTGCTTACCCTGCTTTCGGCGCCATGCTATGACCCCAACCTGTTGGTGGGCAGGATTCGCGGCGAGAACTTCAAAAGGCTGAACAGCGACATATCCAAACCTCTCTTCAACCGAGCTTTGCAGGCGCAGTATCCTCCGGGCTCCATCTTCAAGGTGGCACAGGCTATGATTGCCTTGCATCTGGGTGTCATTACTCCGGGGACGGGCTTTGTGTGCGACAAGGTGATAGGGTGCCACAACCACCCCAGTGCCCGCAGTGTGCAGGAGGCCATCAAGATGTCGTGCAACCCTTATTTCTACTACACCTATCGCCGTGTGATACAGCAGGGCAAGTTCAAGAACATATACAAGGACAGCCAGTATGGTCTCACCGTGTGGCACGATTACATGAACCGTTTCGGATTCGGCTACCGATTGCCTATCGACCTGCCCAACGTGAAGAAAGGCAACATCCCCGATACCGCTTTCTACAACAAGTGGTACGGTCGCGAACGGTGGGCTTTCACTACTATCTATTCCAACAGTATAGGCCAGGGCGAGGTGGAAGTGGTGCCGTTGCAGATGGCCAATCTGGCTTGCATTGTGGCCAATAGGGGTTATTTCTACACACCTCATTTGGTGCGGTACTACGGCCCCGACTCGACCCGCAACCCTGAGTTTTACGAGAAACACGAAACGGGCATAGAGCGCGAGTATTTCGACATTGCGGCAAGGGGCATGTACGATGTGGTGCACGGTGCGGGAGGCACGGCTCATAAGGCCGACATCCCCGACATCGATGTGTGCGGCAAGACGGGCACTGCCGAGAACTATGGCAACGACCATTCCGTCTTCATTGCCTTTGCGCCCAAGGACAAGCCGCAGATTGCCGTGGCAGTGTATGTGGAGAATGCCCAGGGCGGCGGCGGCACATGGGCGGCGCCTATTGCCAGCTTGATTATTGAGAAGTATATCCGTGGCGAGGTGAAGCGCAAGGATATGGAGAAATACTACACCGAAATCAATCCCTGCCAGAAACTGCCGTTGACCCGCAGGATTAAGAAACCCAAAAAGAGATGATGAATAACAACCGAATGCAGGCCACAGAGAAGAAACGCTACGACTGGGTGCCCATAATGCTTTATCTGGGTATCGTGTTGTTCGGCTGGCTGAACATCTATGCTGCCTGCTACGACGAGAACCATGCGCAGGTGTTTGATTTCTCGCGCCAGCATGGCAAGCAACTGCTGTGGATGGGTGTCGCCTTTGTGGTGGCCGTGTGTGTGCTGCTTATCCATCCGCGCTCTTTCTCAAACGGTTCGTATATCATTTATGGGGTGGTGCTGGTGTTGCTGGTGGCCACGCTTTTTATTGGCACAGTGACTAACGGCGGCCAGTCGTGGATAGATTTCGGTGCCTTTAAGTTCCAGCCGTCGGAATTTGCCAAATTTGCCACGGCTTTGGCTTTGGCCAAGTATATAAGTGCCATCGACATTGATTTGACTTTGCCGCGGACCCGTATCACCTTGGCACTGATGGTACTGGTGCCTGCAGGCCTCATCCTGTTGCAGCATGACACAGGTTCCGCCCTTGTTTTTCTGGCATTTTTGCTGCCCTTCTTTCGCGAAGGTTTGTCGCACTATATCCTGCTTGTGGGGTTGCTGGCCATAGTCCTGTTTGTGTCGGCCTTGCTTATCAATAAATACCTGTTGATGGGTATTCTTTTGGCCATTTGCCTGCTGTATCTTTTTGTGTGGCTCTCCAAGCGCACGTCAAAAAACTACTGGCACACGGCAGCGTTCTTTGTGGTTTGTTGTCTTTTCACCCTATCGGTCGACTTTACTTTCGAGAACATACTCGAGACCCACCAGCGCAATCGTATCTATGTCCTGTTGGGAAAGGTGGAAGACCCTCGCGGTGTGGGCTATAATGTGGACCAGGCCAAAATTGCCATCGGCTCGGGCGGACTGGTGGGGAAGGGGTTCCTCAACGGGACTATCACCAAAGCGGACTTTGTGCCCGAACAGGAGACAGACTTTATTTTCTGCACTGTCGGTGAGGAATGGGGTTTTGTGGGGAGTGTCCTGCTTATAGCCGCCTATGTGTGGCTGCTGGTATACCTTGTCGGTATGGCTGAGCGACAACGGTCGGTCTTCTCGCGGTTTTATGGCTATTGTGTTGCCTCCATCCTGTTCTTTCACTTTGCTGTCAACATTGGCATGGTGCTGGGGCTTGTACCGGTAATCGGCATACCGCTTCCATTCTTCAGCTATGGCGGTTCCTCCCTCATTGCTTTCACCCTGCTACTTTTTATCTTCATCCGCCAGGATGCCGACCGCAATGCACTGATTTAGTTATGAATTAATAATAAGAATGAATGTTAATGAATGTGTTAACGTGTTAATGTGGGAATGTGTTAATGAGTAAACGTGTGAATGTGTGAATCGATTAACGAATTCAAAAGATTAACGAATTAACGTATTCAAGAAGATAAAAACTGAGACAATGGCTAAAAAAACTACTGAACAACGTATCTGCTCATTTTGTGGCCGTCCAGAGTCGCAGGCCGCTATGATGTTTGCCGGCATGGGAGGCAGCAGCATCTGCGATTCGTGTGTGGAACAGGCATACGGCATACTGCACGAAAAAATGCACAAACCACAGGCAGCCGGCAATCCGCTTGCCCAGCTTACAGAGATACCCACTCCTGCCGAAATCAAGAAGCATTTAGACCAATACGTCATCGGGCAGGAGGATGCAAAACGAGCCCTCTCTGTGGCGGTGTATAATCACTATAAACGCATCAAATATTCAGACGGAGAGCATGGTGCGGACGATGTGGAGATTGAGAAGTCGAACATCATCATCGTGGGTGAGACCGGCACGGGGAAAACCCTTCTGGCACGAACCATTGCACGGGTGCTGGATGTGCCTTTCTGCATAGCTGACGCCACTACGCTTACCGAGGCCGGTTATGTGGGCGACGATGTGGAGAACGTGTTGGTGCGTCTGCTTCAAGCTGCCGACTACAATGTGGCTGCCGCCGAACGGGGCATCGTCTTCATCGACGAGATAGACAAGATTGCCCGCAAGAGCGACAACCCCTCCATCACCCGCGATGTGTCGGGAGAGGGAGTGCAGCAGGCCATGCTCAAACTGTTGGAAGGTGCTGTGGTCAATGTGCCTCCTCAAGGGGGACGCAAACATCCTGAGCAACCCATGATACAGGTCAACACACGCAATATACTCTTTATTGCCGGTGGTGCCTTCGACGGTATAGAACGTGCTATCGCCTCCCGTCTCAAATCGAACGTTATCGGCTACAACGGAACGACAACCCGTCGCGAATTGGATCGCCACAACATGCTAAAGTATATCCTTCCGATGGACTTGAAGCATTTCGGGCTTATTCCCGAGTTGGTCGGTCGTTTCCCCATGCTCACCCATCTGCAGCCCTTGGACGCTGACGCCCTGCACCGCATACTCACCGAACCCCGCAATGCCCTTGTCAAACAATATCAAGCCCTTTTCAAGATGGATGGCATAGAATTGGTGTTCGACCCCGAAGCACTGCAGGCAGTTGTTGACACCGCCGTGCATTACAAGTTGGGAGCACGCGGACTGCGCTCTATCATGGAAAGCATCATGACAGACTACATGTTCGATCTCCCCCATATGCAAAAGGGTTCCGAACTCCACATTACGGGACAGATGGCCCACGATAAAATCAACAACGCAAATATAAACATATCATTATTACAATAAAAACTTCCAGACTATGAAAAAAGTATTTGTTTTAGTCCTCGTAATCACCCTGTTGGCAGGAGGCCTGCAAGCCCAGAAACGTGGCAACAACAAAGGTTCACGTAGTGTTCCCTCTTCAATGGTAAACGGCAAAAGTGACGAAGCGGGAGCCTTGTCCATTAAAGACATCCGTCAGCTGCCTCCCCCTGTGGCAGGGATGGAATCCACCCTCAAAGCAGCCTTGGAGCAGCGTCGCACCATTCGCACCATCCGTGAAGAAGAGATGCCCATAGACTTAGTCTCTTCCCTGCTGTGGAGCGCCTACGGCATCAATCGCGAAGAACAAAACCTCAGAGTCGTTCCCTCGGCAGTCAATGTGCAGGAATTTGACATCTATCTTTTCGACCGACAGGGAATCTATCTCTACGATGCACAGAAAAACATACTCAAAATGGTGTTGGAAGGCGACCATCGGGCAGAAATCAGCGGGCAGAAACATTTCGCCCAAGCCCCAGTATCCGTAGTCATAGTGGCCAACTACGACCGCATGACTGTGTTTAAGGATGAATCTGTGCGCGACTTCTACGCTGCCGTGGACTGTGGCTACGTCAGCCAGAACATATATCTCTTCTGCGCCTCGGCCAAACTGGCCACAGTGGCATGCGGAGCAATCAACCGCGATGAACTCACCAAGATGATGGGCATCAAGAACGGTAAACCCATGCTGGCACACCCTGTTGGTTTTGGCGAGTAGAGAACGTGTGAATGCGTGAATGTGTTAATTATTGCTTAAATGCTTGAATGTGTAAATGCTTGAGTAAAAAATACTCAAACAATCATGCAATCAGACAATCAAGCAATTATACAATCAGACAATCAACAAATTCACGCATTCAAAAGATTCACGAAATAACGAATTCAAATGCTTCTACGCCTAACCAAACGATTCACATTCGAGATGGCGCATGCTTTGCCCCACTACCAAGGCAAGTGCCATAACATCCATGGCCATTCGTACAAGCTATATGTCACCGTAGAGGGTACGACGGAATTCCAGGGTTGCAATGCAATAATTGGCACCCAAGCGGGTGACCCATCCCAAGGCATGGTGATAGACTTCAGCCAAATAAAACAGATAGTCGAACAGCAAATCATATCCCCGTTTGACCATGCCTTGGTATTGCCCCGGGAGGGATCCGGCGACATTGGCTCCGTAACCACGTTGGGAGGTTATCCCGCCAACTTGATAACGGTAGACTTCCAACCGACTACCGAAAACCTACTGCTGCATTTTGCCCGACTGCTGGACGGAAAACTACCCGAAGGCACACGACTCCATTCGCTGAAACTCTACGAAACGGAATCCTCCTGTGCAGAACTGATACTATAAGCAACTTCAAAAATGTGTAAACGTGTGAATGTGTAAATGTGTAAATCGATTGATGAATTAGCACGTTCACGAATTCACGCATTCAAAAAAGCCCCCCCCTAATAATTGCTGATATACAGCATTACGCCGTCATAATAAGTGTTGTAGCGGTAAAGCGGACAGGAAGTAAGACTCCCGTCCAAAGGAAAGCCGTCGCCGAACGTGCTGAACTGCGACCCGCATTCCGGACACACAAGCACCAAATTGCCATAACCTTTGTCCATCTCCAACCGCCCGTGGTCGTGAGGGCAAGTGCATTCATATGCAACAAACTCATTCCACCCTGTGCGTACCACAACTATACCCTGATACCCTCCATACAAATACTCATACCCGCTCAGCGTGTTCAAACCGGGATAAAGAGGAGAATTAGGGTCAATCCGGCATGTCGCGTCCCCCACAGGCACATCGCAATAACGCTCCTTGTCGCACGAACCCAAGGCGGCAAAAACAATAAGCGCTGCAATCGTTGCGACAAGCCTACCGTTTTTGACCATAATCGCCATAAAGAGTTTTAAGAAGAACTGTGCCCACAGCCCTCAAACTGTTCTTTTCGACATGCTCCATACTGTCGCCCGTCGTATGCCAGTATTTGAAAAAATTGCTCCCGGGAGTGTTCTGCACAATATCAATCATAGGAATCTGCGCAAGCTTGTTCACATAATAGTGGTCGTCAAGGATAGGGTCCGTACTGCTGTTCTCAAACATCCTCCCATAGCCGCATGCATCGGCCACACGCCACACCTTGTCCAAAATTCCCGAAGCATAATTGCGGCTGAATTGCTCTTTTGTATACCGGGGAGCCTCTGTACCCACCATATCAAGCAAAATGCCAAACGTGGCATTATAGAAAGGCACATGCGGGTGGTTGCTCCAATACTGCGACCCTTTGCACCAACTGTCATCCGCATACACCTCAGCCCATTCAGGAACACCCTGATCCTCGACATCGAAAAAGACAAAGTCAATCGGAACCGAAAGTCTGTCGCTTGATATGGCGCGAGCCAGCTCCATCAACACACCTACTCCGCTGGCGCCGTCGTTGGCGCCGTCGATAGGCTTGCGGTGGTTAGCCTCGTCTGGGTCGTGGTCAGCCCACATACGGCTGTCCCAGTGGGCACCCAACAGCACCCTTCCCCCTTCCGGTGAACCCTCACGGGCATACACCGTGGCGATAATATTCTTGCCTCGCACCTCGGTCCCGTCCCACAACACAGCGGGGAAATCCTGCACAACAACCGTGTCGCACCAGCGGCGCATCTGCCGGACAAGATAATCAGCGCACACACGTTGCCCTCTGCTTCCCGGGGTTCGATAGCCGCAAGCCACCTGAGCGGCCACAAAACTGTATGCACTGTCGGCATCGAACGCAGGAATTTCGACACTGCTGTAATTGATAGACTGGGTTGCAGGTTGAGCCTTCTTGTCGGCACTGTTGTGGCATCCCGAAACAACCAAGACACACACAAAAAGAAATACAAATCGCCTCATTGTCAAAACGTGTTAAAAACAAAAAGAAACAAACATACCTAAAAATTGAGAATTGAAAAATAGCCAAACATTGCGGCCATTCTCAATTCTCAATTCTCAATATTCAAATTTCTCTACTTGATGCGCTCGGCATACTCGCAAGTACGGGTGTCCACCTTGATGCGCTCACCTTCCTTGATAAACAGAGGCACGCGAATCTGCACACCCGGTTCAACTGTGGCGTCCTTCATGGCGTTTGTAGCCGTATTACCGGCGAAACCTGGTTCGGTATAAGTGACAACAGTCTCAATAAACGGGGGCAACTCGCAGATAAGAGGAGTCTCGGTATCGGCAGCCACCGTAATCTCGACATACTGGCCGTCTTTCAGGAATTGGGGAGCGTTGATGATATTCTCTGGAATATAGATTTGCTCGTAAGTCTCCGTATGCATAAACACATGCATGTCGCCCTCTTTGTAGAGGTAAGTGTAGGGTCGGCGTTCCACGCGAACCACATCGATTTTGGCACCGCTGGGGAAAGTGTTCTCCAACATACGGCCTGTCTTCACGCTACGCATCTTGGTGCGAACAAAAGCAGCGCCCTTACCGGGTTTTACATGCAGGAATTCAACGATTGTGTAAATGTCGTTGTTAAAATTAATACAAAGGCCATTCTTAATATCAGTGGTTGTTGCCATTGGTTAAAAGAGTTTTTTGATTATTAAATTATTGATTATTATTCGTCTTGATAAAAAAATTATTAAGCCTTGTTGTCGGCTTTCTTACGGGCTTCGGCATAGAGCTGGGTCAGTCGGCGAAGATCATTCTTCAACTCCTCATTCTCGGCATCGGCGGCTAAACGGCGGGTGCGTTCCATCATCAGCCGGCAAAAGATGGCCACTACCAAGATGCAGAGCGTAAGGTTCAATGCCCCGCCACCACGGCTGCGTAATACAAAATAAACCACCGTGGCGGCAATAATCAGAATATACGAAATCCACTCGTAGATGCGTAGTGTTCTTTGATAATTCATAGTCACTTGTGCAGCCTTACTGCTACGTTGTTTTATTAATAATAATATCTATATATATGGATATCTGTAAGATGTATTTGAAAACCTATTCCAAATCCACAACGATTCCAAAATGCAAAGATACAAAAAACTTTTTGATTGCGCTATTTTTTGATTACACTTATATGAATGTGTAATGTTGATATGTTTAACGCCCCGCATCGTATCAATGGATAAACAGACAAACAAATCAAGGTACCATCAGATTTATGAATTAACATATTTCATGCGTATTTACTATTAAAAAAACTGAAAAGTTTGTTTATCTGAATTATTTTGTGTTACTTTGTATTGTCGAATCGTACCCTCAAAAAGGGGTGATAGGCATTGCTAAATATTGATTATTAAATAAATGTATAAAATCCAGAATACTATGAAAAAGTGTGCAAAGGCCTTCATGTCGCTCGTACTTGTTGTCGGATTGATGGCAGTGTGCGGAGGTTTTTCCTCCTGTGGTTCGTCCCGTTCCAACACCATGTATCCAACCAAGAAATACAAATCGAGCAAAGTCGTTAAATCGAATATCTCTGTGAGAGGCACAAACAAAAAGAATGGATCTACATATCGCTCGTATTAAGTTCTTGGCGGTTATGCTTTGCCTGCTACTCCCCAGTGTGAGCAGTGCGCAAGGCTTTGAAATCAGTGGCGAGAGTAGTCTGACAGGCACTCTTACGCTGAACATATATGATGGTGATTCCTCCAGCCGTAGTTTTACTGCCAAAGCTAACAAAGGTCGTTTCTTTTTTTCCGGAGAAGTGGAAGCGCCCACAGTGGCTTCTATCCAGCATGCCACTATGCAACGCCCTCTCTACTTCTATCTCGAAAATTCGTCGCTCTCCATCAATGTCAACGCTTCACGTCCTGAAGCCTCTATCATTAAGGGCTCTCGCAGCAATAGCGAATATCGCTATTTGATGGAACGTTACAGGGCTTCGGCCGACCCCAATGGATTCCTTCGGCAGTACGTCAAAGAGAATAACAGTTCCATATATGTTCCATTCATCCTTTACGAGCAAATGCCAAACCTGGACGAAGCTGTTGTACGTCAACTTGTAGGGCAGCTCACAGGCGATGCCCGAAAAGTATATCACTACACGCTTCTACGTCGTTGGATGAGACAGACCCCAGCAGTCTCTGAAGGCAGCGAAATGCCCGATTTTGCCTTTCTTGATTCAAAAAAGACCCGTCGCACCTTTTATCAAGTGCGCGACACTTCTGAATACACCCTGCTTTATTTCACGGCCAATTGGTGCGATATATGTGCCCGTCAACGCGACCAAGCACAGAACCAACTGGAAGGGAAAAATGCCCGACTGCTGTTAATCAATATCGATGACAACCCCAACGGATGGGACGCACAATATCTGAAACAACTCGCTGTAGACCATCTTCCCTATATGATTCTGATCGACCCTAAAGGAATTGTAGTAGGTCGTGACCTGAGGATTTGGGAACTGGAACGGGCTTTGAAAGATTCACGAATTAACACATTCACGAATTAATACATTCAAAAAACGGTGGACACATTACTGTACCCTTTCAAATTCCTCCCTCTGTACAAACAGAAAGTGTGGGGAGGAAACAGAATCAAGACTCTTGGTTTCGACTATTCCCCACTGCCTAACTGTGGCGAATTATGGGCTCTGTCAGGCATGAAGGGCAATGAGTCAGTGGTTGAGAACGGATTTCTGGCCGGTAACCATATCAACGAAATTCTTGAGATATACATGAGCGAGATTATAGGAGAGAAGAATTTCGACCGTTTTGGTACACAGTTTCCCCTGTTAATCAAATTGATTGATGCTGCCGACAAGCTCTCCATTCAAGTCCATCCCGACGATGCGCTGGCTCAGCGGCGCGGCATGGAGAACGGCAAAACTGAGATGTGGTATATTATCGACTCCGGCCAGTCCTCTGGGATTGTGGACGGTTTCGAGGTAGAGGTGACCCCCGACGAATACAAACAATATCTGGAATCTGGCAAACTGGAACATATTCTGCATGTGGAACCCACGCAGCCTGGCGACACCTTCTTTATTCCCGCTGGTCGTATCCATGCCATAGGCAAGGACATTCTTCTGGCCGAAATTCAGCAAAGCAGCGACTGTACCTATCGCATCTACGACTATAATCGTCCCGATGCCAACGGGAAACTGCGGGAATTGCATACTGATGAGGCCTTGGAAGCCATCGACTTCACCCCCACATCTGATGGCAAGACCCATTACAGCTACCGCGAAAATACCACTGCGTCACTTGTTCAATGCCCTTATTTTACCACCAACCTGATAGCTGTTACAAAACCTCTGCGCAAGGACTTCTCCAGTCTTGATTCTTTTGTGATTTATTTCTGTGTTGAAGGGGTCGCCGCCATCAATGCGATGGGCTCTATTGTTCCCATCCATGCCGGTGAGTGTGTGTTGGTTCCTGCCATTGCTGACACTTTAGAACTTTTCTCTGCCACCAAAGCCAAGTTGCTTGAGGTCTATATCGACCCAGAACAATGGAAAGGTGAATCCCCGGGACATTCACACGACAACGACTGGCTTGCCCAGTTCAAATCTTTGGGTTAAAAGGCAGGATGCTAATATTTGTTTTTGGATTTAAGATGTTGACATATAAATGTTTATAGGAAGTTCTTTCCTTCGAGCATGGGCACGAAATTGGCATCACCGAGTGTCTCGTCGTGCCACAAGTCGGGGGTCTCGCCTTTTTTTGTTATGCGGTGCATCCGTTGGTTGCCTTCAGGTCCGATAGGGATGACCATGACACCGCTGGTTTTGAGCATCTGCATCAGCCCTGTTGGAAGCGATGCGGCTCCACATGTGACAAGAATGCGGTCGTATTGAAACCCTTTCATTTCGGGCAGGCCGTTGAAGCAGTCGCCGAGGAAACATCGGGCGGTGTAGTGGAGGGAACCCAGCAGAGCCTTGGTTTTGCGGAATAGGACGCTTTGCCGTTCGACGGTGTATACGCGTGCACCCATCTCGCAGAGTACAGCTGTTTGGTAGCCACTACCGGTGCCGACTTCCAACACGGTCATGAGGGGTTGCAATTGGAGGAGTTGTGTCTGCCAGGCTACGGTGTAGGGTTTGGAGATGGTTTGGTTGCAGTCTATCTGTATGGCACAGTCTATGTCGTATAGCAAGGTGTCCAGCAAAGTGTCGGGGCAGAACCATTGCCGAGGCAGTTTCTGCATGGCTGCGAGTAGTCGTGCGTCGGTTATGCCGCGCTCTTTCAATTGGGTGACCATGCGGCGTCGCCAAGCCTGGTATTTCGGGGGGTCGGGTAACATTTTGAATTGGAAATTGACTATTCTCGGTTCATCATTCGGATTTCCATCCTTGGGCACGAAGTTCGATGGTGCTGTTCTGTGGGGTGACCATTACGGCTGGGGTGCCTTCTTCTGTGATGTGACCGATGATGTGGATGTCGCGGTTGTCTTTGAGTTTCTCGTAGTCTTTTTGGTCAATGGTGAAGAGGAGTTCGTAGTCTTCGCCACCGTTGAGGGCGTTGCTTACGGGCAGCATGTTCTGGCTCATCTCGGAGCAGACGCGGGTGGTTTGGTAGTCGATGGGGAGGCGTTCTTCGTAGATTTGGCAGCCGCATTTGGATTGTTTGCAGATGTGGAGCAGTTCGCTGGCAAGACCGTCGCTTATATCAATCATGGAGGTGGGGACGATTTCTTTTTCTGCCAGCATCTTCACGATATCGGTGCGGGGTTCGGGTTTGAGATAGCGCTCCAGCACGTAGTCGTAGCTGTCCAGGTCAGGTTTGAAGTTGGGGTCGGCTTGGTAGGTGACTTTCTCGCGTTCCAGTATCAACAGACCGCTGTAGGCACTGCCGAGGTCGCCACTTACACAGATGAGGTCGTGCAGTTTTGCACCGTTGCGGTAGGTCAGTTTGTCGCTTTCTGCTTCACCGATGGCGGTGACGGAGATAGTCATTCCAATTCGGCTGCTGGAGGTGTCGCCGCCTACAAGGTCGACATCGTATCGTTCGCAGCAGAGACGTATACCGGCATAGAGTTCTTCGAGGGCTTCGACGGAGAAACGGTTGCTCACGGCCACACTTACCAGTACTTGACGGGGTGAGGCGTTCATGGCGCAGATGTCGCTGAGATTAATGGCCACGGCTTTGTAGCCAAGGTGACGCAATGGGGTGTAGGTCATGTCGAAGTGGATGCCTTCAACCAGCATGTCGGTGGTGACTACGGTTTTCTTTTTCCCTGTCCCCAACACGGCGCAGTCGTCACCTACTCCTTTTATGGTGCTTTTGTTTACGCGGGGAAAACCGTCGGTTAGTCTTTCTATTAGGGCGAATTCACCCAGGGTTTCCAGTTCGGTGCGTCCTTCTTGATATTCCAGTTTCTCCATTTTTTTGTTTCGTTGTATCGGTTTGCAAAGATACGAAGTTTTTTTTGTTTTTTGTTTTTTTTGTATCTTTGCATTTTAAAATTGGTTGTGAAATGATGCAGTTTTGTTGTATAAGGTTTGGCGCCAAGCAGTGCGGGAGGTTGCACAGGTGGTTGTGCTTTCTGTTGCTGTCCGTCCCGTTTGTAGCGGGGGCGCAGACGTTCAGTTTTGTGGCTCCGAGCGGTCAGACGCTTCGCGGAACGGTTGTGGATGGTGTGCTTGAGGTGTCACGCCAGCCAGGGGTTGCTTTGTCGGGGGCGTTGACGATTCCTGCATCGGTGTCGCGTGGCACAACAGTGTACAGGGTTGAGAGGATTGGGTCGTTTGCTTCGACGTCGGTTCTGTCGGTGTTGCTTCCGGGGTCGGTGCGGGTGTTGGCGGATGAGGCTTTTATGGGTTGCACACATCTGTCGCAGGTGGCGTTGGGCGATTCTGTGAGACGGATCGGGAACCGTGCTTTTTATCGTTGTTCTTCGTTGCAGGGGGTTGTGCTGCCGATGCTGGTTGATACGATTGGGGAGTATGCTTTTGCCGAGTGCAGTTCGTTGACGGATACGGTGTGGATTCCTGATTCAGTGAGGCGGATAGGGAGGTATGCTTTCAGCCAGTGTAGACGATTGCGGGCTGTGGGCGTAGGAGCGGGTGTGGGCGTGATACCAGATGAGTGTTTTTCTAATTGTGATTCGTTGTCGTGGTTGGTGTTGGGGTCGGCGGTGGATTCATTGGGGAGGGGTGCGTTTTTTTGTTGCCGAAGGTTAACGAGTGTGGAATTGCCAGAGGGTCTTCGTTATATTGGCTTCGGGACTTTTGAGTTTTGTAGCGGGCTTCACTCGTTGACTGTGCCGGACAGCGTGGAGACGATTGACGCGTATGCTTTCAGCCAGTGTACGGGGTTGGAGAGTATCGTTGTAGGGTCGGAGGTGAGTAGTATTGCCCGTTATGCGTTTAATCGGTGTGATGTTTTGGATTCTTTTTTTATGAGGCCGTCGGTGCCACCTTCGATTGAAGCGAATACGTTTGGTAATTCGTCGGAAGGAAAGGTGTTTTATGTGTCGTGCGGCTTGGCGGGACGCTACAGGTTGGCTTGGGGGCAGGATTATTGTTACAGGGAGCCGGATCCGGGTGTGATGCTGCGGGTAGAGGTGAATGATTCGTTGCGCGGATTTGCCGAGGTTGTAGGCGGGGTGAGGTGTGACTCCATTGCTGTGGTGAGGGCTACCGCGATACAGGGGTATCGGTTTGCAGGTTGGAGTAATGGCAGCATGGCCAATCCAGATACACTTCGTTTGACAGGTGATTCGGTGTTGATGGCTGTTTTTGAGCCAGAGGAATTTTTGTTGCGGGTTGATGTGAATGATGAGGAGTGGGGTATGGCCACGGGAGGAGGTGTTTATACATATGGGGCGGAAGCAGAATTGTCAGTTATGGCTTTTGTGGGCTATGTTTTTGTGAGATGGAGCGACGGGAATACCGATAATCCGCGCCATGTAGTGGTGGAAGGGGATAGTTTGTTTGTTGCTGAGTTGGACTCAGTGGGTACGACGGGAGTTAGCGAGACGGGCAGGGCTGTGAGGGTGTACGCCGAACGGTGCCAGGGTGATGCTGTGATAGTGGTGTTGGGAGCCGAAGGCAGGTCTGTGGATGTTGTAGACAGGGTGGGTCGTCGTGTACAGACGATAGCGCATGCCGGAGGAACTCTGAGAATTCCAGTGAGGGGTAACGGTATTTATATTGTCAAGGTTGAAGGGGATTTGCCTGTTGTTATTCCACCAGTAATATACCGCTAATGCACCAGTGGGAGAAACTGCCGGCTTGGGGTTCGCCTTGCGGTATGGCCACGGTGAGGGTGTGGCGGCCGACGGGTGACAGACCTCTGGTGCGGAAATAGTGCATGAGGTCGAAGTAGACGGGCTGTGTTGCCGTGCCTGGACACCAGCCGGAGCGGGAATAGTCGCTGCTGGACAAACCGTTCCAGAAGTTGCCGCTGACAGGGTTCCACTCTCGGTAGCGACCGCAGTCGCCTCGCCAAGGGGTATGGGTGAAGGCAGGTTTACCGTCGATGAGGATGATGTGGGTCTTGGGGTTGAACTCGTCACCGCCTCCCCAGCCACCATGGCCCGTGGCTATGTAGCGCAGGCGGACGTTATGGGTGGTATCGGATTCCCATAGGGTGAAAGTGGTGGTGAGGCTGTCGGTGGCAAATAGCTTGCCGTAGTTCTGCCCGGCCATTTCAAGGACGTTGCAGGTGTTGAACAGGGAATAGGAATGGGGGTAAAACTGTTGAGATTCGTTTTCGTTGTCGGCGGGGACTGTCTGTTCGCCAGGGTAGGATTTGAGGTCGAGGGTTACGGTGTGTCCCCCGCGGTCATAGTTGCCAATCCAAACGCCAATCCAAACTTCGCCTTGTAGCAGATGGGCAATGTCGGTGACTTCCTGCTTGTAGTAGGCTTCGTCCTGCCAGTCGAGGCCGTCGATTTGCACACGGTCGTTGAACTGTCCCACACCGAAGGGGGTGAAGAAGCGCATCAGTTCGACTGGCGGCCAGTACATGAACGAGGAGATACGGTATTGCTGTAGGGTGCTAATGCCATTTTTGATGCCTTGATAGTGTTCACCGTCACGCCCAATGAAGAGGGGGAGACTGTCGGGGTGGTTGTTTATGCCGTCGAAGAAGTTGGGGCAGAGGTCAATGTCTGCTCCGGGAATGATGAAGACGGAACCCGTGCGGTCGTAGGCGTCGCCGTTGCTGCGTTGGTGCAGTTCAATGAAGGTCTGGTAGTGGTTAGGCAGTTTAGGAAGTTGGATGCGCTTTAGGGCAAGAGTACCACCTGCATAGTGGAGGACACTGTCGTAAGGTGCGTTTTGTCGGTAGTTGCCTTCGATGTGGTCGTTCTTGTCGCACCAACAGAGCTGCACTGAGTCGAATACACGAGTGGTAATGACCATTTTCTGGCGCTTGATGTTGCTGAGCTCGCGGGGGGTAACCAGTGGATATCGGTTGTTCAGATAGAATTTGGAACTATGCACCCGGTCGGTTTTTACCAGTTGCAACTGACACTGGCCGTTGCGCCAGAAGCTGACCAACAGTCCGTGGAAGCGCCCATAGTAGGGTACAGGCGAGAGGTCGCGCGACTCCTTGCCCCATGTCTTAGGACCACCGTGCCAGATGGTCTCGAATGGCTGCACATAGAACTCCAGCTTATTGCTGTTGATGGAGCATGTGTAGCGGGTGAGTCCGTTCACTTGGTCGGTGTCGAAGTGGATGTCCTTGCGCGAGAAAGGGGTCACAGTGCGGTAATGTTCCCTTTTGTCTCCATTGAAAATGGTGGTGAGGTAAGTGATGGAGTCTTTGCTTTCGTCAACGAAGATGTCCTCTACCGAGTAGCCCTGTATGTACGGACCATTGTTCCATCCGCCAGGATGGTATTCACCGGGCAGGCGGTCACCCTTAGTGACGAGGTAGTTTCTCCCTCTGTCAATCTCTATCTGGATGTATTGAGTGTCGATATGCTCGCCGTAGTCGTAGGAGGCATAGACGAAGTGGTTGGCGTTTTTTGCCACCTTGAAAGGTTTGGGCTGAGCCTGCAGGGTGATGAGGGAGGCAAGCATCAAAAAAAGAGTGAGGGTCTTTTTCATTTCTCGGGGTGTTTTAATAACATTAGGGTGAATGGTTTGGGACTATTCTTTTTCTGAGTCTTCGTCGGGGTTGTCGGGCTGTTCGTCAGGAAGGTCAATGACTTTGAAACGCGATTGCCTTTGGTGCCAGCGGTCGAGAGCCAGTTGCCGCATATCGGCCACGTCGTCGCGTTCGTCCATGATTTCCAGTCCTACGATGGTTTCGATGATGTCTTCCAGCGTGATGATGCCTTGGAAACTGCCATACTCGTCTATGACACAGGCGATGTGCTGTTTGTGGCGGAGCATGGAGTCCCAGATCTCTGAAACGGGCATGGCTTCTTTGTACATGACGATGTCGCGGCGTATTTCGCCGAGGGTCATGTTGAATTTGTCTTCGGTGAGCAGTTCGAGGGCTTCGCTGCGGAGGACGTAGCCAGTTATGAATTCGTCGGATTCGCTGTAGACTGGTATTCGTGAAAAGTGGCTGTAGGCTTTGTCACGATAGAACTCTTTGAGGGTCATCTGTTCCGGAGCAATGGCTGCCACGGTAGTGGGGGTCATTACATCTTCGGCTTTGACGTCGTCGAGCTTAATGACGTTCTGGATGATTTTGTTCTC
>DBXQ01000097.1:27695-27874 GCA_002309955.1 Bacteroidales bacterium UBA1208
GCGGCTTCCTCGTCGTCGTCGTCGGCTATGGTTTTGGAGAGTTTTTCCACTACCCATACGATGGGGAAGAGGATGATGATTATGAAATGGAGGGTGTTGGTGGTGAAGCGCATGAGTTTTTTCCAGTGGCGGGAACCGATGGTCTTGGGGATTATCTCGGAGAAGACAAGGATGAGGAT
>DBXQ01000097.1:28009-35194 GCA_002309955.1 Bacteroidales bacterium UBA1208
GTGGCGGGTTTGTATCCTTCGTCTTCACGCATGTTGACATACGAGAGTGGCGTGGACATAAGCGTGGCTTCGAGAATGGAACACATAAACGAGATAATCATGGCTCCAAGAAGGAATATGAGTAGAAGTGTCATTTTTTGATTGTGTTAATGCTTGAATGTTTGAATGTGTTAGTTGATTAATGAATTAACACGTTTACGAATTAACGAATTCATAATCTTGAATGTTTGAATGTGTTAGTCGATTAACGAATTAACACGTTTACGAATTAACGAATTCATAATGTGTTCATTTGATGGTGATTTCATCTATCATCAGCCATGCGGGCTCACCGCTGTATTCGTGCCATTCGGGTAGCGATTGCTGGCAGCGCACGCGCAGTCGGATATACCGCACACGGGAAGCTTCTGCCGGATGGAACAATCCTCGGCGGGGGCTGAAGGTGCGGCGCAACATCAGCCGTCGGCTTTCTTTGGCTTCGTTGACAATGGGGCGAACGGGTTCGAGAGGTTGCCACGGCGAGTATTTCTTGCCGTCCACCGACCATTGTACAGATACGGAAAGGGGGCGGACAACCCAATCGTTTGCACTATGGCAGAAGCCTGCTGTGACGACATCAAGGGTTGTAGGATTGTCAAGAACAATGTTGAAGTCTATACTATCGCGTCCTACGAATCCAGTCCAGCTTTCGCCATAGTTGCCGGCTATGCCTAATCGTCCGTCGTGGAGTGTCTGGGGAAAGTCCTGTCCATAGCGTGGGTTGGGTTGGTTGGCAGGTTGAGTGGTGTCGCCATAAGCCTTTATCGTCAGGTTCTCAATGGGGTCGTGGTGGTTGGCGGGTAGACTTTGTCTCATTTCTGGTGGGTTGTCGAAATAGTACCCGCAATAACGCCACAGGTTCACACTGTCGGCCAACATTGAGGGCACCATGATTAGACGGAACCGCTGCACACTGTCGCCGCTGATGCGGTAACGTTTGCGCACACCGGGGCCGCATGTAGCAGTGCCAAGTCCAGCCTGACGGGCGTCGATATTGACAATGTAGTGGTTGGCGGGTGAGAGATCCTTGATACGTTGTGCGGCGGTGATTACGCTGTCGTCATAGCGACGCATCCCGAAACTGATGCGGCTGGTGTCGGCTGTGCAGAAAGCAAGTCTTTTATCACCCAAAGTGAAAGAAGTCCAAAAGGCCGAGCGGTTTCCACTTTCCTGTGGCACTACATGCAACTCGCCACACACTTCCTGAGGAGTGGCGATGTTAAGCCCTTGCCAATTTGCCTGGTTACGGTCGGGGTATGTTTCGTAGAAGTTGCCCCACCATTCCACGTTGGGACAAGCAGTGTCTATACCTAACTGTATGCCTAATCGGGGCAGCGTGCGGTAATTGCCGTGTGGCTGTAGCATAAAGCTGAGTTGCATTCGGCCATCGGCATCCACCTCCACAATCTCGCGCATAGTCATGGTGCGGCCTTCGGGGGTAGAGAGTTCCAGTAACAAATCCACTTCGGCCATGCGGTCAGGTTCTCCCACGGGGGTGACGGTGCAACTGACGGGAGTGGCTTTCAAGTGATCCAATCCCTCCCAGGCACGTGCGCCATAGGGGTCGACGAGGTCGTTGAGCGTTGGTGGCCGCCAGAAGTTCCAGCGAAGAGGTCGCCGCAGCAATTCCTGTCCTTTGTATTTATAGCTTGTGATATAGCCATTGTCGGAATCGAGAAGGAGAGAGAACACATCTTCGCGTCCTAATGACACTTGGTGCAACGATTTGTTATGTCCATAGAAGAAATCTCTCATTGACACTTCTGGCAACTCGATAGAATCCGTGGGCGATTCAATGCCGCCGATTTCAAATTCGTTGTGGCTGTTCTCGGACAGAATCCATGATGTTCCGGCATCGTAGGGATCGTCCACCTCGTAGCTATCGCCCACAAAATTGAAACGGACAAAAAAACGTTCGCCTGGCAGGGGCTGTATGTCGGGCATATGCAGTTCCAGTCGGCAAGATTGGCCAGCGGGAAGATGGGGATGGAGTGTGTCGCTGTATATGTTATCGCGTAGCGATGAATAAATCTTGTATTGGCAGATGAACTCGTAGGCATCGCGGAAGTCGAAATTGTTATGCAACCTATAGTATTGTTCGCCCGACGATTCATTGTGCTGTGTGATGTTCAGATTCTGATACACCTGTTGCACCTCATTGGCATGGGCGTGAGGTCGGCGGTCGCTCGACACTATGCCGTTGGCACAGAATGCGTCGTCATCTTGAACCCCCGGCAGGCTCCCCAAATCACCACCTACGGCATACCATGCCGAGTCTTTTTCGTAATCAAGGGTGTATTGGTGCCGACTGCCGTTCATCGCAAAACTTTGGTCAACCCAGTCCCAGATAAAACCTCCCTGCAGCGGGGGATATTTGTCAATCGTATCCCAATAATCGCGCAACCCTCCCAAACTGTTTCCCATAGCGTGGCAATATTCGGCCATGATATAGGGCCTCAACACTGAGTCATGCTTCTGGTCAGTACTGTTTGTCCGGGAACGGAACAAAACGCGCGACTCTTCGGGCTCTTTGTATTGTTCGAAATGGTTCCCCAACCCGTACCAGTCCGAGCAGTACTTGGAAAGGTATTCGACCGAAGGGTACATCACCTCCACAATATCTGTGTTCCTGTCCAGCTCTGCCCGTTCGTAGGTGACGGGACGGGTTTTATCCAATTGCTTCAGATAGTCGTAGGTGTGTTCTGTTGCCACCCCGTTACCGCATTCGTTGCCCAGTGACCATGCTATCACCGAGGCGTGGTTTCGGTCTCGACGGTACATATTGTTTACACGATACTGCATCGGCCATTTCCATTCTTTCTTCTTTGCCAGACTCCCTTCGCCATAGCCCTGTGCGTGGCTCTCCACATTGGCCTCGTCCCACACATACAGTCCGTATCGGTCACACAATTCGTACCAATATTCGTCGTTGGGGTAATGGCTTGTTCTAACTGCGTTGATGTTCAAATGCTTCATCAACATAATGTCGAACTCCATCTCAGCCCGGGTGACGTATTGTCCTGTCAAGGGACTGTGTTCGTGTCGGTTCACCCCTTTGATGGTTATCGGTTTCCCATTCACGCACAATTGGTTGGCAGTGAGAAGCGTATCGTCGCCTTGGTATACAATCTCTTTTATAGCCACATTACGGAATCCCACTTTGCAGCCTATCGTCTCGGTGGCTACTCCGCCAGCGTTTTCCAGTCGCATGATGAGGGTATAGAGGTAGGGCGTTTCGGCCGTCCATGGGTGTACTCGTGCCACTCGGCATCCCTCGCCTTCAAAATGTGTTGTCCAGTCGTGGGGCTCCATGCGTTGCTGCATAGACCATACCCGGTTGCCGCTGGTGTCCAGCAATTCGGCCTCTACGGCCATGTGTCCCGCCAGCCGTCCCGATAGTTCCACGGTCAGGTCTACCAGCCCGTCTCCTGTGCGTTCGTCCAGCCGTGCCACCATGTTGTAGTCGCTTATGTGGACGCGCGGAGTTGAGTAAATATAAACGTCGCGGGTGATACCGCTCATGCGCCACATGTCCTGGCATTCCAGATAACTTCCATCGCAGAATCGCATCACCATCACCGCCACACGGTTCTGTCCCGGGTGCACGCTCTGCGTAATGTCCCATTCGGCAGGAGTCTTTGAGTCTTCCGAATAGCCGTATTTTTTCCCGTTGACATAGAGGTACATGGCCGAGCGTACCGCACCGAACCGTATCACCACGCGCCTTCCGCGCCAGCTTTCGGGCATCTGGAAGTCGCGCACATAGCATCCCGTGGGATTAAATTCAGTGGGGGCATATGGGGGATTGGAAGGAAATTCGTTATGCATGTTCGTATAGACAGGTATGCCAAACCCCTGCAATTCTATGTTGCCGGGCACCTCTATTTCGTCCCAATCAGCCACGTTGTAGTCCCGCTCGTAAAATCCTTTGGGGCAAGCGTATGGATTCTCGGCCATTTGAAACTTCCACTTCCCGTTAAGCGAGCGGTAATATGGCGAGCGCTGATAGTCCAGTGTGGCCACATCCTGTTCGTCGGCGTAAGGTATCACATTGGCATGCGGAAGCACCTTGCCTACGCTCCACACCCCCACATCGTTCCACTCATCTTGAGCGAAACAATCACCCGCACGGCACATCAACATACCGAGCGTCAACAAAATACAAGCATAATGTATCTTTCTCATGTATATAAATAAATTGCAAAGATACTAAAAAAAAATGGATAAATGGATTTTAGGTTTTTTAGGCGGTCTGCCAGCGGGATTTTGGGGACGGCGAAGGTGCGATTGAAAAACAATTGTTGTCTGGTTGTTCCACAGTTGGTCAATGGTCTTTTGTCCCCAATCAGTCATTAGGCTAAGCATGTCTCCGTTAGAGGCTGTTCAAGGGCAGAGCGGTGACATGCGAAGTGGAAAGACTGATAATGACCGTTCTATCCTGTTTTCCGTCCCAATGACCGATGTAGGCCCGGCTGCTCTTCTTTCGCTCCTTAGTCCTCAGTTCTCCCATCGTTCTCCCATTTCAGAAGGAGAAATGAGGTAGAACGGAGGTCGAAGAGTGGATAAACGAGCGGATCAAAGGCAGGGCGAAAGGGACTTGGCACAGGTTGGGGAGGATTTGCAGGAAATGGCATGCGTTGAAAGGGATGGAAGAACAGGTATTTAAGAAGTGTGTGACGGGCGTGCCGACATGGAATTCGGTTTGGAGAGCGGTTGGATCGGGATGTTGTCAAGGAGAGGTTAGCGTTGTGCGGGCATGTGAAAGACTGGCTGCCATGGGGCGCAACTCTGTTATGTCATTTTTTTTGTGTATCTTTGCTTTTCCAATTGAAGGGGATGTCGGCTTTCTCCGGCCTCTTAATGTTGGTTGTATCAGATTATTAATGAAGAGTGACCTATGGCGATATTGACCTTTCTTCACAAGCGCCGTTTCTACGAGGCACGGCTGCCGCATCTGGTTTTTATCGACGGTCTGTATGCGGGAACCATGCGTGGCGACACGATGCAGATGCAGTTGCCCACTGGGCGGTACAAGGTGCGTGTGCAATTCGGGGGACGGATTCCGTTGGGCAGGAGCGGACGGAGCATCGACTTGTCGGTGAGCTCTACTTGCAACGATGTGGAAGTGAAGAAGGCTGCGACGCTCTGTTTCCACGACCGCGAAAGACTGTGGAATCTGCTTTTCGATTTGGATTTGGTGGTGTGGGTGGTGTCACTTTTCGTGCCGTTGACGCGGATTTATAAAATCGTCTCGGACGTGTTCTTCGCCGTGTGGCTTGTGCGGCTTGTGGTAATACGCAAGCGGTATTATAAGATGACGGTGTGCGAAACGGCCGGACAACCAATTTGAATATTGATGAAAGTAAGTACGATATGAAAGGACTTGTGATGCGGACCACGGGCAGTTGGTACAAAGTGCTGCCCGAAGGAGATGATACGACGGTTGCGGTAGACTGCCGTTTGCGGGGTAATTACCGTCTGCGAGGCAACAAGCAGACCAATCCGGTGGCGGTAGGCGATTGGGTGGACTATGCCATGCAGGAGGATGGCACGGGCGTGATAGCCGAAGTGCACGACAGACGGAATTACATTGTGCGCCGAGCCACCAAGTTGAGCAAGCAGACTCATGTCATAGCTGCGAATGTGGACAGACTCTGTATTGTGGCCACGCTGGCGTTCCCTCGCACATCGACGGGGTTTATCGACAGGTTGCTGGTTACCGCTGAAGCCTATCATATTCCCACATGCATCATTTTGAACAAGGCAGACCTGTATGACGAGACAATGACAGCGTTGCATAAAGAATTGGAGGATATGTATAAACGGGCAGGATATGCAGTGTATGGGGTCAGCGCGTTACAGGGCAGTGGGTTGGAGGTGCTACGCGACATGATGAAAGGACATACCACGTTGTTTAGTGGCCATTCGGGTGTAGGCAAATCGGCTTTGCTCAATGCCCTTGTGCCGGGGTTGGAGTTGAAGGTGGGCGAGGTGAGCGACTGGAGCCTGAAAGGGAAACACACCACCACATTCGCTGAGATGATAGTGGTGAATGCCGGAGGCGGGGTTTATGAACACCCGCAAGAGGATGACGCACCAACGCTGTTGATTGATACGCCTGGCATCAAGGAGTTTGGCATGGTGGATTTCAAGCCCGAGGAATTGTCGCATTTCTTTCCCGAGATGAGGGCGGTGTTGCACGACTGCCATTTTGCCAATTGCACACACAGACACGAGCCGCATTGTGCGGTAAAGGAAGCCGTGGAGACGGGAGCCATCAGCACGGAACGCTATAATAACTATCTGGGCATTTACGACCAGATAGTAAATGGGGAGTAGGTGGTCTGTTTATAGCTGGTTGGCAATGGCACTCTCCACCGACGACATGGGGTTGGCGGGTTCGAAACGCCTGATGACTTCGCCTTTGCGGTTGAGGAGGAACTTGGTGAAATTCCACTTGATATCACTGGGCTTCTTGCTTTTCAGCCAGACATAGAGGGGTGAGGCATTGACACCGTTGACGTCGATTTTGGCAAACTGGGGGAAGGTGATGCCGTAGCGGCTGGTGCAGAAGCCGTGGATGTCGTCGTAGGAGCCGGGTGCCTGGCTGCCGAATTGGTTGCAGGGGAAGTCGAGGATGACGAAACCGCTGTCCTGATATTTTTCGTAGATGCGTTCGAGGTCGGTGTACTGTGGGGTATAGCCGCACTGGGTGGCGGTGTTCACCACAAGGATTACTTTGCCACGATATTGCGAGAGGGATACGCTGTCGCCGTCACCGTCGAGGACTTTGAATTGGTAGATGTCGTCGGCGGGCTCCTCAGGTACGATGGTGTCGGTAGGAGTGGTGTCGGTGGCGGGTTGTTCGGTGGCGGGGGTGTTCTCCTTATGGCAGCCAATCAGCGAAACGACGGCGGCAAAAGTGAGGAGGATTCCCAAATTTTGAATGGTTTTCATGTTACTAATTGTTTGTTTATTAATGTTTTATATGTGGGCGACAAATGCTATTGACGATGCAAATATACAAATAAAATCCGACTGCGGAGATTTGTTTTCGCGAAAGGGGGTATAGATGACGCCGCAAGGGCATTAGACAAGTGACGGAAGTGTCGGCAAGGATAACCTAAATTCCAGTTACAAGTGCAA
>DBXQ01000079.1:0-16388 GCA_002309955.1 Bacteroidales bacterium UBA1208
GGCAGGCACCATGCTCTGGATCATTTGTCAGGTTGTTGCAGGTAAAGACGATGTAGAAAGAGGAGTCGACAATGACAGGTTTGGAGAAGAAGACTTCATAGACGGGTATATTGCAATGGCTATGGGAGTCCTCGGTATGGCAGCAGAGATCAAGCTTGTAGATTCTGGGGGTGACCGTGTCCCAACGGAGGGAGTCGCTGATAATGGTCATTTGGTGGTTGACGCTGTCAAAGCGGGCAAGCATCAAATATTCGGGTTGATAGAAGTTACTGTCGCGGGTGTAGCTGAGATATTTGGTCACCATGACGGACATTCCCTTGACAGCGATGCTGTCGGCGCTGTAATGCTCTTTGGCTTCGTGATCGTGGTAATCAAACCCACCTGCAATACAATAGGAACATGAAAACGGTGCACTGTTTGGTGATGATGAGTGGTCGAGGTAACGAGGCAAAGTGTCGTACCACTCGGAGTAGTGGTAGCGCGGGGATTTGCCGAATATGGTGTCGGACTGCGCCGAAGCCTGAAGGAAGGAAAAGAAAATCGCAACGAACAGCAGATATTTAAGACAACGGGGGTTCATATTATTTATTTTTTGGCAGTTATTTCCGTTTGTATATATTTATTGATTGAGGAATGGTTGACAGCGTGTCAAAAGCAGTTGAGCGTATTTGTAAGCATATCTTTTTCGACAGTGAAAGATTTCCATGTTATAGATCTTCTATTACAAAAAATAGCTAAGTCATCACCGCCCGGACATCTGTTTATTGGGTTTAGTATATAATTGTTTCTTGGATAATACGTCATACAGCGGACTCTGGGGAATAATACAGGAGAATAATGGTAAAATGCATGATAATCTTGGAAGATAGAATTACTGCCTGGATAAGTGCCACCAAACAGCACCGCAGTATTGTTAATAATGTCGAGGGCGTGCAAACTCTTGTTGGGATTGGTGAAGTAATAGTCGATATAATCAGCAGTGTTCAGAAAGGACATAAGCCGTATTCCACTTTGGTTTCCCGAAACATTCCTTGTCAAAGCATAGAGGGCTTCAGCAGTATTATTGTTGATATATCGCATATCGGTCAATCTGACATAATCGTTTTCCAAGGCATACTGGTTGGACAGATTGACAATGGTCTCGCAAGGGTGGTCAATCCCCATGCGATAGAAAACTGTACCAAAATGAGTATTGCAGCAAGGATGGGCAACAAAGAAATCATTTCTCATGTCACATCCATAGAGAACCAAAGAGTCAGCTTCCGCTCTATAGGTAGGCACTATGGCAGGATTGCTTATTATGTTGGCCGTCTGGGTTGAGAAACATCTTGGAGTACTGAAACAACTGGTAGGGTCTGCTAGAATCCATGCCGCTTTCGAAGCGCGAAGGACAAATTTGTGGTGTTCGTTCTTTAATCGAGACACAGCAATGACAGAACCAAAGGCATGGCCGATGTCGCAAAACAATTCATCACTACTTGTGAGGTTGGCTGCAGAGCACTCCCACGTTGTCGGACCGTTCGGATAGATATCCACTACACAGGAAGAGGGATAGACAGTCGAAGGGTCTGCACTACCTATCATAGAGATGGACATGCCTTGACTTGCATTGTATACGGTCATCTTGGTCATCAAAGCCGTCTTGGGTATGCTGGCAAGTTCATACTGGGCAGAACCAGTCAGAATGTCGTCGATAGAGAATTTGCCGACAAGTCCGATATAAGTGGTCTCGTATGTTATTTGTCCATCCATGCCAACGAGAAAGTTGCCTGTAGTGACACGGAAGGCGCCACAGAAGTAACAGACACGTTCATATATTTCCATGTCTTTTATCAGTAGAAGCGTATCGCCAGAGCTGGGTGCTGGCGCCATTGGGAAAGGATTGAAACCCAAAGCACAGGCATCCCTTAGCTTGAAGGAAACAGTAGAAGAGTTATTCAAATTGCGAATGGTGAAACGATGCTCACCGCTGGAAGTGGCCAAGTCATAATTGTACATGACAACCAATGTGTCGTCACAATTTCGTACAATGACACTGTTCCCCAGCACTGTGCCACTTCCTATTTCGGTTTCATGAAAATATTGACCAAAAGAGAGCGTGGAACACATAGCAAACAATAGGCATAAGAGAATTTTTTTCATATACAATATATTTAAAGTCAAGATGGGTTCTATGCTTTGTCAATACATATTGTCCATCACAACAGACTGAACCCTTTAATCTGCCGTATGAGCAATGATTTTCATTTACTATTCAGGTGCAAATATACAATTATTTTCCCATTTGACAAAATTTTTTTCTTGTTTTTTTATTCAATACAATAATAAACATTTAATATTTAACACATTAGTCATACACGGAAGAACCCTTCGATCTGCATTGGTTTGAATATAAACGGGTTCTATTGATTGTTTTTTTGAGAGCGCGTGTCTCCGACACGCTGAGATGTATTTGCCCGATAACCCCACATGGTGAGTGGGGTTATTGAGAGTTTGCATCTTCGAGGCGATTTATAGATATCCTCTTAAGATTACATGCTTTCAGCACGTATACCGATCATTAGGATGAAATTCATGCCATCCTAATGACCGATTTGGGTTAATGACACTACACAATTGGTTTTTCGAAAGTTTCTGTTTTGCTAAAAAAAAGTTTTTTTACAGACAGAAATCTTATATATGGAAAAAAATATGTAATTTTGCAATCCGTATTTTTGCAACACAAAAACACGGAAAGATGAAACACGGTTTTGACAACGAGAAGTATCTCAAGATTCAGTCCGAACACATCAAGGAACGAATTTCCCAGTTCGGAAACAAACTTTACTTAGAATTTGGCGGTAAGCTTTTTGACGACTACCACGCCAGTCGTGTCCTCCCTGGTTTTGAACCCGACAGCAAGCTGAAGATGCTGATGCAGCTACGCGACGATGCCGAGATAGTAATAGCGATCAGCGCCCGCGACATTGAGAAGAACAAGGTGCGCGGAGACTTGGGAATCACATACGATGTGGATGTGCTGAGATTGCGCGACGAGTTTATCGGGCGTGGACTGATGGTGAGCGGAGTGGTGATTACCCAGTACAACGGACAGGCGAGTGCGAAGGCGTTCCGCGAGAGATTGGAACGGTTGGGCATTAATGTTTATTATCATTATGTCATAGAAGGGTATCCGACAAATGTGGACCTTATTTGTTCAGCCAACGGCTTTGGCAAGAATGAATATGTTGAGACCACGCGCCCGCTGGTGGTGGTCACAGCACCAGGACCGGGAAGTGGCAAGATGGCCGTATGCCTGAGCCAGTTGTATCAGGAGAACCAGCGCGGAGTGAAAGCCGGTTATGCGAAGTTCGAGACATTCCCCATTTGGAGCATACCCTTGAAGCACCCGGTAAATGTGGCCTACGAGGCAGCCACGGCCGACCTGAACGATGTGAATATGATTGACCCGTTCCATCTGGAGGCTTACGGCAAGACGACGGTGAACTACAACCGCGATATCGAGATATTCCCTGTGCTGAACGCTATCTTTGAGGGGATTTATGGATACAACCCCTATAAATCGCCTACGGATATGGGTGTGAACATGGCAGGATTCTGCATCAGCGACGACGAGGTGTGTTGCAATGCCTCGAAGGACGAAATAATACGCCGCTATTATAACGCCTTGTGCGAATTTGCCATGGGAAAGACTTCGGAGACGGAGGTGAACAAGATTGCGCTGCTGATGAAGCAGCTCAAACTTACCACTGCCGACCGACGCACCACCGTGGCAGCACTGGAGCGCAAGAGACAAGAGAACGCTGACGCATCGGCTATCGAGCTGCAGGACGGCACCATTATTACCGCTCACAGCAGTACACTGCTCGGCCCCAGTGCCGCATTGCTGCTCAACGCCACCAAGCATCTGGCCGGAATAGACCATAGCGTGAAGCTGATTGCCCAAGAGATTATTGAGCCCATACAGTACACAAAAGTCAAGTTGCTGCATGGTCACAATCCCCGCCTACATACCGACGAGGTGCTTGTGGCCCTTTCGATGCTCAGTTTGACGGATGAGAACTGCCGCCGCGCACTGGCCACGTTGCCACAACTAAATGGCTGCCAAGTGCACGCCACTGTGATGCTGAGCGAGGTGGACCGGAAGATTTTCAAAAAGTTGGGTATCGGATTGACAACAGACCCGCTGCAAAAGAAAAAATAGTGCATCGAAAGAATGAATGCACAAAAAAACAAGGGGCGAAAGAGCCTAATCGAGATGAGGTTCTTTCGCCCCTTTATGTTGATATGGACAGGGATGTCAGTACTGCTCCTTGGCGTTGGGGAAGTCTAAACTTTTGACATCCGAAATATACTGACGGATAGCATTGCTAATTTCGGCACCAAAACTGCCATAGACACGCAGATAACGCGGAGTGAATTGCTGGGTTATGCCAAGCATGTCCTGGAGAACGAGCACTTGGCCGTCGGTACTGCTGCCAGCGCCGATACCGATGGTGGGGATTTTCAGTTCGGAGGTGACCTGAGCGGCCAGTTTGGCCGGAATTTTTTCGAGGACAATGCTGAAACAGCCTGCATCTTCGAGGACATGGGCATCGTGGATGAGGCGGTTGGCCTCGTCGTTCTGGGTGGCACGGACGGCATAGGTGCCGAATTTATTGATGCTTTGCGGGGTGAGGCCAAGATGCCCCATGACGGGAATGCCGGCGGTTAGGATGCGGCAGATGGATTCGAGGACTTCTTCGCCTCCCTCGAGTTTGACAGCATCTGCACCGGTTTCTTTCATGATACGGATGGCGGAGGCAAGGGCTTGTTTGGAGTTGCCTTGATAAGTACCAAAGGGCATGTCAACCACAACCAATGCACGCTTGATGGCACGTTTGACGGAGGAGGCATAGACGATCATCTCGTCGAGGGTAATCGGAAGGGTGGTGTCGTAGCCTTCCATCACGTTGGCGGCAGAATCGCCGACCAAAACCACATCTATCTTTGTTGCATCGAGCAGCTTTGCCATCGAATAGTCATAGGCCGTGAGCATGGCAATCTTTTCTCCCGACATTTTCATGCGCTGGAGAACATGGGTGGTAACTTTCGTTACATCAGTCTGTAAATAAGCCATAATGATTGTTATTATTCAATTTCTTCATCTCCGTCGTTGCGGAAGATCATACCATCGGAAGGGTCGATGGTTTCTTCCTCCTCATCAATAATGCGGAGCATGTTTCGGAACAATTTTCTGAATTCGTATTGCCCGTTACGATCCATCCGGAAAGGTTTGAAGAATCGTTCTTCGCCGTTAATCGTGATAGCGACAGCCCCTTGCTCGGTGGGAGAATCGGCCGGGAAGAGATATTTGGAGACTTCATCCTCGGAGATGCGTTTGGCAATATAGATGGTGTCGAATTGTGTGAGGTTGAGAGCACCCTGTATCATGAGGACAGGACCCCCTTTTATTTTTTTTGTGGTAAGAGGTTTGTATTCGGCACCTTTGCTACTGTATTTCTTAGCATAGACACGCAAACGCGACTCCAATTGCTCTTCGGTTACAGGGAAACGGATGAAGATGGAGTCGGTCAAAGCGGTACACTCGTCAGGCTGACGATTGAAGGAGGAGTGCAACACGACATAGCCTACGGGAAGGATGATGTTGCGACGATGGGGCACCAGAAAATATTTCTCAAGAAACTGTTGGTAGTCGAGATGTTCTTCAATGGAAATCTGAACCGGAGGAGGACAAGAGTCGCGCGTGTTGTCGACAGCGTAAATGGAACCTTTTTTGAGAATCAGTTGGGTGTAGTAGGCACGTATATTGCTGTCTTGTGCAGGCAGATAGCAACCGCCTCCCCCCCCGATACACTCGATGGGATTGTGACGGAAGGTGACCAAAACGCTGCCTTCGAGAGGGATGTCTTTATTGAGCACTTTGCGGGACGAAGGCAAATCGGCACAATCGTAGACCTGCTTGTCGGTTGGCACTTCGTAACGAACGAGTTCGACGGTGTCGCCGTGGCAGCTACAATGGATGGGATTGTAGGCATAACGGACAGGGACAATCTCATGCCCCCGCATGGTGAAATAGCGATAAACCGATTCGACCCGGGATTTCATTATTGATTGATTGCGCGCATTGCCAAAAGCCTCGATAGACATGGTGTACATCCTGGGGTTATCTCTATCAAAAGCCACTTTGTAGGCAGAATCGAGCAAGTCCAGATCCTCTTCTTGGTAGGCGCTATCACCCTCATGGAAATGCAACAGCAAACAGAACTCCTCGGGATTGGTCCATGCCTTGGGGAGGTCGCGAGGCTTTATTGGTTTTTCGGAAGGAATATATAATCCGGAAACTTGGGCACTGGCGGCAAGCGTCACTATCAAGGAAAAGAGGAAGACAATGCGTTTCATGGCGAGCTATGATTTAATATCCAAATGATGAATATGGAGGGTTTATTCGTTCACGGAAAGCAACTGATGGACTATTTCTTCGGTGGTGATACCTTCGGCCTCGGCATAGTAGTTGCGAACAATACGGTGGCGCAACACTTCGACAGCGACGCTTTGGACATCCTCGATATCGGGCGAGTATTTGCCTTGCATGGCTGCATGGGTTTTTGCCCCCATGACCAAATATTGCGAGGCACGAGGGCCAGCACCCCATGAGAGATATTTGGAAGCAAGGGAGGCCTGTTGGCCATTCTTGAGGGCGTTATTGGATAGCGTGGGTCGAGTGGAAGAGGTTAGACGGACAGCATACCGGCAGACGTTGTCGGGGACAGGAATGCGCCGAATTACATCTTGATATCGGAGGATATCATCGGCTGAGAGGATTATCTCAACCTTGGGATCATGATTGGCTGTAGTGCCTTTGACAATGTCGATTTCTTCGTCGAAAGAGGGATAGTCCATGCGGATATTTAGCATGAAACGGTCTAACTGAGCTTCCGGTAAAGGGTATGTTCCTTCTTGCTCGATGGGGTTCTGGGTTGCGAGAACAAAGAACGGAGCGACAAGAGGGTAGCTTTTGCCTGACACGGTGACGGATTTTTCCTGCATGGCTTCGAGTAACGCCGCTTGGGTCTTGGGGGGTGTGCGGTTAATTTCATCGGCCAACACGATGTTAGCGAATATGGGGCCCTTGACAAACTGGAAACGCCTGTTTTCGTCTAAAATCTCAGAGCCCGTGATATCGGAAGGCATAAGGTCAGGAGTAAACTGGATACGGCTGAACGAGAGACCCAATGCTTTTGAAAGGGTATTTACCATCAATGTCTTGGCCAATCCCGGAACACCCACCAACAGACAATGGCCTCCAGTAAAGATTGACAGCAGAAGGCTGTCAACAGCTTTGTCCTGCCCCACTATCACCTTACCCATCTCATTCTTGAGGGCATGATATTGCTTCACAAAATTATCAATAAGCTCTTTATCTGACATGCTAAATAATTATTGCTTCAAACAAATGGGGGAAAATGTTGCACTTGATAACACACTGCACAAAAAACCGAAGTTCTTTCCTCCATGATTCAATTAATCACCATACAGGCTGCCTCGATTCCAGTTCACCTGGAAATCGGGACAATCCTTGTATTCATCGGAAATACGAACGTAAGTTGTCCGAACCATTCTGTTGCACCAATCATACAACTTTTTGGTTTTGGCCGACTGCAAAGCGGCATTGTAGATACGGTCATAGTCGTCGACAAGATTGGCCTTATGGGAAGGAATCTTCTTGGTAAGTTTCACTAAACAATAGGCCTGTTTGTTCTCAGTTGTGGTGAAAGCTGTGGCATTGGAGACCTCACCTTCATCCATAGCCACTATGCCGATGCCGGGATAGAGTTGGTTGAAGGTCTCTTTATCGAAACGAGAACTACCCTCATAAGGATTGGTGACAGCGCCGCCCTGGTTTTTGCTGGCTCCATCGGAATAACGTTTGGCTGCATCCTCGAAAGTTATTTTTCCTTGACGGATCTCCTGCGCTAAACTGTCGAGTGTGATACGCGCACGAAGCAAATCTTCGGACGATGTTTTGGGTTGCATGAGAATGTGGCGTACATTAATCGTATTGCCCCTGCGCTCAATGAGCTGGATGATATGGAAACCGAATTGCGTTTCGACAATAGGCGACACTTCTCCCGGTTTCAAAGCAAAAGCTGCGGACTCGAATTCAGCAACCATGGATTCTCTTCCGAAGAAACCCAACTCACCACCTTTAGAAGCCGAACCGGGATCCTGTGAATAGAGTTTGGCAAGCATTGAGAAATTCTCACCTTTTAGAATACGCTCGCGCAACTGGTTTAATTCATCACGCACCCGGTCACGCTCGGCTTCACTAATAGTGGGTTCGATGACTATTTCAGAGACCTCGTATTGTGTAGGGATTTCCGGTAAGCTATCGGCATTGTACTGGGCAAAGAATTCAGACACTTCGGCAGGCGTCACATTGACATTCTCGGTCAGTTCGTATTCCACCTGCTGACTCATCATACGGTCGTGGATGATATCGAAATACTGGTCATGCAGTTCGTCGTAAGAATAATTGAATACTTCACGCAACTTGTCTTTCCCTCCAGCTTGAAGAACGGCGGCTTTCAAGTAACGATCCACTTCTTTCTCCACCCTGTCATCGGACACCTCAACACTATCGATCATCCCTTTATGGATAAGCATCTTGCTGACAAGCATGTTCTCCAATAACTTGCAACGTTCAACCTGAGCATTCTGAATACCTTGGTGAAGGCGCACCTGAGTATAAGCCTGTTCGATGTCGGAGTGACGTATTATGGTTTTCCCCACCACTGCCACTATGCCATCCACCACCTGTCGCGGCTGGGCTTGTGCTACCACGCCTACGATAATCATCGCCGCAAATAGGGCTATTTTCTTTATTTTCATTTGATGGTTCTGTCTTCTATTCTTTTCAGCGAAAAACAATCTATTATTATATTCAAGAATCATCAGTAAGTAATCTCGTCAACTACATTTTGATAAATCTTGACATTGTATTTTTTACGAAGTTCAAGGTTGTTCTGTTCCTCGAGATAATTCTGATAATCGTTGAGGTAATAACCCCTTGCTTCATCACGGCTCTTGAGTTCTGGCTGCAGTATCTGTTCAACAATAAGGAATTGGTATCCTTTCTCGGTGGGACGGGTGTAGACACCTTTGCCCCACTCATTATTGGTAAGCAGATTCTGGTTACCCGCCTCTACGACTTGAAGTTCTACGGCAACGGGTGTTTCTGCCACACAGGCTTTTTTGCTCACCTTTTCGTTCAGACGAGCCTCAAGGTCGTTAATACTCCATCCCTTGGCAACAGCCTTGTTGACAATCTTTTGTGCTTTAGCCGGTTTAAGACATGCACTGTCGGCAATGGTAACCACATTGACACGGGCGCGGTGGTTCCAGAAATAAACAGCATCGTTGGTATCGTCATAACTATGGGTGGGAGCCATACGGTTGTAGAAATCCTCAAATCCAGCACTATCTTTAAGGGCACGCGACCACACTTTGATGTCGTTATAAGCAAAAATCATCAAACCATGACGATACTCGTCTATCAGTTCACCGAACTCGGGATTGTCGATTTCCAGTCGGTCGTCAGCATATTTAAGGACCATCGCTTCGACGAAGTCATTATATCGGTCTGCCACAAAAATATCAAGCGGGCATATTGGATAGACCGTCTTATTCTTATACATGTGACGGGCAAACTGTCTTGAGTTATACTGACGGTCGCCAATCTTAAACAACGGACGCATGTCAGTGATTTGGTTAGAATCATAATTGAAAATAGCAGAGAAGATCGAGTCGGTCACCACTGCTCTGACCGCATCAAGGCTTGCTGCATAGGGGGCATTCTTTTTCTTAGAAGTTTTCACTTTGGTATAGTCCACAAAGTTGTACTTGCCCTTACATTGTTCAACAAAAATATGCTGGGGTTTGGTGCTACGCTCACCGCGGGTCATCCGAGACTTGTAGTAAGGGATCAGACTCTCGAATTCAGGCATGGTTTCATTCTTTACGAGCTTGATTATATGCCAGCCGAAACGGCTCTTGAAAGGAGCAGAATATTCACCTACTTTCAGACCCTTTGCAATGGTCTCGACATACTCGAACGGAAGCTGGTTGCACGACAGCTCGGGCATCAGACCACCTTCTTTGGCAGTGTTGGGGTCGCTACTATGATTCTTGCACACTGTAGCAAAATCAACACCGCTGTTGAGCTGGTTATATGCCGAATTGATTTTCCCCTGTGCATTCGGATCTTTATCCGTCACCCAAATATGGGCAAGCTGTACTTTCCCATAATAAGGATAGCGGTCAAAAAGTTTGATGATATGGTATCCGTAACGGGAACGGACAGGTGCATGGATCTCACCCGGTTTCATGGAATACACCGCTGACTCGAAAGCATATATCATATCAAACACCGTGAAACAGCCCAGGTCACCTTCATAAGGATTCACTTGCGTGGCTTTTTCTCTAATCAAGGGGTCGATATTATCTATACGCTGGTCATACATTTCCTTCTGAGCAATGGAATAGAAATCGGGGTTTTGCAGTGCCTTTTGATACAGCTCCATAGCATGATTATATGCCTTCAGGGTATCCTCAGGGCCGGCAGACTCTTGGCAAGGCACCAAGATATGGGCAGCGTGAAGAGCATAATGATTCCTCTCGTATGCTTCCCGCAACAATGACATCATCGTGGCAGAATCAATCAGATAGGGTGCCGCCAAATCTTTACGGTACACAGCCAACTCATTAAGCAGATATTTGGAGGTATCCAACCCCATGGAATAGGCATCAGCAAGTTTGGCTTGGAAATTGACATAAAGCTGCACATACTCTTCCAACGCTTTGCGTTTCTCATAAGTACATGCTGTGGGAGTGGCAGCAGGATCCTTGCCTATTGAGCGAAGGAACTCCTTCATAAACTGAGATTTGTATATTTGCTTTCCTCCTATCTCAAAAATCACGGGATCGGTGCTCGTCTGAGCTGCAACATTAAACAGCAACATTGACAACACCAATACTGACAACAATTTTTTCATAAATCCTCTTTTTACAACAATATTGAAGTTCTTACGTTTTAAATTCTATAATATTAACGGGAATAATTGGGTGCCTCGCGAGTGATGGCAATATCATGGGGATGGCTCTCCGTGCGGCCTGCGGCTGTAATGCGGATGAACTTTGCCTGCTGCAATGATGCGATATCCTTAGAACCCGTATAGCCCATACCGGCTTTCAGTCCGCCCACCATCTGGTAAAGTACTTCGCTTAGCGTACCCTTGTATGGCACACGTCCCACAACACCTTCGGGCACCAGTTTCTTGGCATCCTCTTCCTTGTCTTGGAAATAACGGTCTTTCGAGCCGCTCTGCATGGCTTCGAGCGAACCCATGCCACGATAAGATTTAAACTTACGGCCTTCAAAAATGATGGTCTCACCTGGTGCCTCGTCAACACCAGCTACCAACGAACCCACCATCACGGTGCTTGCTCCGGCAGCAATAGCCTTCACTATATCGCCGCTGTAGCGGATACCACCGTCGGCAATCACTGGCACATCATAGCCTTTCTGTTTCAACGCTCCTACACATTCGCACACAGCTGTCAACTGTGGCACGCCAATTCCGGCCACAATACGAGTTGAACAGATACTTCCCGGGCCTATACCCACCTTGATGGCATCGGCACCTGCCTCAGCCAGCATAATGGCAGCCTCGCCAGTTGCGATATTGCCCACCACTACATCAATGTCCGAATAAGTGCTCTTCACCTGTTTCAGCGCCTCAACCACACGGATGCTGTGGCCATGGGCAGTGTCAATGACGATAGCGTCGGCACCAGCCTTCACCAATGCATCCACTCGATCCATCATGTCTGGGGTAATACCCACACCTGCGGCCACACACAAGCGACCTTTACTATCCTTGCAAGCCAACGGACGCTCCTTAGTCTTCATGATGTCTCGGTAGGTAATCAAGCCCATAAACACACCATCGGCATTCACCACTGGCAGTTTCTCAATTTTATGGCGCTGCAAAATCTCCGTGGCTTCGGCAAACGTAGTACCCACATGGGTGGTGATAAGGTCGGTAATCATTATCTCGGACAAGGGGCGATCCATGCGCTTCTCAAATCGCAAGTCACGGTTCGTCACCATGCCTATCAGTTTGCGATTGTCATCCACAATCGGAATACCACCTATTCCATATTCGCTCATCAGATGCAGGGCATCCTTCACCAAAGCATCCTTGGTCAGTGTCACGGGGTCAACAATCATGCCGTTCTCGGCACGTTTTACCTTGCGCACCTCATTGGCCTGACGTTCTATCGACATGTTCTTATGCAACACACCGATACCGCCCTCCTGAGCCATACCAATGGCCATGGCAGCCTCGGTCACCGTATCCATAGCCGCCGACACTAATGGCATGTTCAACTTGATGTTCCGCGAAAAACGGGTAGCCACGGTCACCTCGCGGGGCAAAATCTCGGAATACGACGGCACCAACAGCACGTCATCATAAGTAAGGCCTTCGCCAATGAATTTTGTGGTATCTGTGTACATGTTATTTTATTTATTTTTATGCGTCTGAAAAATTGTGCAAAGATACCCATTTTTTCCGACATAAATAAAAAAAACGTCCGTTGGCAAAGAAAAAACACTTCGCCATCCTCACATTCTTCGTTAGGACAGTCTGACAATCAAGCAAAAACAAGCCAATATCAACCTTAAAGGAATTCAAATAAAAAATTGCATACACAAAAATGAAACAAAAATCCTAAAATAATAAATCCGTATATTTGCATCTATAAACACGAATCCGCTACACCTTGAAAAAAGTTTGTATCATTTTGTATTTATGTTTGTTGACATTGTCAACAAACCTTTTCGGGCAGGCAAGCATATATGGAGAAATCACGACTTCCGCCCATCTGAACTCTATTATCCGGGCATGGGGAAAACAATTCATCATTTACGCTGAAGAAGACAACTCAAATCAAGGATATTTCCACCTGTTGACGGGGATCACCTATGGGTCAACTGTCCTTACTGCCGATGTACCGAATAACATCCATGTGAAAGACTTTAAAGTATTAGATGACTGGGTATTTTGTCACTCCTAACTCATTCCCCCACTATTGGGACAAACAGTTTCATTATAAATTGCAGTAAAACCAATTAAACTTATAACATCATGAAAAAAATCACTATCTTTGTTGCAATAATAGTGTTCTTAAGCGGAATGAATACTTCGGCTCAAGTGCCAATCCTGCCACACGATACAAACCTGTATTACGACTGGTGGTGGTACGACGACCTCATCTCCGATACAGCACAAGGGCTTTTTGTTAATGAAATTGAAGGTGTACATACGGGAGATTCCGGGTCTTATTCATGCATATATCCTGTGTGTCCTGGGAAGTGGTTTGAGGGGGATTCTCAACATATTATTCATTGTGGCGAATTGGCCAAATACTTTTATACCGATACGGCATTATCTATTTGGGGCATAGGGGTATGTCCTGGGCTCACTGGTGCCTTTTTTGAGGAGGAATATTCATATGATACCATGGTTTTAAGTGATTCATTTTTATCTTTGTATAAAAAAGACGGGGACGACATGCTATTGTTGGGGAGGAAACACATGGGTCATGACACCCTATCCTTTTACAGAAATTGGTTGTACACTACCACAAGATGGCGAGACAGCCGAGACCTCAGCAACTGTTCTACTTTTTTTATATAATTATAAAATGCGTTTGCAGGAATATTATTTTGACCAACCTATCACGGTTGAGGACTCTTTCTATATCGCAATCACTCTTCAGCCTGACAGTTTATACCCTGATGGAGTAGACAATAGTCATTATATAGCTTTTCGTCCATGTATTTTTTGCTTATCCCAATTTAATTTGAATATGGGCCACGATTGCCCTAACATGTCAAGCAATTTCCCCGTGCTCAAATACAGAATGAGGTTGCTATCAGCGAATATTGGTCCATACAACCCCGGAGACCCCTACCACGAAACATGGATTTCCCTCGGTTGGCGCGACACCGCCGTAAGAAGTTGCCTTATGATTTTCCCCATTATCAAGTATGGGTCGGCCTCTGCCAACTGCACCCCTGTGGAAGGGTTGCATACCACCAAACAGGAAGGTGCCACCTTCTATTTTGAATGGAATGACACCACCCTGTCACATCTGGGATGGGTGTTCACCTACGTCCCCGACGGATCCTCGCCCGATGGCGGCACCATTGTAGCGTGCAGCGAGGCAAATGCCTCTGCCACCGTGGAACCTGGCACACAATACCGCGCCTATGTGCGTCCCCGCTGCGTGGGCAACCGCCATGGCGACTGGGACACGGGAATACCCTTCTGCTACAACTGCCAACCCGAAGCCATCAACACCGCCGACACCTCGGTTAGCATCCATCCTAACCCCACCTCTTCTGTGGTGGAAGTAACCTCCCCCTACACCATTCAGCAAATCGAAGTGTTCGATGCCCGCGGAACCCTCGTCCTCACCACCCGTTTAAGCTCAAGTGCCAACACCGCACAGATTGACCTCTCGCCCTACACCGATGGCACCTACATGCTGAAAATCCACACCTCCGCCGGAATGGCAACAAAGCCCGTGATGAGAACCAGACCCTAAACAAAATCTTCCCCGTTGAGAGAGGAATAAACACGAAATGCCGTGGATTGTNNNNACAATCCACGGCATTTCGTGTTTATTTTTCAAAGTAGTATTTGTAATCCAAGAATTTTATGTAAATTTGCACTTTTGAAAATGATAAAAACAACAACAATATGAAAAAGATTTTCAATTTATTAATCGTCGCCGGACTGCTCACATGTCTCTCTGCCTGCCACCGTTCCTACACCGTTTATGGCTCATTGCCTGTTGACGGAGCCGAAGGTGCCAAAGTTTATCTCCGCAACATCACCGATGGTAACATGATGGACTCAACCACTGTCACCAACAATGAATTCATGTTTAAAGGCAAAGCCAACCAACAACAAATCGTTTCCGTCCTTGCCGTAACCCCAACAGGCCAGTACGTGAGCAACATTGTGCTGGAGAATGGCGATATTCACATCAATCTTGTCAACGACTCGCTTTACGGCACCGACATGAACAACCTTTATTTCAATTCCTTCACTGCCGACACCACCGCTGCTCGCCTTGAAAGCATGCTAAAAGACCTCACTTCTAAATACTACACATGTACCACTCCCGAAGAACAAGTGGCCGTAGCCGCTGACTACGGCGTGGCCATGAGTGCCTACGAAGCTTACAAACTCGAACAAAACCGCCGTGTATACAAACAGAATAAAGACAACATCATTGGAGCCTACGCCCTCTCCGAACTCGTCAACCTTCAGGACGAAAGCATGACCTTCCACAAACTGGACAGCATCATGAGCCACTCAGGCAAAGCCATCAACGACTTCGAACCCCTGCGCATGGCCCGAAAATGGCTCTTCAACATCGACAACACCAGCGAAGGCAAGAAGTTTGTCGATATCGATGGCATCGACTTTGCCACCGGTGAACCCACCAAACTCTCCAACATGTTAAACAAAGACCAAATCACCCTCCTCGACTTCTGGGCTTCTTGGTGCGGCCCCTGTCGCAAGGAAATATCTGAAAACCTAGTTCGCCTCTACAACAAATACAACGACAAAGGGTTGAACATCATTGGTATCGATGTATGGGACAAAATCCCCGACCACAAAAAAGCTGTTGAAGATCTCGGCATCACCTATCCCCAACTGATAGACACCACCAAGACCTCCACCGACAACTACGGTATCAATGGCATCCCCTCCATTCTCTTACTCGATAAAGACGGAAAGATAATCAAGCGCAACATCCGTGGCGAAGCCATAGAGACCGCCATTGTCGAAGCCCTCGAAATCAAATAAAATTCTGTTAGCGGATTACGCAGTCAAACGACCCTCACATTCACATTAACCATTAACACGTTCACACATTCCCACATTAACCCATTATTAAATTGTTATGGCAAATAAATTTTTAGCATTCGTATTGGCCTTTCTGCTCATCGGAAGCAGTGCCATGGCCCAAAAAAAAGGCGGCAAAGCCGCTGTCCAGCCCTACAACGGCGGTATCACCACCGAGATGATGCAACAGATGAAACAAAGCTACGGCGGCTCGGCCTCCGACAAAGCCCTGCGCAACATCCTCGTCACCAACAGTCCTGCCAAACTGGCTCTCAACTACGAAAATGCCACGGCTTTCGACTCCCACTTCTCCAACCGTGTCGAGAGCAAGGCCATCACCGATCAGAAGTCTTCCGGCCGTTGCTGGATGTTCACCGGCATGAACGTGCTCCGCAACAA
>DBXQ01000079.1:16536-16976 GCA_002309955.1 Bacteroidales bacterium UBA1208
ATCGGCGACGGTGGCCAGTTCACCGGTGTGGCCAACCTCATTGACAAATACGGCCTCATGCCTGCCGAAGCCATGCCCGAGACATTCAACACCAACAACACCTCTTCTATCAGCAGCCTCATGGCTCTCAAGCTGCGTGAGGACGGACTACAGCTGCGTGAAATGGCCGCACAGAAAGGCATGACCCCCGACAAACTCAAAGCCCAAAAAACCGAAATGCTCGCCACCATCTACCGCATGCTTGCCCTCACCATGGGCGAACCTCCTGCACAGTTCACCTGGCAGCAGAAAAATGCCAAGGGCGAGATAGTTTCCACCGACACTTACACCCCCATGTCCTTCTACGAAAAATTCGCCAAGACCGACTTCTCCAAATACTACATGGTCATGAACGACCCCACCCGCGAATACTACAAAGTGTATGAAATCCAGTACGACCG
>DBXQ01000079.1:17046-17228 GCA_002309955.1 Bacteroidales bacterium UBA1208
ATGTACTTCAGCTGCGACGTGGGCAAATTCCTCAACCGCGACAAAGGCTTCATGGATGAGAAAAACTACGACTACGCCTCGCTCTTCGGCACCACCTTCGGCATGAACAAGAAGCAGCGCGTCAGCACCTTCGCCTCCGGCAGCAGCCACGCCATGACCCTCTGCGCCGTCGACCTCGACAA
>DBXQ01000079.1:17251-20325 GCA_002309955.1 Bacteroidales bacterium UBA1208
AAGCCCCTCAAATGGATGGTCGAGAACAGCTGGGGCAGCAGCTACGGCTACCAAGGCTTTCTCATCATGACCAACAACTGGTTCAACGAATACATGTTCCGTGTCGTGTTAGAGGAGAAATACATCCCCGCCAACATNNAACATCCGCGCCATGCTCGACCAGAAGCCTATCATGCTCCCCGCCTGGGACCCCATGTTCGCCCCCGAGGAATAACCTCTTTTGTATAAAAATACCGAATTCTGCGGGTGTAATCCACAAAATATTATAATATTTTGCTGATTATATCCGCAGAATTTCGTATTTTTGCACTGAACAAATAAACACAGAATATGGCTATCAATCGGATAATTAGTGATATAGTCACAAGAAAGCTATTCCAAGGCAAGGCAATTATACTAATTGGTGCCCGCCAAGTGGGGAAAACCACCTTGCTCAAAGAGCTTTTCAGCGGGAAAGAAAATGTGCTTTGGCTGAACGGTGATGATTTGGAGACACGCACTTTGATGGAGAATATCACCGTAGAACGCTATCGCAGCATGTTGGGCGGCATCCGAATCTTAATTATTGACGAGGCTCAACGTATTACAGACATAGGGCTGAAATGCAAACTTATCACCGACAACTTCCCCAACATACAACTAATTGTCACAGGCAGCTCCTCTTTAGACCTGGCTAACAAGGTGAACGAGCCCCTGACTGGACGCAAATGGGAGTACCGACTGTTCCCCTTGTCCTATTCCGAACTGGCCACACACTTCGGAGCTCTGCAAGAATGGAAAAAACTTCCCTTAAGGCTGATATATGGCAGCTATCCCGACGTAGTATGCCACCCCGGCAGCGAAAAAGAGATACTGAACAACCTGACCGAAAGCTACCTCTACAAAGATATCCTCATCTGGGAGCGCATCAAACGCCCCGACAAGATAGTGCGGCTCCTGCAAGCCCTCGCATATCAAGTGGGCAGCGAAGTATCTACCAACGAATTGAGCCAAATGGTTGAACTCGACCGTTCCACTGTTGACAAGTATATTAACCTGCTGGAAGAGGCACAGGTCATCTTCCGACTTGGGACCTATAGCCGCAACCTACGCACCGAAATCAAATCAGGCCGCAAGATATATTTCAACGACAACGGCATACGCAATGCCCTCATAGGCAATTTCACCGACATTGACAGCCGCGCCGACGTGGGCGCCTTGTGGGAGAACTACATGGTCAGCGAATTGCGCAAAAAGAATGCTTACACCCTCAGCTATGCTATGCCTTACTTCTGGCGCACAACTCAACAGCAAGATATCGATTACGTTGAAGACTGCGATGGCAAACTTACAGTATACGAATTCAAGTGGAACCCCACCAAAAAAGCGAAAGTCAGCAAGTCATTCCTATCTGCCTACCAAAACACAGAAATTCACACTATCCATCGCGAGAACTACATGGACTATTTGTCCACCACCCCTTCCAACGACAACAGGTAGCTGAGCAATAGTCACCCCGACATAAAAACACCGAATTCTGCGAGTGTAATCCACAAAATATTATAATATTTTGCTGATTATATCCGCAGAATTTTGTATTTTTGCAAACTCCTGAAGGAACACCTCCGGCACTCTATCAGCAAATAGGGCAAGCCGCCTATCTATAAGGCCTGCTGCCCTAACGCTGTGAAACGGGGTGGTAGACCACACAGCCGGGTTCTGAGGGATGGTCATAGACAAGTGTGTCGGGACTTTCCTTGCGGATAGCCCACACAATCAGCACATCGCCCATGGCGCAGCCGATGAAGCAGACACCAAACAGCATCAGCCAAAGGCTGTTTGTGGCAAACGACAGCAAGAAGGGCACTATACCCAACAGAAGCAGGGGCATCAAGGCACCCACCACATATTTACGTTTGTTCATCGGCACATCAATGTGGCAGTAGACACCTCCGCGCAGCAACCCGAAGCGTAGATGGCGGAAACTGCTGTGGGTTACCCACATCCAAGTAAAGCCATGTATCAGTTCGTGCACGGCAACGCCTACCCAGAAACCTATGATAAAAAGCATTCCGTTCCATGGATTGCCTAAAGAAAAACCACCCCAGATGGCATACATGCCCGCCAATCCCAACAAACAGAAGAGACCCAACACCACAAGTGCCATAATATTGGCCTTGAGCATGCCAATTGTTCTCAATTCAGTCTCATACCCCTCCATTTCGGGTATGGCTTCAACCGTTTTCTTGTGTTTATTACTCATGATATTATAACGTTCTCCTGCTGATTATAGTATTAAATAGTCACTATTTTTTAGTCCCTATAGTCAATATGTGGGAAAAAAATCGTAATTTTGCAGCGCAAAAAATGAAAGTACAAATCAATACAACATTATTTAAAATGAAGAAAGCATTCTTATTCCTCGGCGTTATCGCCATGTGCACCACCGTTTTCGCACAGACCGAACAGAAAGAGAAAGAAGACGAAGGCTACAAGTTCACCGTTGTGAAAGAGCTGCCCGTCACCTCAGTCAAAAACCAGCACCGCGCTGGCACTTGCTGGTGCTACAGCGGTCTTGCCTTCATCGAAGCCGAACTGCTCCGCATGAACAAGGGTACCTACGACTTCAGCGAGATGTACATCGTTGAGAACACCTACAACGACCGCGCCATGGCCGCCATCCGCACCAGCGGCGATGTCAGCTTCAGCCAGGGTGGCTCCTTCTACGATGTCATCTACGGCATGAAGACCTTCGGCCTTGTGCCCGAAGAGGTGATGCGTCCCGGCGTTGAATACGGCGACACCCTCTCCGACCACACCGAGCTCAGCGCAGTGACCGACGCCATGGTCGCCGCCATTGCCAAGAGCGACAAACTGAAGAAACTCCAGCACGACAAAGACGGCCAATTGCTCTGCCTGAAGGCCATCCGCGCCGCCCATGCAGTCTATCTTGGACAGCTGCCTGAGAAGTTCACCTACAACGGCAAGCAATACACTCCCAAGAGTTTCTACGAGAGCCTCGGCCTCAACCCCGACGACTATGTGAGCATCACTTCCTACACACACCACCCCTTCTACGAGAAATTCCCCCTCGA
>DBXQ01000132.1:0-1651 GCA_002309955.1 Bacteroidales bacterium UBA1208
ACTTCTACATCGAATATTTTTCGTATTTTTGCATTTTCAAAAGTCTGTCACCATGAATGCGGCAGGCGGTAAAGACGATGTAAATAGAGAGTTGTATGAAACATATCACCGATTTTATCATTGAAAACAGAGTGCAGTTAGGCGAGCAGTATTTCTCGCTTACGTTGCGCCATCCAGGTCAATTGCCCCCGATTGCTGCCGGCCAGTTTGTGGAGGTGGAAGTGCGCCATTGCCGCGAGGTGCTGTTGCGCAGGCCTATCTCTATCCACGATGTGGATGCGGAGCGGAACATCCTCACCCTGCTCATCCAGATTGTGGGCAAAGGCACGCGTCAGCTGTCGGAGCTGAAGGTAGGGGAGGAGTTGAACCTGGTATATCCGCTGGGACACGGGTTCGGTGTGGAAGGCAAGCGCCCCCTGCTGGTGGGCGGCGGTGCGGGCATCGCCCCGTTGTTCCATCTGGCCAAATGCTATCAGGCCAAGGGTGTGGTGCCGACCATCCTGCTGGGCGGCCGCACCAAGGAGTTGATACCTGTGCGCGAGGCGTTCGGACAGTATGGCAAGGTGTGCTACGCCACCGAGGACGGCAGTCTGGGTGAGAAGGGATTAGTGACACAGCACACTGCTTTTGTGGGCGACTACGACCAGATATGCACCTGCGGGCCGACGCCGATGATGAAGGCGGTGGGACGCTATGCGTTGGAGAAAGGCATCCCTTGCGAGGTGTCGCTGGAGAATATGATGGCCTGCGGCATAGGTGCCTGCCTGTGCTGTGTGTGCGACACCGACGAAGGGCACAAGTGTGTGTGCAAGGAGGGACCTGTGTTTGATGTGAGAAGATTGACCAAATGGTTGGAGGCAACCAAATAAAACTGAAACGTCATGGCAAAGTTAGAGACCAAGATACACAACATCGTGCTGAAGAATCCGGTGATGACGGCTTCGGGCACGTTTGGCTACGGCGAGGAGTTCGCCGACTTCATTGATTTAAGCCGTTTGGGCGGAATCATAGTGAAAGGCACTACTGGAGAACGCCGCCAAGGCAACCCTTATCCGCGTATGGCCGAGACCCCTGCGGGCATGTTGAATGCTGTAGGGCTGCAAAATGTGGGTGTAGCCACTTTCTGCAAGGAGGTGTATCCCCGCATCAAAGACATCAATACCAATATACTGGTGAACGTGAGCGGCTCGTCGATTGAGGAGTATTGCAGCGTGGCAGAACAGGTGGATGCTTTGGAGAATATTCCTGGCATTGAGTTGAACATCAGCTGCCCCAATGTGAAGAAAGGCGGAATGGGGTTCGGGACTAATCCCGAAATGGCTGCGCAGGTGGTGAGTGAGGTACGCAAAGTGTATCACAAGACACTGATAGTAAAGCTTACGCCCAACGTGACCAGTGTAGTGGAGATAGCCAAGGCGGTGGAACAGGCGGGAGCCGACAGCGTGTCGCTGATTAACACGATGCTGGGAATGGCCATCGATGTGGAACGTCAGCGGCCTTACCTCAGCACCATCACGGGTGGCTTGAGCGGACCCTGTGTCAAGCCTGTGGCTGTGCGCATGGTGTGGCAAGTGGCCCATGCTGTGCAGATTCCCGTCGTGGGGCTTGGCGGCATCAGCTGTGCTGCCGATGCGTTGGAGTTCCTGATGGC
>DBXQ01000132.1:1716-27662 GCA_002309955.1 Bacteroidales bacterium UBA1208
CGTCATCATATCGATGATATCAACGACATCATAGGCATTATCTAGTACCTACGTTTCTATGCGATTGATTGCCGATAGCGGAAGCACCAAGACGCACTGGGTATTGCTGAATGGTGAACAGGAGCGCCATTGTGTCACCGAGGGCTTGAACCCTTGGATGGCCGACCGAGGTGTTTTCGCGTTGGTGGGCCGACAGTTGTGTGGCCAGTTAGGTCTTGAAGGAGCGAGGGTGGAGCAGGTGTTCTTCTACGGTGCCGGCTGCGGTACCGAAAGTGCCTGCCAGCGCGTGAGGGAGTGGATGGGGGAGACCCTGCCCTTTGACAGCATGGAGGTGAACAGCGATCTGCTGGGAGCCTGCCGGGCTACCTGCGGCAGCAGCGAAGGCATGGTGGGGATACTGGGTACGGGAAGCAATATGTGCTATTACAACGGGCAGCGTGTGGCCCTTCAACGCGTGTCGACAGGCTTTATACTGGGCGATGAGGGGTCGGGCAACCATATCGGCAAAAGACTGCTGAAAGACTATCTCGAAGAGCGGATGCCGGAGGATTTAAGAGCCATGTTCCATGATGATTACCCCTATTCCACCGCTGAGTTTATCGACTGTATCTACCGCCGTCCCTTCCCCAATCGTTTTCTGGCCTCGCTGGCGTCCTTCGCTGCCAGCCATAAGGAAAATCAATACATGCAGGAGGTGATCCGTAGCTGTTTTCGGGCGTACTTTGAGCAGATGTCCTATTTCGGAGAGCATGCCTCGTTGCCGCTTCATGTGGTGGGCGGGTTGGTCTCGTCGTTCGAGGCGGAGATAGGCGAAGCAGCCGCTGGAAGCGGTGTGCGTTTGGGGGTTATGGTGCAGTCGCCGATTGAGGGATTGGTGTCTTTCCACAAAGAGTGATTTTTTTTCCTGCGGCGTTATAATAATAAATGCAATTCCGCGTTACTTGGAAGTTTTAAAATAATATCATACACAATGGATTTAACAAACATCTTAGCCATTTCGGGCAAACCTGACTTGAATGAATTGGTGTCCAGAACCAAAAACGGCGCCATCGTTATGAACCTCGTCAACGGACAAAAATTCCCCGTGTTCTCCAGCAGTAGTATCAGCCAGTTGAGCGAAATACGCATGTTTACTACCGAAGATGAGAAACCCCTGGAAGAGATATTCCAAAATGCCTATAATGTCTTGGAAGGCAAGCCTACCGACTTCGACCCCAAGAAGGCAGACAGCAAGGTGCTGTTCGACCTGTTGGCCAAAGTGCTGCCCAACTACGATACCGATCGTGTGCACACTTCCGATGCCAAGAAGCTGTTCTCGTGGTATAACATCCTGCTCGCTGCCGGCAAGCTGACGGCTACCGAGGAAGAGGAGAAGGCCGAAGAGACTGCCGACGCTCCTGCCGCCAAGAAACCCGCTACGCCCAAGAAGCCCGTCGCCCCCAAGCAGGCTGCGCCCAAGGCCACCACACAGGCCAAGACCGCCCCTAAACGTACCACTACGGCCAAGAAAGCCATTTGATATTGATTTAGTTATTGTATGAATGTGTTATTGCGTTAGTGATACTGCCACAGTAGCACATTCATACATTATCCATATAAATTAATTATCACAATTACATAATTCCCATTAATCATGAAAAAATTATTTGTATCGTTATTTGCTGTTGCCATTCTGGCTTCCGTGGTATCCTGTAAGAAAACCGAAACTTCGGAGGAAATAATATTGACTCCTGTGTATAAAGAAGGTGTCTATCATCCTATTATGAAGGTGTCTTCGGTGAGTGAAAATGGAATCCTTTCCCAAGAGTGGAGTTGGAACGGGGACAATCTAGACCATATTACTTGGATTGACGATGGTGTAAAAACCTATACCTATACGGGTGACTATATCACTAAGGTGGTTTCGAACCAGTCAATGGGTGAAGAGTTGCGCTATACGTATGCCGATGGCCAGATGACTAAATGTGAAGTCTATTATCAAGATGCGATGGCCTTGTCGGTAGACCTTCAACACAATGCCAATGGAAAAATAAGCGGTGGAGAGATAATGATTGATGATAATTTTCTCATGAACTTGGCAGGGCAGCTGTTGGGTCAGGGCTCGTTTTTCGAACGGTTGGTAGGAACCCCAGCAGCCCAGGCACTGGTGAAAATGGCACAGGTTGCCCGTGTGAGCAATGGTGCAAAACTGGGTATTTCGGACAAAACATTTTCTACAACCTTTATATGGAATGGAGAGAATGTCGACAAACAGGTGCTCAACGGATCGTTTATTCTGAATATCAGTTCGGAAGACCTTGAATTGGTACAAAATTTTATTGATATTCCCGAACAATACTTGACTATAATACAGATGGCCATGATGCTTGGGAGTGGTTCCATACCCTTGCAGATAGGTTTGACCGACACCATTTCGGCCACCTACGACAGTATGTACAACCCCATGTTCTGCAACTGGGGTGATATCATGAGTCCTCAGACCCTCTCGCAATCGAATATACTTACCATGAATAACAACATGCTCCTTACGGTTTCCATAGCATTAATGGGGCAGAACCAAGAGTTGTTCCGCTATCCTAACAATACTTCCGAGGAGTATCGTTACGAATACAACGACAAGAAATACCCCACCAAAGTCACGGGTACCAATGAAATAGTATACACATATAAGAACTAAAAACAATGACATACAGCGAAAAAGATCAACAATTCAAACGTTATACAGTCACCTCGGCATTGCCTTATGCCAATGGTCCTGTTCATATAGGACATTTGGCTGGGGTATATGTGCCAGCCGATGTCTATGTCCGCTATCTGCGCGCCCAAGGCGAGGATGTGATGTTCATTGGCGGCAGCGATGAGCACGGTGTGCCCATCACTATCAAGGCCCGCAAAGAGGGCGTGACTCCACAGGACATCGTGGACCGCTACCACAAGATTATCAAAGACTCTTTCGCCGAGTTGGGAATCTCGTTCGACATCTACAGCCGTACTTCGTGTCCGGAGCATCATGCTACGGCTTCTGCCTATTTCAAGAAACTGTATGACGAGGGCAAATTCATCGAAAAGACCTCGATGCAGTATTACGATGAGGAGGCTCATCAGTTTTTGGCAGACCGCTACATCACAGGCACATGCCCTCACTGCGGTAACGACCACGCCTATGGCGACCAGTGCGAGGCTTGCGGTACCTCCTTGAATGCCACCGACCTGATCAACCCCAAATCGATGCTCAGCGGCAATCCCCCTGTGATGCGCGAGACGAAGCATTGGTACCTCCCTCTCGACCAGGATGAGCCTTGGCTGCGCGAATGGATTCTGCAGCAGCATAAGGGCGACTGGAAGACCAATGTGTATGGCCAGTGCAAATCGTGGATTGATGCCGGTCTTCAACCCCGTGCCGTCACCCGCGACCTCGACTGGGGTGTGAAAGTGCCTATCGAGGGCACCGAGGGCAAAGTGCTGTATGTATGGTTCGATGCTCCCATTGGTTACATCAGTTTCACCAAACAGCTGAAAGGCGACGACTGGGAGAAATGGTGGAAGGACAAGGACACCAAGCTGGTGCACTTCATTGGCAAGGACAATATTGTGTTCCACTGCATCATCTTCCCTGCTATGCTTAAGGCCGAAGGCAGCTATATCCTCCCTGCTAACGTGCCGGCAAACGAGTTCCTCAACCTTGAAGGGGACAAGATAAGCACCTCGCGCAACTGGGCTGTCTGGCTGCACGAGTATCTTAAGGAGTTCCCCGGCAAACAGGATGTGCTGCGCTACACCCTTTGCAGCAATGCACCTGAAACCAAGGACAACGACTTCACGTGGAAAGACTTCCAGCTGAAGAACAACTCCGAGTTGGTGGCAATCCTCGGCAATTTTGTCAACCGTACACTGGTGCTCACCCACAAGTTCTATGGTGGCAAAGTCCCCGCTCACGGTGCTTGGAACGAGCTTGACCAAGAGATCATCAAGGAGATGGCCACTTACCCCGAAAAGGTGGGGCGCAGCATCGAGAACTACCGCTTCCGCGAGGCATTGGCCGAGATGATGAACCTGGCTCGTTTGGGCAACAAGTATCTGACGGACACCGAACCGTGGAAACTGATAAAGACCGATCCCGAGCGTACGGCTACAGTCCTCAACCTCTCCTTGCAGATATGTGCCAATCTCGCAGTCCTTTGTGCGCCGTTCATTCCCTTCACGGCCGACAAGATGCACCGCATCATGAATCTGCCCGCCATGGGATGGCAGCATGCAGGCAACGCCAACCTGCTGATGGAGGGACATGTGATTGAGAAACCCGAACTCCTATTCGAACAGATAGACGATGCCACCATCGAGGCACAGGTGAACAAACTGCTTGAAACCAAGCGTCAGAACGAGCTCAACGCCTGGCAGCCCAACCAAGTGAAAGAGACGGTCTCTTTCGAAGACTTTGGCAAGATGGACATCCGTGTGGGCACGGTGCTGGAATGCACCAAGGTGCCCAAGGCCGACAAACTTCTGCAGTTTAAGATAGAAGACGGCATGGGTACCCGTACCATTGTCAGCGGCATAGCCAAGTACTATCCCGAGCCTGAGAAGCTGGTGGGAATGCAGGTGTGCTTTATAGCAAACTTTGCTCCGCGCAAACTGAAAGGTGTCGAAAGCCAAGGTATGATTCTCAGTGCCGAGGACAAGGACGGCCGCCTCATCCTGGTGTCTCCAAGCCAGTTGGTCACCCCGGGGTGCAATGTCGGATGATATGACAGTTCTGTTATTGGGTGGCAATGGCCTTCTTGGCCATAATGTGTTGAGGATTTTGCTGGAGCAAGGGACCGAAGTGCATGCCTTGGTTCGCAACCCTGCCTTGCTGCATACAGGGGATTTCCCTCAGTCATCCTCGTTGCTCACAGTTTACGAGGGTTCGTTGCTCAACGACGACGATTTGTATCGTGCCGCACAAGGATGCGATGCCATCATCAACTGCGCAGGCACCACCGATATGTCGCTCCTCCATTACGAGGACTATCTACCTGTCAATACTCATCTGTGTCATAGGTTAGTGAAACTCATGTCACAGGTGGGTATTTCTTGTCTTGTTCATACCAGCACCGCCAACACCATTGGCTATGGAACCCCGTATCGACTTGCCACCGAAACCGAGCCCATGAAGCCGCCATTTAGCAACTCATTCTACGGGCTTAGCAAGAAAGAAGGGGAGGAATATCTCATTCAGGTGGCACGACGGTATACAGATTGGCATATCGTTATTGTCAACCCGGGATTCATGATAGGGTCGTACGACACAAAACCCTCTTCGGGTGCACTGCTCCTTGCAGGATATCGCAAACCGCTGATGGTATCCCCGAAAGGAGGCAAGAGTTTCATCCATGTAGCCGATGCCGCCGCCGCCATAGTCAATGCTCTCACCATGGGGCGGCACGGTAGCCGTTACCTCCTCACTGGAGAGAACCTCACCCTTCGGCAGTTCTATCGGTTACAGGCACAGGTGTGCTGTTACCGGCAACTTTTGCTACCGTTACCTAACGGATTGCTAAGGTTGGCTGGCTGGTTGGGCGATCTGGTGCGGTACTGTGGTCTGTCTACCCAGCTATCCACCCGTAACGTACGTCAGTTGATGGTGTGTGAATACTATGACAATAGTCGGGCGGTGACAGACCTCGCCATGCCGCAAACCCCCGTGGCACATGCCATTGAGGACTTCTTCAATTGGCATTCTTCTGCCAAGAGATAATTTATCGTACAAAAGGCAATTTTTCCCGACAAGTGCCGTTATTACCCAAAATAAAATCCTGTAAAGATGAAAAAATTATTCCCTTTCATGTTGCTTGTGGTGTTGACTCTCACGGCATGTCATTCCAATACATCCGAACCCCCTCAGAAAAAGGGCTCTTCAGGCAAGACGCTTGAGTTGATGATTGTGGCAGACAAGGATGTATATCGCGGTGAAACCAAAGAACTCATCGATTCCCTCTTTGGTCGTCCTCAAGTAGGACTTCCGGTGCCCGAGAAAATGTTCGACATTGTCAACATTCCGGTCTCTTCATACAAGAACACCGAGATGTTCCAAAATCATCGTAACATCATCTTCTGTGATGTGAATCCCAGCAATCCCGACAAAGTTTATATGCATATCGACGAATATGCCGCTCCCCAAGTGATATTCGATTTCGCAGTCAAAGACCAAGCTTCATTGCACGACATGCTGCGCAAATACGAGCATCACATGCTTGACCAAATCTACAATGCCGAGCACCGTCGCGTAATCAAAGCCTTCAAAGGCATGGAGAATTTCACTATCAATGAAGCCATTCGTAAACAATTTGGATTCAGTCTTATGTTCTCCAACGAGTTCGCCATCGCCAAACAGCTTGACGACTTTGCTTGGATTCGTAAAGAGGCCAAGGACTTTGGCATTGGTGTGCTTATCGATGTCTTCCCATACGAAAACCAAAACGTGTTCGACGAGCAACATATCCTCGACCGTTTGGACACAATCATGAAACGCCATGTACCCAGCAATGCCGACAATAGTTATACCGGCATAGAACGCCGTCGTGACGAACAAGGCAACTATCTGGCTCCTATCCACCTTCGCAAAGTGGATTTCGATTCCAATTACTGCATTGAGACCCGTGGCTGCTGGCGTTCTTTTGGCGACTTTATGGGAGGTCCCTTTGTTTCATACACCCTCTTGTCGCCCGACAAGAAAAAGGTCGTCATGCTTACAGGCTATGTCTATTGTCCGCGCAACAAACCTTGGACCAAGCGTGACCTCCTCATGCAGGTTGAAAGTATCTGTTGGTCAATCCAATTTTAGTACATCCGACCGTATTATCAAATCATATAACCATGCGTAGGCTATTGTTGCTCATTTCCCTCTTGACCATCTCCCAACCGCTTTTTGCTCAGAAACTACTTGAACGGAGCGAACTCGGGTTGACAGGGGGAGGCATGAACTATTTGGGCGATCTCAATAACCAGAGCATGTTCGGCAAAGTCAATCCTGCTGCGGGGCTTTTGCTGCGACTCAATCTCGACACCCGTTGGGCTCTTTCTCTCGGTGGTTCTTACGGCCATATTGAAGGCGGCAACCCTGACCATATTAAGTTGCGCAATCTCAGTTTCCGTTCCGCAATAACTGAAGTCTATCTCCGCACCGAGTTCAATTTCTTCCCTTATGGCATCCGTTCAGCCACTTTCAAGCGTGCAACCCCTTACATATTCTGCGGCTTTGGCGTTTTCCACTTCAACCCCATGGCGCAATACACCGATCCTGCGTCGGGTCAGTCCGAATGGTATGCACTGCAGCCTTTAGGCACTGAGGGGCAAGGCTCCAAGGCCTACCCAAACCGTGTCAAATACCAGCTTACAAAACTCTGTATGCCCTTTGGCATTGGTTACAGATGGCGTGTCTCTGAAAACATGCATCTTACCCTCGAGTATGGATGGCGTAAGACATGGACTGACTATCTTGACGATGTAAGCACCACCTACGTGGGTTCGCAAGTGCTGGGAGACGGCACATCAAGCACTATGGCCGCCGTTCTTGCCGACCGCAGTGGTGAAGTGTCGCCCGGTTACGTCAACGCCCCAGGCATTAAACGAGGCGATGATTCTCTCAACGACTGGTACTCGTATTTCAATGTTTGCATCACCTTCTCTACCGAAATGCTTTTTGGCTGGATGCGTGGCAAAGTGTGCGAAAAATAAACCCCTGTGAACGCGTGAATGGATGTTGATTATATGTTGCGAGCCGTATAAACTTATCAACGTATAAACGATTCAACGTTTTTAACGAAATCAAAAGACTAACGAATACAAGATATGAAAATAGAAGACCTCGACAAAAAACGTATCCCCCAACATGTGGCCATTATCATGGACGGCAATGGCCGTTGGGCTCAGAAACAAGCCCACAAACGTATTTTTGGCCACCAAAATGCCATGACCGCTGTACGTCAGGCTGTCGAAGCAGCTGTGCAGTGCGGTGTCAAATACCTCACGTTATATACTTTCAGCACCGAAAACTGGAATCGCCCGCAAGAGGAAATCGACGGTCTCATGGAACTTCTCATCAAAGCTGTCCGCGACGAGACCAAGACCCTCATGGACAATAACGTCCGTCTGCAAACCATAGGCGATATCACCCGTATACCCGAAAAGTCGCGTTCCAAACTGCTCGAATGCATCGAAACCACAGCAGGAAATACTGCCATGACACTTATCTTGGCTCTCAGCTATAGCTCCCGATGGGAGGTGGCGCAGGCGTTGCGCTCCATCTGTGTCGAAGCACGCGAGGGCCGTATCCTGCCCACCGACATCACCGAAGAGACTCTACGCAACTATCTTGTCACAAAGGACTACCCCGACCCCGACCTCCTCATCCGCACTGGCGGCGAACTGCGCATCAGCAACTTTCTCCTTTGGCAGATGGCATACACGGAACTCTACTTCAGCGACCAGCTTTGGCCAGACTTCCGCCACGAAGACTTCTATGCCGCGGTCTACGACTTCCAGAACCGTCAACGCCGCTTCGGCAAGACTGGCGATCAAGTGAAGAAGGACATCCAGTAAATGCCCCTCGATAACGTAGCAGAGAAATCAACGCTTGCCGTTAGTACGACGTCAGGTGTTCTCACGAAGTCCCCCATTTCGTGAGTAAGAAAAACACGAGATGAAACCTGGGAATATTAGTCTTGCATGAAAAAAATATTAGTTTTTAGCTTATGCTTTTTAACTCTATTCTCCGCTCGTGCCCAGATGCTCGGAGTTGAAGATATCACCCCTGTCTACGACCTCGTCAAGACCTACAAGCGCATTATTCCATACTATGACACTGCCAACCATCTTACGGTGACGCATGTCTTCATGAGTACCGATTACCGTTATGTCAAGCTTTTCCTGAGGTACGACCCCGACCAAACCATCAATGCCGAGACTCAGTCCCAGATACTCAACTATCTCACCCACCATGACCTCTGGTCGCTCCAACCGCTTGCCGACCATACCTTCGACCTCCGAGTCGAATTATTCATAAAGGACAAACCCGTCTCCGCCCGTTACGACTTTACCACAGCCGACCTTCAAAACGCCCTCTCTCCCCCGCTTGAGCAGCAGGCACGCACCTATATAGCCGAAGTGGTGCAGTCTATCCAAGGCGATTTACCTATTGAGGTGGACGATGACGGCCAAATGATGGTCTCCTCCCAATATGATAGTGAGACACTCATGCTTACCAACATTTTTGTCTTCCCCGACACTGCTTGGCCTTCTGTCCGCGACCACATAGTCAACAATCTGGACAAGGTGCGCCGCATCACGGCAGAAAGCCTTCTTTCTGACAAGGCAGAAGGGTTGGCTACAGCGGCCTATCTCGGGGATGTCACCTTGCATTACCGCTACGGCAACTATGCCCGTACCGATTCGGTCGAAGTGTTCATCGCCCCATGGATGTGGGAGACCTATTTCAATGACATGCATGGTACAGACACGGGTGCCATAAATGAATCTGCCGACACCTTGATAATGCTGAGCCTGGTGGCCGATGAGGTGAACAAGGAATGCCCCTATGCCGTTGACAGTCTTACCACGATGGTCAGCTGCGTGTTCGATTCTGTCAACCGGGTGATGACATACACCTATAGGGTCACAGAAATGGCTATGCTCAACATCGAGAACAATGCCAATGCTCAGAGTCAACTGACCGATGCCGTAGAGCAAGCACTGCTCTCCGATGCTGGCCGTCCATTGGCGCAGTTGCTGGTGTCCGCCCAAGCCACGTTGGTCTATTCCTACACCTCCCCCCGTAGTCAGTCGCCCCTCACTATCACGCTCTATCCCTCACAGCTGCATGAAATACTGAAACAATAGCATCAGCATTTTTCAAGAGTGAGTCTAAATATCTGATTCCATGTATTCTGTATGAATCTACATCCTCTCTGAACCGTTCATCAGAGAGAGTCTGTTCTTAAGTTGCAACTTGATTATCAGTTGACAGAAGAGATCGAACGATACTTTGTGTAACTCTATTATCGCTCGTTCTTCCACCTTTCAACCTCCATTCTACCTCAGTTCTCCTTCTGTAATGGAAGAACGATGGGATAACTGAGGGATATCGAATGAAAGAAGGGTAACCGTAGAGTCTCTCTGGTATTATTTCTGTTGTATCCGTTTACGGAATTCGGAGGGAGTCTCGCCGGTGTGGCTCTTGAAGAATTTGGAAAAGTTGGGTTCCGTGCCGCAATGCAGCAACTCGGCAATCTCGACCACGGTATAGTATTTGGCGGGATTGCTTAGCAGTTCACGGGCAGCACGTATGGTGTTTTTGTTTATCCATTCGGTAGTGGACATGCCCGTAAGTTTTTTCATCACATTGTTCAGGTGTCCGGGAGTTACTCTAAGCTTGTCGGTATAATACGAGACTGTCCGGATGGGGTATGGCTCTGAGTTGAGCAGGTATAGGAATTCGCTCTTTAGTTGCTGCGGATGGGGTAGGTTGAGCAGACCTATCGACTGAAGCATAGTATCGTTCAGGGTGTTGATATGGGAGAGGAGGGACAGGATGAGGTGTTGCATACCTTCGGTGTTGTCTTTATCCTTTTTCCGCATCAGCATATCCATTAGCTGAAAATAGTTCTCAATGGTCGAATGACTGTTTTCCTGCAATTGGATTTTAATAGGCTCGTAGCCGATGAGGTCGTTTTGTTCGGAACAAAAAGTGGGGAAGGATATGGAGCGGTAGTTGACATTGTCAGAGCGGTCTTGGACAGTGATTACACTGTTGGCGGGGATCAACAAAAGGCTGTGTTTCTCCAGCGACAAAGACTCGAGCGACACATCCACCTTCAAGGTTCCTTCGGTAATGAGAATGACAGCGTGTTCGGGGAAACGGTAGGTATTGCCCAGCAAAATCTCGTTCAACATAGGCGAACGTTCCATATTCAGTACTATACAATCCAAGAAGGGATTCGATGCCAAATGCTCGGTAAGGGAATGGGAGTTCCTTTTTTTATATGTTTTTTTCTTTTTCTGATTATCTATGTTTCTTTCCATGACTCAAAATTTATATTGCAAAAATACGTAAAAATAATCACATTATGTCAAAATCGAAACAAAATAGTGCCTATTGACTATCGTTTTTCCGTCCCGTAGATTGGGCAATATTCAGAAATACATTCTTTTAATTGTTCATAATTATTATGTTAAACATCCGCAAAATGGTAGTTCCTCGCCTCACAGCCCCCCCCGTTCGCGACACTTTGGGACTGAAAATCTGGTTCGAAATCGTTAATGGATGTTGATATGTTGGATGTTGATATGTTGCGAGCGGTATAAACTTATCAACGATTTAAAACTTTTTTTAATGGTAAACAAAATAAAACACACAAAAAGTAGTTATTATTGCCTAAGTGCTTGGGTCTATACCTATACATGGCATGGCGTAAGCACCGTTTACATGTTTTGCAAAGAAATAGAACCTAATGAAAAAGATACCCTTCATCCTGCCGTTGCTCCTTCTGCTCGGCCTCTCGTTTCCAGGCAAAGCCCAGGTGGTTGTGAGCAATCAAGAATACGACATCGACTACCTCACCCCCAAAACCTACGAAATAGGCGGAATAACATTCGTCGGTGCCGAAAACTACGACACACGCATGATACTCCTCATAGCGGGGCTGCAAGTGGGCGACCGGATACGGGTGCCGGGCGACAAACTAGCCACCGCCGTCGACCGCCTCTGGAAGCAAGGTTTGTTTGAAGATGTGCAGATTTATGTAACGCGTATTCAAGGTGACAAGGTTTTTTTTGAAATTGAATTGCGCAGCCGTCCGAAGATGAGCATGTTTCAGATTGAGGGTGTGAAGAAGAGCGATAAGGATAAGTTGAAGGAGGAAATGAAGATTGCATCGGGCGATGTGGTTACGGAGAATCTTCTCACTACGTCGCGTAACCGTATTCGCGCCTTTTATCTTGAGAAGGGTTATACGAATGTTTCGGTAGCTACACGGTTGGAGGAGGACACCATTTTGAGCAAGGGGAATGAGAACCGAGTGAATGTGATTTTTGATGTGAAACCGGGCAGCCGGGTGAAAATTGATTCGCTGATTATTGAAGGGAACAAGGAGATAAGCACTAACATGTTGTTGCAGCAAATGAAGAACACGCATGATGTGCATTATTTCAAGAAGTTTTTTGTGTGGACGAAGGGTTTCTGGACCCGTTCAAAGTATCAGGAGTCGAAGTATAACGAGGATTTGCAAAGTATCATAGCTTATTATAATGAGCACGGCTTCCGCGATGCACGTATTGTGTGGGACACCGTCTATCCCTCAAAACGTGTTGAGGATGGCAAAGAGGTGGGTTCGGAACGTTTGATAGTGAAGATGAAAATCCATGAGGGGAACAAATTCGTCTTCCGTAACATCACCTTCTCGGGCAATACGATTTATCCGTCGGACTTGCTGTTGAAGCATCTGCGTATAGAGAAGGGCGACCCGTACAACCGCACCCTGTTAGAGACCAACCTGCGCTACAATCCGTCGGGGACGGACATCTCTTCGATGTATATGGACAACGGTTATCTCTTTTTCAAGGCGATGCCTGTTGAAGTGGGAGTGGAGAACGACTCGATAGATATTGAGATTCGTATTATTGAGGGGAAGCAGGCGAGGATACGGAATGTGATTGTGGAAGGCAATACGCTTACGAATGACAGGGTGATTATGCGTGAGTTGCACACACGTCCGGGTGACCTCTTCAGCCGTGATGCCATTCTGCGCAGCCGTCGCGAATTAGCCACGTTGGGTTATTTTAAAGAGGAGTCGATTATACCTGATGCCAAACCGAACGATCAGGATGGGACGGTGGACATTGTGTACAAGGTTGAAGAGGGTAATGCAAGCCAGATCCAGCTGCAGGGCGGTTATGGCAACAAGATGGTTATTGGACAGATTGGTTTGACATTGAACAATTTTTCTGTCCGCAACATTTTCAATAAGAAGGCTTGGATGCCGTTGCCTTCAGGCGATGGGCAGAAATTGTCGATTAACGCAGTCACCAATGGTACGTATTACTATTCGTTCAGCGGTTCGTTCACGGAGCCGTGGTTGGGTGGCCGCCGTCCGCAGTCGCTGAGTGTGTCGCTTTATCACCATTTCATCAGTAACGGTTATTTCTTCAAGAAGACGGAGTCGTCGTATGGTGACTTGCGCATCAGTGGTGCGGGAGTGTCGTTGATACGGCGTGTCAAATGGCCAGACGATTATTTCATCATTTCGCACACCCTTTCGTACAAGCATTATAATCTGAACAATTATTATCTTTTCAGCGGCACGTCGTTTACCAACGGTGCGGCCAATGATTTGTCGTATGGCATTACCATCAGCCGCAACTCGCTCGACTCGCCTATCTACGCCCGCAGTGGTTCGGAGATTTCGGTATCGGGCTATGCTACACCGCCGTATACTGCTATCAGCGGACGGGATGTGACGAATGTGACGGAGGAGGATAAGTTCCGTTGGACGGAGTATTACAAGATAAATGTACGCGGTTCGTGGATGTTGAATCTGGTGGGTGATGTGGTGTTGAATGCCAAGGCTCGTTTCGGTTGGATGGGTTATTATGACAAGAAGATTGGTTTGTCGCCTTTCGGTCGTTATTTTGTCGGCGGAGACGGTCTCCAGGCTTATGCTTATGATGGTCGTGAGATTATCCCGGTGCGCGGTTATGACGACAGCAAGTTGAGCCCGCAACAGGGTGCTTCGATATTTACCCGCTACACGCTTGAGGTACGGCAGCCGATTATCGAGAGTGCCAGTGCCACGATTTGGCTGCTGGGTTTCCTCGAAGGGGGTAATAGCTGGTATAATGTCAAGGATTTCCAACCTTTCAACATTTACAATTCGGCCGGCTTGGGTGTGAGGGTTTTCATGCCGATGTTCGGTCTGATAGGTGTTGACTGGGGATATGGTTTCGATGGTGCCGGCATAGGTGGCTCACATGTCCACTTCAGCATAGGCCAGAGTATGGATTAATAGTTGAATAGTTTACAAGTTGGATAAATGCGCAAACTGATTATCATAGCAACGCTCATTTTGTTGGCGGTTCCCGCAAGGGCACAGAAATATGCCAGTGTCAACACGGCATATATTTTGAGCAATCTGCCGGAGTACAATCAGGCTTTGAATAAGGTGAATAAGTATGTTGACGAGTGGCGTTCGGAACTTGAGGCCAAGCAGGCGGAAGTGGATGAGTTGCGACAGCGTTATGAGCAGGAATCGTATTTGCTGCCGGAGAATCTGAAGCAACGCCGTCAGGATGAGATTCGCACCAAGGAGTCGGAGTTGCGCAATTTGCAGCAACAGCGTTTCGCTCCGGGAGGCGATCTTGACCAGAAACGGGCTGAGTTGATGAAGCCTGTGCAGGATCGCGTTTATAATGCCATTGAGCGTGTGGCTCGCGAGAAGAACTATGCTTTTGTATTTGACAGGGCTGGTTCGGCTACGGTTCTGTATGTTGCGGATAAGTATGACATCAGCAATCAGGTGCTTGAGATGCTGGGTGTGAAGCCTGGTGCGGCACCGGAGACTGGCATTAATCCCAATGCCGGAGGAGGTAAGCAGAATGCTGCTCCTAAACCGCAAGACAAGTCCCGTCAGGCTCCGTCTGCCAGTAGCCGTAAGGAGATAATGTAAAAGTGTAATGAATAATAATAACAACAAAACTGATAAACACAACATGAAAAAAGGATTTATCACAGTAATGGTGGCTCTGTTGGTTTTCGGCGGCAGTGCCATGGCTCAGAAGAACATTAAACTCGGACACATTAACTCGAACGAACTCATGCAGATTATGCCTGGTCGCGACTCAGCCCAGGCTGCTTTGCAGAAGGAGGTCGAGGCTCTTCAGGCTGAACTGGAGACAATGAACAAAGAGTTTGAGACAAAGTACAACGATTATCTGGCCAAGAGGGATCAACTGTCTGACTTGATCCGCAAAACTAAGGAGAGCGACCTGACGAACATGAGAGCCCGCATTGAGGAGAGTCAGGCCAACGCCCAGAAGCTTCTTGAAGAGCGTCAGGAAGCCCTGCTGAAGCCCATCGTAGACCGTGCCAAGAAAGCCATTGAAGAGGTGGGCAAGGAGAACGGCTATACCTATATCTTCGACTCGGGTATTGGCACCGTGCTTTACTCGCAGGATAGTGATGACATTATGCCTCTCGTCAAGAAAAAACTGGGTCTCAAGTAGGCATTGTGTGAATTGATTATTTGCAATAAGGCCGACATCTGCATCAGGTGTCGGCTTTTTTAAAGAAGCAATGAACTTATGTTAGTCAAGACATTCGGTAGTGCTATTTGTGGGGTAAATGCCATGATGGTCACCGTGGAGGTGAGTGTCGAGATGGGAGTCAATTTCACGTTGGTGGGGTTGCCGGACAGCGCGGTTAAGGAGAGTCAACAGCGTATAGCTACCGCTATCGGGCAGTATGGCCTCCGCATTCCGGGTAAGAAGGTGGTGGTGAATATGGCTCCGGCAGACTTGAAGAAGGAGGGAGCTGCCTATGACCTCACGATAGCCATTGGAATACTGGCCGCTGCCGGTAATATGCGGGCAGATGAGTTAGAGAGGTATGTCATCATGGGGGAGTTGTCGCTCGACGGAAGCTTGCGTCCTATTAAAGGGGTACTGCCTATTGCTATTGAGGCTCGCAGACAGAAGTTCAAAGGCATTATTGTCCCTAAGGAGAATGCCCGCGAGGCTGCTATTGTGAACAACCTTGAGGTTTATGGTGCCGAGAATGTCAAACAGGTTATCGACCATTTGAACGGAGAGGTGTTGATGGAGCCCACTATTGTTGACACCCGTGCCGAATTTGCAAATCACCTCAACCATTACGAGTATGACTTTGCCGATGTGAAAGGGCAGGAGTGTGTCAAGCGAGCGTTAGAGATTGCCGCTGCGGGTGGCCACAATGTGATTATGATTGGTCCTCCGGGGTCTGGCAAGACCATGCTGGCCAAGCGTATGCCCTCTATTCTTCCTCCGCTTAGTTTGGAGGAGTCGCTTGAGACGACGCAGATACACAGTGTGGCTGGCAAGATGAAAAAAGAGGATTCGCTTATTGCCATCCGTCCGTTCCGTTCACCGCACCATACTATATCCGATGTAGCGCTGGTGGGCGGTGGCTCCAACCCCCAGCCGGGTGAAATCAGTCTTGCCCATAATGGAGTTCTTTTCCTTGATGAATTGCCAGAGTTCCGCCGTCAGGTGCTGGAGGTGCTGCGCCAGCCTATGGAGGAACGGCGCGTCACCATCAGTCGTGCCAAGATGACGATAGATTATCCCGCCTCCTTTATGCTGGTGGCAGCTATGAACCCTTGCCCATGTGGCTACTATAACCATCCTACGGTGGAGTGTACCTGTCCTGCTGGAGCGGTTAAGAGGTATATGAATAAGATTTCCGGTCCATTGCTGGATCGTATCGACCTACATATTGAAGTGATACCGGTGCCTGTCAGTCAGTTGAACAACATGAAGCAGGGTGAGAGTAGTGCTGATATACGTCAGCGTGTTGTGGCAGCCCGTGCCATCCAGACGGCTCGCTTTGCCGGCCATGCAGGCGTGCATTGCAATGCACAGATGACCAGCAAGCTTACCCGCGAGCATTGCTGTCTTAGCGATGAATGTCGAAGCATTATTGAGACCGCCATGAACCGTCTGGGCCTTTCGGCACGTGCCTACGACCGCATCCTGCGCGTCAGTCGCACAATCGCTGACCTCGAAGGCAGCACAGATATCCAGCCCCATCACCTGCAAGAGGCTATCACCTACCGCAGTCTCGACCGCGACAGCTGGGGGAAATAATAATTATCACCTATCAATGTAAGATAGCATAGCAGTTGAATAGGCATTTTGATGAAGAAATAGTAATATTGAAAGAATGACAGGTATGAAACCTATGAAAGAAAAATGGATATATGCAGTGATAGCGTGGGTTTTGTGTATGACGGCATGCCAAGGTAAAAAAGCCCCCGAACAGGAGGCACCAGTCGACACTGTGATAGAGATAGTGGGGGAGGGGGATGAGTATGAACGTGTTGAGGTGCCGAACTCTACTTCTGCCGAGGTGGCGGCATGGTTGCAGACCGTCAGCATGGACTCAATTGAGCGTCTCTTGTGTCGTCATAATGGAAAGGTCGTGACTCCCGACGGGAAAACCCTGCATGTTTTTATCACCGATGTGCTGAGTTCTCGCCCTGAGGATGCCATGAACTACCCGTTTAAAGAGGCGGCAGACAGTCTTTATATAGGTGACCACATTTCTACCGATGGACGTGTGCGTATTATCGATTGGAACACTGGTATGGGTGGCACTTGCCCGGATAATGCCCGTTATACACTGCTGCGCGGTGACGATGGCCGGATACACAGCCAGGGCAAGAATCACGGTGAAGAGGTTGTGATTCGGCTCTATCAGCTGCAGGACAACAAAGGTCGCACCATCTACCTTACCCATGACTACTTCCGTGGTTCAAGTGTTGAGGGTTCAGGATGGGTAGCTGCCTGGTGCATTCAGGGTGATACGCTTAGCCCAGTCAAAGTCTTTCCGAGAGGAGAAGTCAGAGTGGGGACGGGATACGGTATCCCGGATTGGTATTTCAAAACCAACAATGGTGAGGGCTGGGACTGGCTCTTCGAAATGGTGGGACGTAACCTGTATGTCCCCATTACAGACAGCCTGCAATCCCTCACGGACCGCTATAACCTCTATCGCTGGAAAGGAGACCATTTCGATTTAATGGGCGTGGTGGGCAACCGTCGGTTACACATCACCCTGAAAGACTACGTCGCGTTAGAGCAATATTTTGTGACCAAAGACTATCGTGTGCGGATTGACCTCTTAGCCGATGGCAGCCTTCGTTATGCTTCGTGGAAGCGCAACAAGCAGACTGACTCCCCGCCAGACCTCGTAATCAAAGGAGGACGCTATGAAGAGAATAGGGGATATATGTTCGAGAACGATGGCTATTATTATCGTGTCACCACGACAGAAAGTAAAAAACAGCTTATCGTGGAGAAAGATGGACGGACAGTGCTCTGCCAAAATATAGAGTAAAAAGCATCATCTCCAGAATGATGGGAGCATGGCTGTTACAGGCATAGTATTACTTACAAAACAATCTTATAATCATAAGTTTATTACCTGACGATTATGAAAAGCAGAACCTGGATATTCATTTTAGTGTCATTGCTGCCCGTCTTGTTGGTGGCGTGTTCCAACAATGGAAGCGGCAATGTGGATGACACCACCGACACTGTGGCTACTGAGCAGCAGGACACCTTGGCTGTGCCCACGCAGCGCATCATCATCGACATTGAGAAGCTGAAAGCACCCGACAAAGCTCTGCCAACCGTTGGCTACGACAAGATTATCTCCGAGATGATGTATGAAATGGGTGTAGAGAAAGCCCAAACCGTGGCGCACAATCGCTGCTCGCAGCCTTTGGTGCAATTACCCCACCCCTTCTTCGACGGCATGCATCAGGCCTATGCCGACCACCGTCCCTTTGTGCTCTCGCCCGATGCCGTCTGGCTGCTCATCTGTCAGGGTTTCTCCTATCATGTCAACTTCAACGCCGAGGCATTGCGTCATTTGTTCGTGGACTTCGATGGCAAGAAAACACTCATCGTTGTCAGCAACGGCATCAGGCTGGACAACCCCAACAGCCCGTGGGAAAGATACTTCCCCGAGTTTACCAAGCAGATAGCAAAGTATGTGGGCGACAGCCTTGTCAACACACTCACCTGCAACTTCTCCACCTCCACCGCCGTCACCCGTGCCGCCTCTCAGATAACCATCATGTCCGCCATGCAGGAATATTTCAACTACAAGATGTATGAAATCTGTGGCATCCCGCAGGTCATCCTCGAAGGCACACCGGAGGACTGGCACACCATCGTCGAGCGAACCGAGGCTCTTCGTAAATACAAGCTCGACTGGTGGGTGGACGAACTCCTGCCCGTCCTCCGCAAGATAGAGAAGGCTGCCAACGGTGAGGTCGACACCGAGTTCTGGCGAGGTATGTACAAGCAGCACGACCTCAAACGCGAGATGTGTGGCGACCCATATTATCTTGCCAACGGCTGGATAGTCAAGTTCTATCCCTACGATGACGACAAGCATCGCAGTAACTTCAAAGGAATCCGCGATGGTGCCTACAACCTCCCAGCAGAGATTGTCTCAGCCCCCTTGGAGTTCACCGACATCAATAGAAAAAAACACAACCTCACCCTTTGGACAGGCTTCGTAGGTCTCACACAGGACACCACCACCTTCGCCCTCCGTCCCGAGATAGGCTGGTTTATCACAAGAGAAAGTAAATCTTCTAACAAATGAAACATATATTCTTTTTTGTCATACTGTGCCTTTTGGCATCAGTGACCATTCATGCCCAGCAAGTGTCGCACGACACTTGGAAGAGTCTGCAAGTTGTATTCAACCCCCAAGAGCTAAACTTTGGGGAAACCTCCATCGACGGGCAGCAGTTCACCACTGTCACGCTCGACGGCTATATGCCCTCCGCAGCCGTGGGTGCCCCCTCTCTGCCCACCTTCTCACGTCTGATAGAGGTGCCGCTCTGCAAGGAATATAAAGTGGTAGTAAGCGATGCCAAATACGATACTATCCAGTTGCAAGGAGCAAAACTCATGCCCACCCAGCCCTCGCGAAGCAAGTCGGACACCACACCCGCACGGTTGGTCATCGATTCAAAAATATACGCTTCCGACACCTTCTACGGGCAGGAAGAGGCCACGGTGGAACCTGTAGGCATAGCCCGCGACCGTCGGCTGGCGCGCCTTCAGTTCTCGCCTGTGCGCTACAATCCCGTGCGCAGGCAACTCATTGTCTGCCGTCATGCGGTGGTGACTGTCCGTTATGTGGGAGCTGATAAAAATGCTTCAATCTCCCTCTTCAACCGCTATTATTCACCCGCTTTCTCAGTCGGCAATGGGGTATTAAACAACCTTTATCCCAAGTCGGTGAGCAGCACGGTTCCCATCCGCTACCTCATTGTCGCCCATAGTTCCTTCCGTGGGCAATTGGACAGCTTTTTGCAGTGGAAACGCCGTAAGGGTTATCTCACCGACATTGTCTATACCGACTCAGCTGCTGTAGGTTCTACCACCTCTTCCATCTCCGCTTTCGTCCAAAGTCAGTATACCAACGCGACGGCCTCCAATCCTGCTCCCACATTCCTCCTCATAGTGGGCGACCATGAACAGATACCCGCCTTCACCGGTACCACCTCGTCCGAGCATATCACGGATCTCTATTATATCAGTTGGACCACAGGCGACAATATTCCCGACTGCTACTGCGGCCGTTTCTCGGCACAGAACGTCAGCCAGCTCACTCCTCAGATTCAGAAGACTCTAATGTACGAGCAGTACACCTTCAACGACCCCTCGTTCCTCGACCGAGCTGTCCTCGTGGCGGGTGTCGACGGTGGCACTTCGGGCGACTATGGCTATACCCATGCAGACCCCGCCATGGATTATGCCGCCACCCACTACATCAACTCCACTCAGGGTTTTTCTCAAGTGCAATATTTCAAGAATAATACAACCATCATTCCCATCGCTTCGGGTGTAACCATCGGTAGCAGTGCTTCGTCCAATTCTGCCACCGTACGTGGTTACTACAACCAAGGGGCTGGCTGGATAAATTATTCTGCCCATGGGAGTGCGACCAGTTGGGGTACTCCCAGTTTCACCACCTCACATATCTCCTCCATGACCAACACTCAGAAGTTCGGCCTTATGATAGGCAATTGTTGTCTCACCAACAAGTTCGAGACTACCACATGCTTCGGCGAAGCCCTTTTGCGTAAAGGTAACTACTGCGGTGCCGTCGGCTACATCGGCGGCAGCAACAGCACTTATTGGAACGAAGACTTTTATTGGGCCGTCGGGCTGCGTAGCAGCATTAGCGCCACCATGTCCATGGCATACAATGCCGCCAATCTCGGTGCCTACGACCGCCTCTGCCACACCCACGGCGAGCCCTACAACCAGTGGGCACTCACACAGGGTGCCGTCATGATGGTGGGCAACATGGCTGTCGAAAGTTCCACCTCAACCCGCAAGCTCTACTATTGGGAAATCTACCACCTGATGGGTGACCCTTCGGTGATGCCCTATCTGACTCAGGCTCCATTGATGACTGTCACTGCCCCTTCGGTACTGGCCAGGGGTACCAACTCTCTCACTGTTTCCGTTGCCCCTTACGCCTATGTGGCACTCACCGACACACTGACCCACTCCCTTGTCGCCTGTGCCTATGCCGACAGCACTGGCAATGCTGTCCTCTCACTGCCGGCCACCTTGCCTGTAGGAGGTTATGAACTGGCCGCCTCGGCTCAACAATACCGCACCACCTTTACCCCTGTGTCGGTCATTAGCCCAAGTGGTGCCTACCCCGTAGTGGGCAACGTCACAGCACTTATGCCGTTGGATGCAGGCGATACCGTTTCAGTAGCTCTCAGACTGGTCAATCTGGGCGACAGCGCGGCCTTCAATGTCGCACCTTCCATCACCCTGTCCGATTCCACTGCCCTTACCCTCTTCCCGACAGGCATTCCTATTGACAGCCTGCCTGCTGGCGATACTGTCATCCTCACATGGCAAGCCGTTGTTGGGTCGAATGTGTCCGATGGTACGGTGGTCACTCTTTCCACTGCAACCCTTTGGAATGGAAGCAGTACACCCAATATCGCCATCCACTATTTGACTCTTAACGCCTCCAACATCCTCTTCGACATCCATGTCGGCAATGGTAGCATACTTCCCGGCACAAATGCGACACTTACAGCCACCCTTGCCAACTTCGGCCATGCCGCCCTCAACCCCGACCGTCTTATACTTTCCTCGCCCACGCAGCTGCTTACCGTAGGATCTGGCACTGCCGACACCTCGTTGCTATTCTCTCTGGCACCTGACAGCATTATAGAATTGACTTTCCCCCTCTATGCCAACAGCCTGCTCCCGACTGGTATCGAGGTACCCCTCACGCTCACTTTCACATCGACTCAATCACACATCAACACAACATACCCCCTTTATGTAGGGAACAATCCGTTTGAGACATTCGAAGGCGGTGTCTTCCATACCTCTGGTTGGATACAGGGCTACTATCCTTGGACAATCAACATGTACGGAGCCTATGACGGCTCCTACTGCCTGCGCTCCACTTCCAGCCTCGGCAACAACCAGACGTCCCAAATCAGCATCCCCGTCACCCTCACCGAGCCCGACAGCGTCAGCTTCTACTACAAGGTGTCGTCCGAAGCCAACTACGACAAGTTCCACTTCTACATCGACAATTCCGACCTCGTCATCGAGTCGGGCGAAGTGGCATGGACTCGTGCCGCCTTCCTTGTCCCTGCCGGAAGTCACACACTTAGGTTTACTTACGCCAAAGATGGCAGCGTGTTCAGTCACAGCGACTGTGCTTGGATTGACAACGTCACCCTGCCTCACCATTCGCATACTGCGCTCTTCCGCACCGACGACCTATGTGCAGGCAGTCAGTATATCCTCTCAAGTGACACAATAAGTACTGCCGAACCCGGCACAGGCACCCATGTCGTTACCCTTGCCAACGATTCCATGCTGCTTGTCGACTACACCATCCACCCCACCTACAACACCATTGACAGCATAGTGGCCTGCGACAGCCTCACATGGCATGGCACCACTTTCACAATCCCCTCTTCAGAGGGGTACGGCGAGGCCGAGGGGTATGTCTTTAACTCTCAATACTCAACCTTTAGTTCCTTCGGCTGCGACTCCACCGTCACGCTCCACCTCACCATTCATCAATCCTACGCTGCTGAAGAGACCATCACCGGTTGTGACACCCTTTTCTGGGATGAAACATTCTTCACAACTACGACCGATACGACAGAACACCTGACCACCATCAATGGCTGTGACTCTATCATGCATCACCATCTTGTGGTCAATCATTCTGTCTTAGATAGTATTTTCGACACCACAACTGCCACCATCTACGAGTGGAACGATTCTGTCTACACTTCTTCAGGAACCTATATTCAGGTCTTTTCCACCCAACAGGGTTGCGACAGCATAGTCATGCTGCAGCTGACCATAATAAACGGAGGCCATCAGGATATTTTGGTTCCTGATAACAGTTATCAGCAGCGGCTCTCCGTAAAGGCCTATCCCAATCCCACTACCGGTCAGTTTACAATCGACGCCGATGATGTGCTGAGTGTATTCGTGTTCGACAACTCAGGCCGCTGTGTGACAAGATTCTTCGATACCAATCAGTTCACTCTCTCGCAACTGCCTTCCGGCACATACCTGCTATATATCAAACTACAGGATAGCTATACCATTTGCCGCATTATCAAACAATGACATTTGGTTAGATTCCAATGTAATGATGAAAAAGTTTGTTATAGTTTTTTATCTCTTGGTTTCAATGACGGTTGTGGCACAGCCGTCGGGTAGTTATGACGAGGTCAACGACTGCATACGCTTCCTGCCCACTCGCGTCACCAACCATGTCCGCTCCGTGCGGGAATACAAGCTTCCCACCGATGCGACAGGCCAGCGCGAACTAATACAGACCACCCACTACAACCGCCAAGGCCATCAGACCTACAGCCGCCACCGCTCTGAGATTCCCGACAGCACCGAATTCTCTTACGATTCTCTCAACCGTCTTGTGCGATGGCAGCGTGTGGAACGCCGTTGGGATAACGACAGCCAGCGGATGGTGTGGAATCATCTTTTCGTTGATAACATAGAATACACGCCCGAAGGGGTGGTCGGCCTCTGCCGTCTTGTCTCCTGCGAACGCGATGGCTCAGCCATTGACACCTCCGTTTGCACCTACCGTCTTGTACGACTTGTCCGCAATGCCGATCATCATGTCATGCAAAGCGACTATGCCTATTACGAAAGGGAGGCGTCGCAAGGAATGGTGGAGGAACAGACTGACACCTGCTGTTTCCGTCGCGAGTACGACGACAAAGGGCGTGTGGTAAGACAGATATATACCGACGAGGTCGGTTCGCGTGGACTGGAGGGCTACGATGAGCGTTATGTCTACGACGTACAAGGCAGAGTACGCTACAGGATTAACAGCTACGGCGGTTACGACTCGCTTGCCTATCGCTACAATCCACAGGGTGGCATAATGGAAATGTCGGGCAAGTCGTTGGTGCAAGGCACCGAAACCGACATCCACGTCAGTTACCGCCCCGACGGCACCCCAAAGGAGAGAACGGAAATCAGCCGTCCGAGCCACCCAGAGGAGTGGGACAACGGAGCCACTTCCAAAGAACATACAACTACCCGCACCGTGTATGACTCCAAAGGCAGCGTCATTCGCGCGGAACACCCCGACTATACGTTGGAATACAACGTGGTATACTGGGAATAAATGCGTGAATGTCTTAACGCGTTAGTCTGACTAACGAATTAACGCATTCAAAATTTTCGCATTCAAGTGTGATTTTTTTCTTTTCTTAGCGTTTAATGGGGGTATGATGCAACATCAATTTCTTACGCTCATCGAGGAGCATTCCGCAGCAATCAACCGTGTGTGCAGGTCCTTCTGCCACACAACGGAGGATTGTGAGGATTTGCGTCAGGACATCATCCTGAACCTCTGGCTGGGCTGGAGCCGCTACCGCCCCACCGCCAAGCCGGTGACATGGGTGTGGCGCGTGGCGGTGAACACAGGCATTTCATGGTGGAGGCACCGGCATCGACAGGTGGAGACCTCACCACTGGAAGGAATAGAATTGCCCGACAATGGCTTAGACCGCGAAAACCGAGAATGGCTGCACGACCTCATCCGCCAACTGCCTGCCAAGGACCAAAAGCTCTTGCGCCTCTACCTCGACGGTTGGAAACAGGACGAAATCGGGGAGATGCTGGGCATCAGCGAGACCAACGTGCAGACCCGCATGTCGAGGATAAAACAGAAACTACGGAATCTTTCCGCCTTGGACTAATACCTTTGAAATTCGTTAATGTGTTAATTCGTTAATCAAATTAGATTTACACATTCAAACATTCAAGCAATCAAACATTCTATGAAAGATACAGACCAACTGATAGAACAGATGCACCAAGCCGGCAGGCAACGACTTGAGCAAGACAGCACCCCAGCTACAAAACGGTTGCACGAGCCACGCCATATCTGGCAATATGCCGCAGCGGTGGCCGCAGTGGCAATAATCGCCGCAGTATTACTGCTCCCCTCACGTCAGGAGCAACCTATGCCCGTTGTGGCGCACAACAATCTACCCCACCCAGTGAAACAGCAGTTGCAAGAAACTCAGACAACCAAGCATCAGGATTACGCCTATGCCGAGACCGCCGACGGAGTGCGCGTATATTGTGAGGACAATTGCAACCCCGACGAGGTGTTGAACAGAATGAAACAGGTAATCAAAACATTACAATAATATGAAACACATTCAGACATATATACTATTAGCCGGATTGCTGCTCGGAAGCCATGCCTCGGCCCAGACCACCCTCTACAAGACCTACGTGGGCCGCACAGGCATCAAGGCCTCGTGCATCGAGAACTACCCTATCGGCAATGGTCTTAAGGTGACCGTCACCATGCTGGAGGCAAACGATTCCGCCTCGTTCCATCATCTAACAAAAAGCCTGAAGGCATTGCCCTATAGTGGGACTAAGTCGGAGAGAACGAACGATTCTGTCGATTATTATCCCTTGAAAAAGAGTATAAATAAGCCATTGCGCGATTATGTGCATGAACTCGACAGTACGTCTGAATTCAGCCATGTCTCCACGCTCGAAGGGTCGATAGCTACCGCCTTCTTAGGTCAGATGAAGAATATGGATGTGAAGATAAACCTCGAAAAAGACAG
>DBXQ01000092.1 GCA_002309955.1 Bacteroidales bacterium UBA1208
CCTTCGGCACTAAAGGAGGGACAGGAGTCTTACCGCTGACCCCCAGACTGCGGCCTTCGGCCTTGTCAGGGGTTATTAATATGTTATGTCTTCGACACTTCAAATGTGTTGTGAAACATTATTTTAGCATCTTTCCCCCAGATGTCATCTCTAGAATTTGCATTTGGTGAATGGCAATAAGATTGAGTTTGACAAGTCGTTCTGTCTGTGAGACACCTTCAGAAATAAACACCGAATTGAGATTTTCAAGGTTCGATAAGCAAATGAGTTGGTTAATTGTAGCATAATCGCGAATATTCCCTTTTAAGTCAGGATAGAGGGCTCGCCATTGTTTTGCAGTCATTCCAAACAGTGCTACATTCAGCACATCTGCTTCTTCTGCATAAATAGCTGATATTTGTTGTTGAGTAAGTTCTTGAGGAATGAGATTTTCTTTGATGGCGTCGGTATGAATATGGTAGTTGATTTTTGCAAGTTCTCGTTTTACGGACCAGCCCAACATTTTCAGCTCGCTCGCTTTCATTCGTTGAAACTCTTTTGCCACATATAATTCAAATTCAACGGATAACCAGCCGGCGAACTTGAAGGCAATATCTTTGTGTGCAAAAGTCCCACCATATCGACCTGATTTGCATACAATCCCAGAAGCATTGGTTGCATTAATCCATTTTTGAGGTGATAATGTAAAAGCATTCAACCCTGCCTGTCTTCTAAACTCCTCGAATTCGAGGGGTTTAAAAATCGGGTTGTATAAGATTTCCCAAAGCCCCAAGTATTCTATTGTGTTTCTGTTTCTGATCCAATTGCTTATTACGGCCGCAGGTTCATCAGACTTGAATTTTGCCATATCCGTCAAAGACAGGTAGTCTTCTGCTCCGACAGTTATCACTGAGATTTCGGTTTTGTCAACGATTATTTTTGCCATGATTGATTTGTTTTAGGTTAAATTTCCGCAAAGTTACAACATTGAAATTAAAAAATCAATAGTGGAAATGTTGTTAATTTGTTGAAAAACAATAATTTAATAAATTGAACTTTTCAGTCAAAAAGTTGCATTGATTGGTCAAAAAAATGACAAAAAAGAGGTTGTGGGCGTTTGGGGATTTTGCAAAAGTTACAAGGGTGGTGTCAGCAATTTTTGGAAGATTTTCCTTATGGTGACGCAATCCCTTTCGCAGCAGGTACGTCCTATCATCTAGTCAAGTGTCTCGTGTGCTGCGATGGGAGGAGGGTGCTATCACGCCCACCCCAGACTGCGGCCTTCGGCCTTGTCAGGGGTTAATTGCACTTCGTGCGTGAAGCCTCTCCGAGGCTTAGTCCACTGGGAATACAGACTGCATTTCGCCCTGACGCTGCGTGCGGGGCCATGCCGACGGTTGGGGCGTACGGGCCTGTGCGGCTGCACTTACCGTCGGAAAGGATCTTTGCACACTTTCCATCCGTGGAAAGTGTGAAGAAGACGATGCGTGCGGGGGCCCCGCCGATTGGCGAGGGGGCCTGACTGTGCGGCTGCATTCCAATCGGCAAAGATCTTTTGGTGACTTTTCCAAAGATGGAAAAGTCACAGATCTACTTCAACTTGATAATATCACTCCACCTTGTGGTAGGATTCTTGCTGCGGAAGTCATGCTTGATGGCGTTGGCAAACACCTCCGCTTTGCCCTCGGCATTGCGCTGGGGGTACTGCTGCGCCCCCAAGATGACGGTTTCCGTGCCGTGAAGCCTGTTGATGCGGTCTATCACCGCATCCAGCGATTTCAGTTTCTCAAACCGCTCGGCATTGATGTCAAACAAGTTGAGCTGTATGGGCGAGTCAGGGCTGATGCCCATCACTATCACCCCTGCTTTCTTGTAGGAGTAGCCAGGCTTGTATATCTTTGTAAGCAGCTCATTGGCGGCTTTCACCATGGTGACCGCCGAATTGGAGGCGGTGGGCAGTGTCACCTCCTCAAACTTCCAGTACTGGGGCAAATCCTCACGGAAACAGTTCGTGTTCACAAACACCCCCACAATGGAGGCCACTGTGTTTTGCCGCCTTAATTTCTCGGCGCAGCGGGCCGCGTAATTGCTCACATGTATCTTCAGCGTCTCCAAGTCTTTGACCATCCCGTTGAAACTGCGGCTGGTGCAGATGCTTTGCTTCTTCGCCATAGCCTCATTGGGCACACGGTCTTCGCCGTTCAGCTCGGCCCAGGTGCGAAGGATGACTATATTGTGGAAGGTGGACACCACCCTGTCTCTTGGCCACGAGGCAAAATCCCAAGCCGTCTTCACCCCCTGGGCTTCCAGCTTGGCGGCATATCTGCGGCCTATGCCCCACACCTCGCCAATGGGATACAGCTTCAGCGCTTTCTTGCGCTTTTCGTCACTGTCCACCAGGCAGCAATGCCTGTAGCCGGGATATTTCTTGGCAAAATGGCTGGCCATCTTGGCCAGGGTCTTGTTGGGAGCCAGCCCGATGCTCACAGGCACACCCACCGACTTGCGGATACGCTTATACAGGTTCTCGCCCCATTGTTTCAGATCAATCTGCTCCATTCCGTCCAGGTACACAAAACACTCATCGATGGAATAGCGGAAATACTGCGGTGCCTCCTGGCGGATGATGCTCACCACCCGTCCCGTCAGCTCGCCATACAGCTCGTAATTGCTTGAGAAAATGGCAATCTTCTGGTCTGGAAACTGTTCTTGAAGTTTGAAATACGGGAGCCCAGCTTTGATTCCAAGTTTCTTGGCCTCGTTGGAGCGTGCCACGATGCAGCCGTCATTGTTCGACAGCACCACCACGGGCTTGCCGTTCAGGTCGGGCCGGAACACACGCTCACACGAGACGTAGCAGTTGTCGCAATCCACAATGCCGTACATGGGGTTTCAAATTTCAGGTTTCAGGGTGTTAGCGCTTCCAGCTGTGGACAGTCCATACTACCACACCCCAAACCTCGAAGTTGTCTGTATCCTCAATTCTGATGGGGTCGTATTTCTTGTTAGCGGGTCTCAACTCAATATAGCCATCGTCTTTGTGGCTAAGGTCTAAATATTTGATAGTAAACTCGTTGTTGACAAAAGCCACAATCACATCACCATCAATGGCATCCACACTGCGGTCAATGACAGCGATATCGCCATCGTTGATACCCGCATCCACCATGCTGTCACCGTCCACACGGCCATAGAAGGTGGCTTCGGGATGCTTTATCAGGTCGCGGTTGAAGTCAAGGGCATCGTGCTGGTAATCGTCAGCCGGAGACGGGAACCCCGCCTTGATGGCGTTTGCCATCTGCAGCTCAAGCTTCTGTTTGAACTCACTGGGTAGTATGTGTACTTTGGTCATTACTTTTTATACTATACAAATGGCAAGGGAGACTTCACATATGTGGCATACCCCTTCCGCTGCAAAAATAAGAAAAAAGCCGTTACAAAAACTAACAAACCGTCACAAGCTAAAATAAAAAATTGGACTTACTCCTGTTCTTTGATCGCACTCTATCCCTTTCGCGGCAGCAAGGTGTCCTCATCAGGGCAAGTGCCACCTGTGCCGCGAGGTGGGGTGTCGCATCCTATCCCAGGGGTTCCACCCCTGTCTGTAGTCTGGTCGGCCCTACGGGCCTCATCCAGCCATGACTGCGTGCGGGGGCATTCGATGCGTCTCTACAAATAATGCAACACTGTCACATACAAGCGACAAGATACAGCGCATCTCTACAATTCAAACAACTGCGAGGACGCAGTTGCCTCCATGCCTCTACCTCCGTACAGGAGCCTCACCGACGGTTGGGGAAAGGGAAGTGAAAAATTTTGTGAGACTTACGACTTTTTTTTGTATTTTTGTTCTTTTGTACTAATTCAGAAATAAAAATAATTAAAATACTGAAATATAATGGATTACAATTTTACAGAAGTCGAAAAAAAGTGGCATCAGTACTGGCGCGACAACAAAATCTACAAGGTTGACATTGACCACAGCAAGCCCAAGTTCTACGTTTTGGACATGTTCCCCTACCCTTCGGGCGCGGGACTGCATGTGGGACACCCCCTGGGCTACATCGCCTCCGACATTTACGCACGCTACAAAAGACTGAAAGGCTTCAACGTGTTGCACCCCATGGGCTATGACGCTTACGGTCTGCCCGCCGAGCAATACGCCATCCAGACGGGTACCCACCCCGCCGTGACCACCGAAAAGAACATCAACCGCTACCGCGAGCAGATGGACAAAATCGGCTTCTGCTACGACTGGGACCGCGAGGTGCGCACCAGCGACCCAGAATACTACAAGTGGACCCAATGGACTTTCATTCAGCTGTTTAAATCCTACTATTGCAACCAAGCCAAGCAAGCCCGTCCCATCAGCGAACTGGTGGAGAAGTTTGCGGCCAACGGCACCGAAGGCCTCGATGTGGCCGAAAGCAAGCCGCTGAGTTTCACCGCCGCCGAATGGAAGGCCATGAGCGAAAAGGAACAGCAGGAAATTTTGATGAACTACCGTCTGGCCTATCAGGCCGAGGCGCTGGTGAACTGGTGTCCCGAGCTGGGCACGGTACTGGCCAACGACGAGGTAGTTGACGGTCTCTCCGTCCGTGGTGGCTTCCCTGTGGTGCGCAAGTCCATGAAACAGTGGCTGCTCCGTATCACCGCTTACGCCGAACGTCTGCTTTCCGATCTGGACACCGTGGACTGGAACGAATCTATCAAGGAAGTACAGCGCAACTGGGTAGGCAAATCCATGGGTGCCTCTGTCATCTTCAAAGTGGATGGCAAAGACATTGACCTGGAAGTGTTTACCACTCGTGCCGACACCCTGTTCGGCACCACCTTCATGGTATTGGCTCCCGAACACGAACTGGTTTCAGCAATCACCACCCCGGAACATCGTGCCGAGGTGGAAGAATATATTGCCCACGCCAAGAACCGCAGCGAGCGCGAGCGTATGGCCGAAGTCCGCAAGGTAAGCGGCGCTTTCACAGGAGCTTACGGCATCAACCCCATCACAGGGGCCAAGCTGCCCATCTGGATTGCCGACTACGTGCTGATGGGCTACGGCACCGGTGCCATCATGGCTGTGCCGGCTCACGACAGCCGCGACTTCGCCTTTGCACGTCACTTTAGCCTGCCCATCATCCAGGTAGTGGAAAACGGAAAACTGAAAACTGAAAACGGAGAACCATCTGATACATCCACGTGGACGGAGAGTTTCGATGCGAAGGATGGCATTTTAGTCAATAGTGGATTCTTGAACGGCCTGACAGTGAAGAAAGCCATTAAGCGCATGATTCAGGAACTTGAGAAACTGGGCGTGGGTACCGGCAAGACCAACTACCGCCTGCGCGACGCCAT
>DBXQ01000103.1:0-251 GCA_002309955.1 Bacteroidales bacterium UBA1208
CCTATGGCCAACCAGAACAAGACCATTGGCCGCTTCCACTTGGCTGGCATCCCACCAGCACCGCGTGGAGTACCGCAGATTGAGGTCACCTTCGACATCGATGCCAACGGCATCCTGAATGTCAGCGCCCTCGACAAGGCCACCGGCAAGAGCCAGAACATCCGCATCGAGGCCTCCAGCGGTCTGAGCGAAGACGAAATCAAGCGCATGAAGGCTGAAGCCGAAGCCAACGCCGACGCCGACAAGAAGGC
>DBXQ01000103.1:267-837 GCA_002309955.1 Bacteroidales bacterium UBA1208
GAGATTGAGAAAATCAACGCCGCCGATGGCATGATCTTCCAGAGCGAGAAGAACCTGAAAGAATATGGCGACAAGATTCCCGCCGAGAAGAAGAGCGCCATCGAGGCCGCCCTCACCGAGCTGAAAGCCGCCCACAGCGCCCGCAACGTCGGACAGATTGACAGCGCCATGGAGAAAATCAACCAGGCATGGCAGGCCGCCAGCCAGGACATGTACAACGCCCAGCAGCAAGCCGGTGGCAACCCCGGTGCCGGCTTCGACCCCAACAACATGGGCGGCAACCCCGGCGGTAACCCCGGTGCCAACCAAGGCAACAACAACTCCGACCCCAACGTCACCGACGTCGACTACGAGGAGGTGAAGTAAAGGTTCAGTGAACCTTTACGATAGCGAAGCGGAGAAAGCATCCCTTGCGGATGCTGCGGTCCCAAAGACCGCTCCGCGGATCCGAACACCGCGGTAACACAAACCACAATAAACAAAAAAGAGGTGCAGTCATCAGATTGCACCTCTTTTTTCTTGCCATGCGGAGAAAAAGTTGTATATTTGCCGCAAAATATGCGGAGAATA
>DBXQ01000103.1:883-1192 GCA_002309955.1 Bacteroidales bacterium UBA1208
ATAAGAACTGGCCGAATTTCCAGTGGGACGAGCAGAAAATCAATGAACTATTGGTGCGTGTAAGACATCAGCAAGGGCGACTATTAGGTATGGCTGACACGCTTGGATTTGATGTAAAAAGCCCAGTGGTGCTTGATGCAATGACATCGGACATTATCAAGTCTTCAGAAATAGAAGGCATTGCCTTGAATGCCGACGATGTGCGTTCGTCTGTAGCATGGCAGTTGGGAATTGACCGTGTAGGTGTGCCATCATCCGACCGCTATATTGAAGGTGTGGTGGGGGTGATGTTTGACGCAGTGCATCATT
>DBXQ01000103.1:1219-15453 GCA_002309955.1 Bacteroidales bacterium UBA1208
TTTCCCAATCCTGGACGGTTGGCGCATATCACCGTGGGCGATTGGCGACAGGGAAGTATGCAGGTTGTGTCCGGTCAGTATGGCAAAGAGAAAGTGCATTACGAGGCTCCTGCTGGCAAGGACGTGCCTCAGATGATGTCGGAACTGCTGCAATGGATAAACACGTCAGACACAGACTCTGTGCTTAAAGCCGCTATTGCCCATCTTTGGTTTGTCAGCATTCACCCATTCAGCGACGGCAATGGGCGGTTGGCAAGAACCATCACCGATATGTTTTTGGCGAAATCAGATGCCACATCCTATCGATTCTACAGCATGTCCACGCAGATTGCGTTGGCCCGGAAAGAATATTACGACATTTTGGAACAGACACAGAAGGGAGCACTCGACATCACTGCATGGCTACTATGGTTTCTCGGAAGGATGGAAACTGCCATCAATGTGGCTATGGAGACCATTGAGCATACCCTCAGCAAGGCCTCTTTCTGGGAAAACAATCGTCATGTGGCAATGAATGAGCGGCAGACCAAGATAATCAATATGCTGTGGGACGGTTTTGAGGGTAAACTGACCTCGTCCAAATGGGCGAAGATAAACAAATGCTCATCCGACACCGCCCTGCGTGACCTGCAAGACCTTGTGGCCAAAGGCATCCTTGTCCGCACCGAATCAGGTGGCCGCAGCACAGGCTATGACTTGGTGAAATGACCAAAATAAACAATAAAAGGAGTGCCAAATTGGCGCTCCTTTTGTTGTTTGCTTGTCGGAGATTATTGTGTTATCAACGTTTTTTTTACTATTTTCGGATTGTAAATCCGCCACAACAGAATAACCATATCGCCAAAGCCAACGGACTTGACCCGATGGGAGAGCCGATTGCTTATGTCGGTGGTGAACTCGCTCGTTCTATGCAGCCGATTGCCGCAAGGCTGATGTGTCCAACTTGTAACCATTGAATGCCATGAAAAAGACAAAGAAAAGATTTATACCGTTGTCCGAGATACTTAAAGACGCTTGTTTGATAGATTTACTTATCTTTTCAAGCATCATGTATCTTGAATAGCTACAACAGATGGTTGTGAAGTAGGTAACTGTATATCGTCCCAACGGTAAGACCAAGTTTATTGGCAATGTCGAGGGCTTTGCACTTGTCTTTGTGCATTTGCAGTAATTTTATTTCTTGCTCCGGCGATATTCTCAGCATCAACAGTGACGTGTCTTCTCTGTCGATGTGGGCATCTTCGTATGTGTGATTGACATACTGCATTGACAGATACGGCTCTTTGGTGATTTTTAGCGTCGTTACCTCGTCCGTTTTCTCGTCCGCACGGCTCTTAATTTGTTTGATGTACTTGAACTCGTTGCCAACTTGTGATGAAGAGATTGCAAAAATGCTATCAATAAAATTGATATGATTAGTCCACCCGCCGAGGTCGTTCAGTTTGATAATTCGTAGTTTTTGTTTCTTCGAATTGGCAATAAGAAGCATCGTAAGTCCGAATTTTTCCTTGAGATTTTTAAGCTCAGATAGAAGATCCCTCATTTTTGTTGCGGCTGTCATTGTACCAAAACCATTGGTAATATTATCGACAATGATAAACTTTGGCGGATTGTCCGTGGACTGCGTACCCACAATCAACCTTGTGACTTCCGGAAGAATTTCCTTTTCTGACAATTTGGTTGAATCTATCATTGCCCGATGAAATGTGTCGGGAATGTATGGTTCTGCAGTTTTGTATCGACTTACGAACTGTTTCGTAGACATTCCGAGGTCGAGATACAGTGTCGAGATATTGGGGCTTTCCAGCCCCTCCCATTTGTGACCACCTCCACTTACAAAGAACGCAATATCGTAGGCTAAAATTGATTTGCCCACACCGGCATCACCGAATAGAATTGATAATTCACCTTCATACAAGAAATTACCAAAGATTTGCCTCGGTGCTTTATCCGACTCAACAGCAGTAGAAAAAAGTTCTTTGCCGTTTTTCACTGAAATATAGTCCAATATTTCATTACGGGAGAATCCACTTTTGGCAATTTCGCTTTCTAACTGTTTGCGTCGTAGCAATGCTTTCTCCTGCTGTTCGAGTTCGTATTTTGCCTTTTCTCCGTCAATTGCATCAATTGAAAACTGGTCCTTGACGGAAAGCAAGAGCTTCAACAATTCGCTTTGGGATATGGTATTAATATCGTATGTCATTGTCTCGTTGTTTACTATGTTAAAGATTGGTTTGATGACAGAACAGCAAGGAATTCCTCTCGACTAAACCCACTATTTGCAATAAACTCTTCTATCTTCTTTTTTCGGTCATCTGTGTCTGATTTGAGTTGTGCTTCTAAGCTCTCGACATCAATCACATTTGTTTTTCTTTCTTTTTCAATACGAATCAACAATTCTGCCAGTTCTTTGCGTGATGTCTTTGAGAGGTCGTACTGGCAATCGCTAAACTTAATTATTATTCTGTCGTCAATCATTGTACTTTCATTGTTTTCCATATCAATAGGTTGAGGCTCTTCGTCATAAGGCTGCTCTGAGGATGCATAAATAAGATCCACTTCTTCGTCACCTTCGGATAAATCAAAGCCAGTGTCATGAGGCTCGCCAAGGATACCATTATCTCTTCCTTTTTCATCTTGCCAATCTTCTCGACCTTCAAAGTAGTGTTGCCAGGCACGTCGGGCGGAAGGCAGACCGAAGCGATTGTATAGACCGACATTGTCAAGGAAAAGCACTTTCTCTTTCCCTTCAAATATACGAAAACCTCGTCCCACTTGTTGCAAGTACATAGAAAGTGATTTAGTCGGTCGGGCAAGTTGTATGAATTCGACATCGGGACAATCGAAACCTTCACTAAAGATGTTGACGTTGAAAATGATGTCAAGCTTGCCGTCTCGGAATGCTTGTACTGTATTGTTGCGTTCTTCTTTGGGTGTCTGGCTGTCGATATATGCTACGTTATAACCATGTGAGCTAAACAAACTGGCCAGCATTTGGTTATGCAAGCGGTTGATGGTATATACGATACCTTTCTTCCCTTTGGCAAATTTCTCGTAGGTGCCAAGTATACTCGCTCGGATTCTGTCTTGGTTCAGCAGTTCCGACATTGCCCGCTCGTCATAATCACCACTGAAATCGGTTGCAAGATGGTCGATTTGGTATTGTATCTGAGAACTGGGCTTTATGGAAAAGTAATCGTATTGGCAAAGGTATCCTTTCTCAATGAATTTGTATACTGGCTCGCTTAGAATCAGTTTGTCGTACACATCTGTGAAAGGTTGATGATTGAGTCTGTAGGGTGTTGCAGTAACGCCGAGTAATCTCGCTTTGGGCCATGTTTTTCTAACCCGCTGGTAGCTTTCAGCTGTGGAATGATGTGCCTCGTCTATAATGATGAAGTCGAAATCCACATCTTTCACCCACTTCTCAAGTTTGGCTCGGCGGCTGAACGTCTGGACGGAAGCCACGATTACGTTCTTTGTTTCGCCCATAATAACGCCACCCGACACTATTCCACTTGAATGCTTGTATTTTTCAGCGAGGGTATCATGTATCTGCTCAATGAGTTCGATACGGTGTACAAGTACCAGAATTTTTGGTAAGACCCATTTATTGCGTTCTTCCCAAGATTCAGTGCTATTCAGACGGCTTTTTTGATAGAAATAATCCTGCAAGTCTTTGATGATAGAGGCGAAGAGGTGGGTCTTTCCTGTGCCTGTCGGCATTTGCAGCATAAGGTTCATCGAGCCATTGCCCCACTCTTTGTAAATCTCCGCTTTGTTTTTCCGTTGATAGTCGCGAAGCAAGTTGTGGTATTTCTGTCTCTCGGAAAAACGGTTTAGCTCTGCGAAATCAATTTCTCTCGCATTAGTGTTTTCTTTAGGATTATTTACCATTGGTACAGCCATATTGTACAAAAAAGGCGTTGAATTATTCATTTTGATGCTCATCATGTCTATGGGCTCTGGAATTGCCTTGTTAGGTGATAAGCACTGAATAATTCACGCCAAAGCGTGAACATTCGCATGCTTTCTTCCTAACAATTGATTTTCCAGATCTATAGACAGAGAATGAGCTGCGTTATTGTTCTATGTTGTCTTTGTTATATTTCTACGTTTTATGTCATGTTGTTTGTTAGAGTTACTTTCTCATTACATTGATATGTTATCATACACTACGGCATTATTTGTTCTCAATCGCCGATAGATATTCCCCAGCGGTCATTACAGGAATCCTTGAGGCTGTGAAATCCTTCCCGTTGCGGGTGATTATGACTTCTGCATCAGCACGGAGGGCAGTGTAATACTGCATTGCATCCTCGAAGTCCTGAAACTGCGAAGCTAAAGAATCATCGACTGTGCGCTCATCTGTGGTGGACACTCGAGCTAGTTGTCGGAAATTAGACAGCAGTTTACGCACACCCTCGGGGCCGTGCTTGCGGAGTAGGAAGGAGGCAGTGGAGAAGGTCATTGGTGAAACAACGAGTTGCACCTGTTTGTTGTATGCCATAGAGAAGAGACGTACCGCATCGTGGCAAAAAGGTTCGCGACGGTCGAGCAAGTCAACTACGATATTGGTGTCAAGAAAAAGGCGTGTCATTGGTGTTTTTCCATCTGATATTGATAATACGCCTCGCGTGCGTTCAAGTCTTGGTCAGCAACGGGTGAGCCTGCACCCAAAAGGCTGCTTACAACCTCCGGCACATCGGCCTCGTCAAGCATCGGCATGGAAAGAATGACATCTAGTTCAGGAGAGTATGACCTTCCTTCGTGGCTTGTGAGACCCTGTTTGGGGTTGAGTCTCTTACGGATGTTGGCAATTCTACGAGAGTATGAGGCGATACTATCCTCTGTCTGCACCTTGCAAGTCTGACTCTCGGCAAGCTGTAGTAGCAGAATGTCTATCTGCGACTGCATCCACGCCTCTACAGCCTTGTCGTCAGGCAGCGCAGACTTTACCTTCTCCAGTATGGAGTCATCAACAGATATACTATAAGTGCACATAATTGTATATTTTTCAATTTGCAAAAATACAAAGAATAATTGAATTGACCAAATATTTTTTGCTGGCTTTCTTTCAATACAAATAACGCCGCTTCAATCAGCGGCGACAAACAAATGAAATAAATTATTATCTACGGTATAGGCAGGGAAAAAGCTATGTTGTCTTTGTTATCTTTCTACGATTTTATCATAATCATTTTATCAATTTCACGCTGCAGAGAAGAGTTTATTGGAATATAGCATGCTCGGCAATTACTTGCTTTGCTGGAATATGCTGTATTACTCCGTCGGAGTTTTGGACGATGACACACTCGTCGTGCAAGGGTTTTTCTTGCAGCATACGTTTTTCGGCCATCAAAAGACCCTCGTCTATTTTGTCTTGTAATTCAAGTATTTCCTTCTCAGACATGGTTTATCATTTGAGAATTAACCGTAAAAGAGGCGGTGGTTATGCCTGCCCCATTACAGCCCCCGATGATGTATAACATCTTGTTCATTTCAATTTGCAAAAGTACGACTTTTTTCCAATGTGACAATATGTTTTTTTATAGAGGATTCCCCAATGCTTTCTATCGCGCATACTATGGTTGTTGCTATGCAGAGAAAGAGTTGCATATTCGCCGCAAAATTTGCGGAGAATAACAACCGAATTATCCGCACGATAACAGGATGGTTTTTACTTTCAAAGAAAAAGAGTGTGTCTATACACGCTCTTTTTTGTTCCTTTGTACAATAATACCCATCATCCTCCGTTATCTATTTAAATAATAACGATATGTCATACGCTCAATTAGCACAGTTGGAACTACTGAATGCCCTGAAGAACATCAACTCTGAGGCGGAGTTGAATGAGTTCAAGGACTTGGTGGCACACTTCTTCGCCGCAAAGGCACAGAAGGAAATCGATGCCCTGTGGGACAATGGCACCATCAATGAAGAAACGATTAAACAATGGGGCGAAGAGCACATGCGCACCCCTTACCGATATGCGTCGAATCGTACTTGACACCAACTGCCTCCTCCAGGCATTGCCAACCAATAGCCCATATCACAAGGTATGGACTGGGGTGCTATGTGGGGATATTTCTCTATGTGTTAACACAGAGATATTGATTGAGTACGAGGAAATCCTTGCGCAAAAGACCACTAAGGAAATAGCCCGTAACGTAGTGGAAGCCATCGCACGACTGCATACCACTCACTTTCAAGAAACATACATCCATTTCGGCTTGATAGAACAGGATGTAGATGACAATAAGTTTGTAGATTGTGCAGTCGCCGCTGATGCTGAGTATATCGTCACAAATGACTGATATGAAATACATAGTAAAGCTCATAGTCTTGTAATGTTTAACCGGACGGCGTGACAAGGAGCCATGACCGCCCACAACATTCAAGACAAAATGGGTAAAAGTAGAAAGAAAACATGTGCAGGCACATGGGTTGCCTGCTCGCAAAAGAGAGGGAAAACAAAAAGTCACCGGCGTTTCCGCCGCAGGGAAAGGACAATGATTCAAAACGCGATGTATGACCGCGTACCTCTTCTACAACGTGAGTTAACAGACCAGTATGACCTCGGTGGCGATGGCAAAGCCTACTGGCACGTCGACGGTGAATTGAGAGCTCTGTTGACGCGTAAATGAAAAACATCTAAAGAAGTGCATCCCGATACAGGATGCGCTTTTGCCTTTTTTAGCTCAAATCAGTCATAAGGTAGGTTCTATAAATGTCGCGACCTTTCGGGACGCAGTTTTCAGATGTCTTGAGTGTCACGGCACGGCGTCTTCGGTATGTACCGTGTTATTAATAGTTTCACCTTTTTGAGGTGATTTATAGAAGTCCCCATAAGAGATTTGGAGTAAAAAGGAGTGCTACCATGAAACTGCACATCATTTTTTTGTTGCCATGCGGAGAAAAAGCCAATTATTCCCCGCAAAATATGCGGAGAATAGGATGTGCATTTGCCGCAAAAATCCTCATTTTTGGTGATTGCGGGGTCGTGGGGAAGTCGGTATTTTTGCAGCATGAATCAAAAAAGCTATTGTATGAATAAAAAACTGACATTCTGGGGTGCTACGGGTTTCGTGGTACTGTATTTTGTGGCGGTATTCGCTGCCGAGTTTATCGGTTTTGCCCATCCAGTTTGCTGGATGCTGGCTCCAGCCTTGGGCGCGCTCCTTGGCGCATTGCCCTACCGCTGGCTCTCGCTTCGCTGGCATAAGTTCGGCTTGGGAACGGTGTTGTCTGCCGTATTCGGCTTGGTGATGATGGCTATGGGCGAGGTGGACCTCACCTGTCTGGCCGTTATCGTCGGCTTCGGTGTGCTGAGCGATTTGGTGCGCATGGGCGTAAAGAAGGATGGCGTCACATACCCTATTCTCGCCCTTGGAAACATTGCAGAGATTATCTACCTTTGGACACGCAAGGCGTGGTACCTCCAGGGAGCCGCCGAGGAGATGGGGCAGGCCTATGCCGACGCTATGGCTCAATTGCAGAGCACGCTGTGGTTTGTAGTCGCCTTGGTGGCCATCGTCGTAGCTGCCGAGTGCGGATTGTGGATAGCTAAAAAAATAATCAAATAACATTATATGACTATGGGGATACTAAGCAAGATTTTCAGTAATACACGCAAGCCCGAAGGTTTCTTCGGAAGAATGATGGTCAACGGCATGAATGGCGGTGGCCACGCCCGTATGGCGGAATGGGGACTCTCGCATCTGACGCTCACCGACAATGCCAACGTCCTGGATGTGGGGTGCGGTGGCGGTGCCAATGTGGCACGTCTGCTGAAGCGCTGCCCCAAAGGGACGGTGACGGGCATCGACTATTCCCCAGTCTCGGTGAAGAAAAGCTCCGAAGTGAACGCCGCCGCCATTGCCGCAGGACGCTGCAAGGTGCTGGAGGGAAATGCTTCTGCACTGCCTTTTGATGGGAATGCTTTCGACATCGTGACCGCCTTTGAGACCGTCTACTTCTGGCCGGACATCGAAGAGTGCTTCCGTGGCGTACACCGCATTTTGAAAGAGAATGGACGTTTTGCCATCGTCAACGAGGACGACGGCCTCACGGGCAACAACGAGAAATGGGAGAAAATGATAGAAGGTATGCACACCTACACACCCGATGAGCTACGTGCCCACTTGACCAATGCTGGATTCCGCGACATTGCCGTCCACGGCGACGAACAGCACCACTGGCTTACTGTAATAGCAACAAAATAAAAAGATACCATGAAACCCAACTACAAAAACTGGATGCCCAAGGGCATGATTTGTGGAACGGCGGCAGGATGTGCGGTATGCCTTGGCCTGTTCCTTGTCTTCGGTGTGAGCGGACTGCTTACAGCCGGAATATGGAAAACCGTGCTTACAATACTTTTCCTTGTCCTCACACTCTTCTTGTTGGCCGTGACGGTCTGGATGATTTTGCTGTACAAGTCTTTCTCGTACAACGGAAAGCGCCAGCTGTCGCGTAGGATAATCGACGGCGTAGCCGCGAGAGTCGTACTGCCCGAAGGCGGCAGCGGCCTTGACGTAGGGTGTGGAAGCGGTGCATTGACCATTGCCGTGGCCAAGCACAATCCGAACGCACAGATGACCGGCATCGACCGCTGGGGTGTGGAGTATTCCTCTTTTAGCAAGACACTCTGCGAGGAGAATGCCAAAGCCGAGGGTGTATCAAACACTTCCTTTGCTAAGGGAGATGCAGTACGTCTTAATTTCGCCAACGAAACCTTCGATGCGGTATGCAGCAACTACGTATACCATAATATCCCAAGCCGGAACCGTCAGGAGATTCTGATGGAGACACTCCGTGTGCTTAAGAAAGGTGGTACCTTCGCCATCCACGACATCTTCTCGAACCTGAAGTATGGCGACATGCAGAAGTATGTGCAGCGTTTGAAAGACATGGGCTATGCTGATGTGAAGCTTGTCCCCACCGACAACGGTCTTTTCATGAGCCGATGTGAGGCCACATGGCTGGGGCTCAAAGGTTCTGCCATACTTATGGGGAAGAAATAGCGAGAGGTGGCTGAGACCCACTTTCTCACGCGCTCAGACACACGTAGGTACTCAATGCCTGTGTTGGTATCAATGATGTACTTCGCTACTGTTAGTCTTCCCCGAAATGCCAGCTTCCTTTAACGCATTTGTCGGAAGAGCCTTTGTTTTTTCACTGAGTATCTTTTCCAGCTGCGGGCGGAATCCGTTTCCCCATGAACGGAGCTGCTCTATGATGGGGATGAGGCTGCGACCGAGGTCGGTGAGGCTGTACTCGGTATGCTTACAGACGGGGTCGATGACACGGCGTTCCACTACGCCGTATTCGGTTAGTTCTTTAAGTTGCTGTGCCAGTACGCGGTCGCTGGCCTCTTGCGGCATTCTTCGAGCCAACTCGCTGGGGCGTCGCGGACCGTCAAGTAGTTCGTAAATGATGTAGGGCTTCCACTTGCCGCCCATCACTTCCATCGCCACGCGGAATCCACAGCGGGTGTCTACAGGTATTTTCTTGTTGTACATAATCGGATTGCAAAATTACGAATATTTTCCGATACTGAGAAAAACATCTGTAGTGGTGCGAAAATTATCAGTTCCAAGGTGTGGTGAAAAAAATGTATCTTTGCATTTTCAAAACTAAATATAAATCTGATATGAGCAATACGGTTAAAGCAATGTTTATCAATGGCAGTCCGCGCAAGAATTGGAACACCGCCAAGATGCTGGAAAGCGCCATGAAAGGGGCCGAAGAGGCTGGAGCATTGTGCGAGATGGTACATCTCTACGACATCAAATTCCACGGCTGCAAAAGCTGCTTCGCCTGTAAAATCAAGAACTCGAAAACCAACGGCATCTGTGCCATAAAGGATGACCTGCGCCCTCTGCTGGAGCGTGCCCACCAGGCTGATGTCATCGTGCTGGGCTCACCTGTCTATTACAGTTATCCCACAGGAGTCATGCGTGCGTTCATGGAGCGACTGATGTTCCCCGTCGGCACCTATATGTACGAACGGCCGGAAGGTGAAACCAATGGTCATCTGGGGCGACACATCTGTCTGCGCGACAAGGTCATCCCTACCGCCATGATTCTCACCATGAACTGCCCCGAGGACTACATGAAGCAAATAGGTTACCCCGCCATCCTGGACGAGAATGCCAAGGTGATGGAGGACATCTTCGGCTACTCCGAAACACTCTACGTCTGCAATACCTACCAATTCAACGACTACTCACGCTACGACTTCAACCTCTTCAGCGAAGAGGATAAACGCCGCTACCGCGACGAACACTTTGCCATCGACCTGCAGAACGCCCACGACCTGGGGCAACGCTTGGTCGCAATGACACAAGAATGAATGCTGTGTATTGTGTGTCCAAACGTCATTTGTCGATGGACTTTCGCGGACTTGCAACAAAGTAGTATTCTTTCCCCTCGTAAAAAAAGTGGTGAAGGGTTTCCTCGGACAGCGGAGGACGTGCTTTCAAGTAGCCGTTGAGGGTATATATACCATAGTTGTATTGGTTGGACAAGAGGTTGTATAGGTCTGTGGGGGTAATTCCATAGTGGTCTGCCCCTCCAATGCCGAATTCAAATATTATCAGAGGGGTGTTCTCTTTAATAATGCGTTCTGCCCCTTTTAACACGTTGTAATCGCCACCTTCAACATCTATCTTGATAAAGTCAATATGTACGCCTTCCGGCAGTACATCGTCAAGACGTCGTTCGTCGACTTCAATTTGTTTGATTTGCGCTTCAGGCAAATCGTCGTAGGATCGTTGACGCAATCCGCTGTATGCCGGAGCATTTGTAACAATGTTGAAAGTCACTTTGTTGTCGGAAGTGTCACCGAGGGCATAGGGAAAAATTTTGGCCGTATTGCCAAAACGGCTTTGTAACGACTGGTACATGTCTGGTATCGGCTCGAAAGCGAAATGGCTTCCTTTAGGGCTATGATATAGGATTTTTTCCAAGATTTCGCCCTTGTGGCAGCCTATGTCAATGCAGTTGGAGTTCGGACGTAGGAACTTCTTCATGATGGTGTCGGTTAATCTGTCATATCGTAGATTCTGGGTCAGGTCGATATGCAGGATCATGAGAATTTTGCGGAGAATGTTCTTGAGATTATTCATGTGTTAGATTGTTATTGTGGTAAAATATTTCGGCATCCGTGTTTAATATTGTGAGCTGGAAGCAGTAAATAAGGAAACGCTCATTCTTCATCAGTGCAGGAATTCGTCGTTTCTTTATTCTTAACTCATTTAAGATTACCAGCTTTCAGTTAAGGAGGCAAGTACTTCAAGCTCTATGTATCAATATTGTTTCGATATGTTACGTCATAATATTCTTCTTTTTTTCATGTTGCAAAGATACGCAATAATTCCCATTCGGCAAAATAATTATGAAAAGGAGTGATGCTGTGTAGAGAATGGCTATTTGCTTCTTTGAGGGTCGGTCGGGGCTCATTCAACCCAATTCGGTCATTAGGCCAAGTGGGCTTCCATTGGAGGCCATTCAAGAGCAAAGCGGAAACATGTAAAATGGGAAGTCTGATAATAACCGTTTTATTCTATGTTCCCGACACGATGACCGATATGGATCTGGTCGCTCTTCCGTCGCTCCATATTCCTCAGTTCTCCTATCGTTCTCCCATCGTTCTCCCATTACAGAAGGAGAACTGAGGTAGAACTGAGGTCGAAGGGTGGAGGAATGAATGGCGTGGGTTGGGGAGGATTCGCGGAAAAGAGCATACGTTGAAAAGGGATGATGGAAATGAACCTGATGATTGATTTGTGTTCGATCAGGGACAGTTGAAACATGCCTTTTTTCAGATACCGGTTTAGCTCTTACTGTGGTGTCTATTTTCCTTTGGCAGGGTAATCTTTAGTTTCGACCACGTTTGTAGCACTACCGAGATGATGATGAGTGACAAACCAAGAAAAAAGGATGGATTCAACTCTTTGTACTCGTTGAAGATCAACATAGCGAGCAGGATGCTGTAAACAGGTTCAAGGTTATAGGTGAGGTTTACGGTGAAAGCATCGATTTTCCGCAATACAATAATTTGTAGCAGGCATAGTCCTATGGTGCAGAAGATGACCATAAAGGCCATGTAGGGATAGTCCATACCAGATGGGAGGAATCGTTCAATTGGCGTTATTGCATTGTAGAGAGGGAGAAGGCATGTGAGAACAATGAGGCCACCGAACATCTCCCAAAAGAGCATGTTTTTGGCTTCATATTGTTTCCCCACACGCTGGTTCGCGATGGCAAACAGTGAATACAGGGCCGAGGAAATAATCCCCAGCAGGATTCCCAAACGATAGCGTATGTCAAACTGGAAAATGAGATATACACCGCATAATGTGAGGATGCTGAATAGAAACTCCTGGGCGGAGAAACGGTGTTTGTTGATAATGGGTTCAAATAGTGCTGTAAAGAATCCTACCAAAGAGAAGCATACGACACCGATAGAGACATTTGATGTCTTGATACTGGCATAGAAGAAAACCCAATGCAGGCATAGTAGCACACCTACACCACTCATCTTTAGCGTGTCGTGGAGAGAATAGTGTACCCGTTCCTTTTTGACAAGCAGATATAGGGCCATAATTGCGGCAGCCCAAGCCATTCGGTGCCATACAAGCAGGGCGGAGTCCAACTCGATTAGACGTCCCAGCACCCCTGTAAAGCCGGCTATGAACACGGAGAGGTGAAGCAGAAAGAATCCTCTTTTTTGAAGTTGTTTCATCTGAGTGACATTATTGCAATGCGGATATCGGTTTTTGATGTGGTTGGAACGGATGCCTTTCAATACGTTAATGGAGTCTTGAATGTAGGTGGTGTTTGCCGCTGGCGAGGGTCTGTTTTTTGTAGCCGTCGGCAGTGGGGAGGTAGACTTCGGCAGTAGTGTTGGCGGGTATGAGAATGTCCCACTCGAAGTGGTCGCCATTACGTTTCCAGCAGCTTTTGATTAGTCCGGAAACGGATTGGTAGGAGCAGTTTACGTGGTCGAGGCCATTGATGGGATATGGCTTCAACATAATCTTGCTATAGCCGGGGGTGAGAGGTTGGATGCCTCCAAGGTATTCGTAGTACCAGATGATGAGGTCGCCAAGGAGCATGACGTGGTTGCCGGAGTTCATGGCTGGGTCACCCGTGTCGCCGTTCCAAAGCTCCCAAATAGTCGTGGCACCGTTCTTCACCATATAGCCCCAACTGGGGTAGGTAGTATCGGTGGACATCCGCAGGGCAAGGTCGCCGCGGCCGTAATCGGTGAGGGTACGCATGAGGTGTTGGATGCCTACGACACCTGTTGATACGTGGCCACCGAAATCGTTCTCCGTCTTTTCAATGATGTTGTCCATTACGTTATGTTCATAGCCAGGTGAGGGGACCATCCAAAAGGCAAGCGGGAGGATGTTGGCGGTGACGGTGTTGTTGGCATAGTATCCGGCAACGGAGTCGAAATAGCGGGCGTTATATGCCTTTGTGACGGAATTGATTTCATTCTCGAAATACTGAACGTCGTCTTCCCGATGAAGGCTTGCGGCAAATCCTCCCATTAGCATGCAATACTCGACATAGTATGGCGTCGAGAGGCAGGCGGGCCATGTGATGCGGTTGGTGTCGCGCGAATGGATGAGTTCGGGACTTTCGGGCGGCACGCACCAGTCGCCGTAGGTGTCGCGGATGAGGATGCCGTCCTTGAGGTAGTATTTCTTCATGTGGAGCATCCAACGTTTCATGGCATCGTAGTGCTGCTCGACGGGACGGAAGTCGCCAAAACGCCTCCATATCATGTCGGCCACGGTGATGAAGGCACCCGGCCAGGTCATGTTGTCGGTGTAGTTGCGCCAATAGGCAGGGGCGACATCGGGGAGTGCTCCGTTTTCAAACTGGCTGTCCTCAAGGTCTTGCAGCCACTTGGCGTAGAGGCGGTGATTGTCGAAGATGTAGCTCTCGCCATAGTTGCCGGTGGTACGGTCACCTGTCCAGCCCATGCGCTCGTCGCGCTGGGGGCAGTCGGTGGGCATACTGCGGTAGTTTCCTCGTATACCCCATGTGGCGTTGCGGTAGACGGTGTTGATTATCTCGTTGGAGGTCTCGAAGGAGCCGGTTATCGGCATTTCGTCGTAGAGGACAAGGCCGGTAAAGTCGTCGGGTCGGGGTTGCTCACGTAATCCTGTTATTTCGACATAACGGAAACCGTGATAGACGAATTGAAAATTGAA
>DBXQ01000103.1:15485-32019 GCA_002309955.1 Bacteroidales bacterium UBA1208
TCGGCGGAACGCAGGTTGGCCGTATATAATGTGCTGTCTGGATTCAATGTCTCGGCATAGCGGAAGGTGATAGTGTCCCCATTCCCCATTTGCCATTTTGAAATATCAAATCGCAGCGTTCCCACCATGTTCTGTCCCATGTCGAGTATCCATTTATCGCCTTTTTGGAAGATGCTCACAGGTTTCAGCCGATGCTGCACCTTGATGTTCGGGTTGGGTTGTGGGGTGAGGAGCTGCATCGGGTCGGGTCGCTGGTAGTCACTGGGTAGAGGGCTGCCGGTGACGACGGGATATTCGCGGGCGACACGGTGACGCGGATTGTAGATGTCTTCGTTGAACATGTTTTGCCGGTCGTAGTCAACAATGGCTTCTTGCCACTGGCTGTCATTATAGTTAGGTTTCGTCCAGTCGCCGAGGTCAAGGCGTGCGTCGTAGGTTTCGCCATCGAACTCGTTGCTTTTGCGGATGGGGCCGCAGTTGGTGATGCGCCAGCCGTTGCCACTGACGATGGTGTCGGTTGTGCCGTCCTTATAGGTCACTTCCAGTTGCATGAGCAGTTGCGGCAGGCCGTAGTGGGCTGCGTGATTGATGCCGCACCATTCGAGGTAGTTGTTGTCGTGGCGGACGGTGGTGAAACGCCCGCCTGCGAGGATGACACCCATGGCGTTCAGGCCGTCTGCACGGACAAGGGAAGACACATCGTAGGCGTTGAAATAGATGCGCCTTGTGTAGTCCGAGAGCGTGGGTTTCATGAATTCATCCTCACCGGCCTCTTCGCCGTTGATATAGGCACTATACACACCAAGGCCGCTGATGTAGAGGCGTGCCTTGGCGATGTCCTTTTTGAGCGTGAACTCCTTGCGCAGGTAGCGGGCGGCAATGGCAGTGTGGCCGTTGAGATTGTCGTCCTCATAGTCGCGACCAATCCAATGCGCGTGCCAGTCGTCGGGCGAGAGAAGGCTTATTTCAAAACGTTGAACGTCGCTTTCGGTAGTGGCTTCCTTATTGTTCTTGCCGTAGGTGAGGGTGGTGTAGACTTTCCAAAAGGCGATGTCGCGGCTGTGCAGTTGCTTGCCCGCGTAGGGAATATAGAGCATGTCAGACGATTCGATAACGCCCGAGTCCCACAGGTCGCCGATGCCCTGCTCTGCATGCTCGCGTGTGGAGGCCACCACGATGCGGTAGGTGGTCTGCATCACGTTGCTCTGTTCGGTCTCATACTGCCAGCTGAAGCGGGGCTGGGCTGTTGCCAAGGGGGTGGAGCCGTCTTGCATTTCGACTGTTGGGTTGGCCAAATGTATCTTGCCACCGCAGGAAATAAAGAGCAATGCTAAAAGAGGGATAATATATCTCATAACTTTATAATATGTTCTCCACTGGTGAACTGCCGCTCCTTTCGGGTGCCGGGAAACACTGTGGCGGTAGTGCCTTGTGGGATTTCAACTTTCAATTGTCCCTTTTCAATGTCCACACGGATGGTTCCGTAGGGGGTGGGCTTGGTGGCTTTCACCCATTCAACACCTTCGCACGATTGTGGGTCGATGAAGAAGTGCCTGTATCCTGGTTGCTCGGGGTCGGGACGGATGCCGGCAAGTGCCTGGTAGAACCATATGCCGATGCCGTTGTAGCAGTTGTGCACACGGCTGCGATCCTCCTTGCCTGGTCGGCCGCAATCCCACGACTCCCATGTGGTGGTTGATCCTTGATTTATCATGTTGAGATATCCTGGGTAGTCGGGTTGTCGAAGAAGGGTGGCCATGAGGTCGGCTTGATGTTCGCGGATGCACCACTCAGTGAAGATAGGAACCCCAACGAGACCCACAGCAAGGTGGTCATGGTATCTGTCATGGATATCTTTCAAAAGTTGCTTCTTTACAGTTTCGGAGGTGGTGCTGTCAGGAGGGATGCCTTGTAGCAGAGCGTAGCATTGGTCAAGGGGTGTGCCATTGGCGTAGGAGTGTGTTTCGGGGTGGTAGAAATGGCTGTGGATGGAGGCGTTGAGGCTTTGTCGCCAAACGTCAAAGCGCAAAGAGTCGTCGGGATGATGCAACAGGGTGGCCATTTGTATCATGTCGGCAAGACATTCGGCGAGGAAGCAGTTGCTTACATGCAACACGGATTCTCCTCCGATGTCCACCCCTTCTGGAGCTACCCAGTCGCCGAGAAACCAGCCACGTCGATTGTTGTCAGGCCAAGGCTGAAGGATGCCATCAACGCAATGTTTCTCTACAAACTGCAGCCAAAGTTTCATCTGATGGTAATGGCGGCGTATCAGCGTGATGTCTCCATAATTGAGGTAGGTGCGCCAAGGAGCCTTGACAATGAAACCGCTCCAATAGGGTCCACCGCCAGTGCGAAAAGAGGGTGCCACATAGGGCAGGTCGCCAGTAGAGTCCATCGCATCGCCCCAAGCGGTGAGCCAGTTGCGATAGGTGTCGCGCACATCCCAGATGGTTTGCAGCGTCATGGTTGAGGAGTTGCCGTCACCTCCGTATCCCATGCGTTCTATATGTGGGCAGTCTACCATATAGCCGTTGAAAGTGAGGCAGCTGAGAGTATACTTCACCATGTCGTGGATAGCATTTAGGCGTGGATCCGAGCATTCAAAAGTGGCACCAGAATCAGGGTCGACAGCACTGATTTGCAAGGCACTTGCTGATATGATGGGAGAATCTAAGTCGTAAGTGAGATAGTGTGCGAGACCTTTGACCTTAACATATCGGAACGAGTGTATGTGGAATCGATTGGTGAAATGGATATCGTCGGTGCCGTTGCCGTCGCTGACATAGATGTCGTTCTCGGTAAATGGAGGCTTGGCCTCGAGGTGGTCGAGGTATTCCATCGTTATCACGTCATCTTTGGGAATAGGTAGACATTGGAATTGGAACCAGCCTGTCACCACGCGGCCGAAGTCTATCAGGAAAGTACCATCGGACAACGTGTCGACCGATTGCGGCAACAGCCAGCCGACAATGCGGTTGCCCTCAAACTCCTGCTGCGTGATGGAGATGTCTTTCACCTCATACACCGAGGCCTGACGCCAATTGGGCTTCACACGGGCATCGTAGCATTCGCCGCCGAACTGCATAGGCTGCCAGTTGCCTGTGTAGCGGTAGGGCGATGGCGAGGCCTCCCAGGTGCTGTCGGTCTTGAGTATTTCATATATCAGTCCGCATTCGCCATCGGATACGCTCTTCTCCACCGTCGCTTTTGCCACCGCCGGGGTGCCGTATATGCGTCCCCATCCCTGTCCGGTCCAGAGCATCAACTCGTTGTCGCCTTCGTGGAGATAGGGCGTAATATCGTATTTTACCCATAGGGCGCGTTTGTCAAGTTGCGACACGGCGGGTTGCATCACTTCGTCACTCACTTTTGTATGATTGACATACACCTCATGGTATCCCAGCGAAGTGACAGTAACGGAGAAGGAGACTTGCTGGAGCTGTGATTGCCGCAGTTCACCAACACCGATATAGAATGTTTTACGCAGCATAGGTGTCTCCGCCCATCCGCTTTCAGTACGGTAGCCGATGAACTGCTGTGCCTGGATGCAAACTGCGTCCAGGCACAGCAACAATATGACGACAATTTTTCTCATTGCCTCTCACGTATCGAGACGGCGAAGCCGCCGCAGGGAGCCATCTTCAGTTTCAATACAGTCTTGGAGTTGACTTTCTTCGTTGTGATAGTGTAGGAGTAGGGGTTATAGCTGTCGTTGGGGATACCAGAGGCATCTTTTCCGTCGGTGTATATAATGGCATCGTATGTCTTGCCGGGAGTGAGGAAATCAAGCTTGATGGCGAACTCTCGGGCTTTTTCGTCGGTAATGCCACCGATGTACCAGGTGTCCTTGGGGGTCAGCCCCGACAGACTGGTCTGATTAGTCAGCCCATAGACAAACTGTGAGGCACTGCTGATAACACCCTTCTTGCCGTCAGGGAGGGTGGCGAGGCCGTCCGCGGCTTTGTTCAGCGAAGAGATTTTAGGTTTTCGGGCAGTGACAATATAGGCACCAGGCTCGGCGGCAATATAAATAGAAGTGTCCCAGTCAACAGCCACATCTTTGATAAACTGGAATGCGTCCATATATGGCTCATAGTGCTCGGGGAAGTCGGCGGCCATTTGCAGCGGAGAGTAGAAGGTGACATAGAGACCCAGCTGGTTGCAGATGGTGTGCTGCATCTTCTTTCCCCAAGGGACAATCTTGCCCATGTCGGGTTCAAAGATACCGGGTGTGTAGTCCATCGGGCCACCTTGCAGGCGGGTGAAAGGCAGGATAGTAGTGTGGCCGGGGTGGATGCGCTCACGAAACTCAGTTCCCATGGCACTCTCGTTGCCAATCATGTTGGGCCATGTGCGGCAGAGACCCGTGGGACGCACAGCCTCGTGGGCGTTGACCATGATATGGTGCTTGGCTGCTTCGACGATAGCGTAATGATAGTGGTTGTTGATGGGCTGGCTGTAGTGCCCTTCAGCGTAAGGGATGATAGTGCCCACGTAACCGCTCTTCACAGCATCGTAGCCATACCTGTTCATCATCGTGTAGGCTTTCTCCATCCAACGTTCATAGTTAACAGTCGAGGCCGAACTCTCGTGGTGCATGATTAGACGGATGCCCTTCTCATGGGCATATTTATTCAAAGCGGGCAAATCAAAATCCGGATACGGAGTGAGGAAGTCGAAGACAAAATCCTTCTGCTTGCCGTACCAGTCCTCCCAGCCTATGTTCCATCCCTCGATGAGGAGGGCGTCGAAGCCGTGCTTGGCGGCAAAGTCTATATAACGGCGCACATTGGCGTTGTTGGCACCGTGGGTGCCATTGGGTTTGGCGTGGACGAAATCGGTCTCTCCAAGCTTCACCGAAGGAAAATCGTTGGTGTAGTTCCATGTACTCTTGCCCGAAATCATCTCCCACCAAACGCCCATATACTTCACCGGGTGAATCCAACTGACATCCTTGAGGACACAGGGATCGTTCAAATTCAGTATCAGCCTCGAACGCAGCACATCGGTTGCCTTGTCGCAGACCATCACCGTGCGCCACGGAGTGTGACATGGAGCCTGCATACGGCCCTTGTAGCCTGCTGCATCAGGACAAAGCCAAGTGCGGAAGGTGAAAGGTTTCTCCAGATTGAGGTGCATGGTGGGATAGTCAAGCGTAGCGGCTTCGTGGATGTTGATATAGAGACCGTCGTCGGTTTTCATCTGCAAGGCTGTCTGTACGCCCGTGCGCGAGAAGTCGGTCCACGGCCAACCGCCATGTTCATGGCCTTTCTCGTAAAGACTGTCGATTTGCGACAGGCGGCTCTCGGTGTAGTTGTACTCCTGCGTGTCGTAGTCGCCGGGAATCCACCACGCCGTGTGGTTGCCTGTCAAGGCAAACTCTGTCAACTCCTCTTTAAACCAGAAACACACCAGCGCGTTGTCAACACCGTTGTACTTCATCGGGAATTCATAGCGGAAACCAAGACCGTCGTCATATAGACGGAAACGTATCTGCATCACTGTGGCGCGTTTCTCAGTGCTATGATCCATACTGGCAACCGAACCAACGGGTTGCTCTATCGTCACTAACATCTCGTTGTAGTGGTTGCGGATATTGGCCTCCTCGCCCCACACGGGGTGCCACACCTCGTCGAAAGTGCTCCTCTGCACATCCTTGAGCACAAAGGCGTGTGCAAGGTCGTCACGCCACTCCAGTTCAAATCCCATCCGTGAGGCCAATACCACAGGTTTCCCGTCGCGCATCAATTCATAATGCGGCGATCCGTCAAGGAGGTAAAACGTCACCTCCATCCGTCCGTCAGGGCTTTTCAACGTCAGATTGTCTGCTCCTCTCATGGGCATGGACAAACATGCCATCAGGCAAAAAAAGATAAAGAATCGTATTTTCATGATATTAACTATTATTAGTATTCTTTTTTTATGCCTGCAAAGATACAATATATTCTCCACATAACCAACAATTACCACAATAAAAATCGCAACTTGTCGATTTTTTTTCCCGATTTCTGCAATAATATTCGTACCTTTGCTTAAAATTTCTAAAGCCTTGCTCCATGAAAAAACCATTTGTCTTCTTGGTTGTCACCCTGCTTGTTGGTATAGTTGCCTATGCCCAAAGCGAGGCCTCGGTCTTGAAACTGGCCGACCAAATGATAGCCCAGCGTCACTATGCCTCAGCCTTCACCATGCTCGAGGAATTCGACCCTGCCAACGACCGTCCTGCGGTGTTGCTAAAGAAAGAGGATATTGCTCTTAATTACTTTGTGCAAAGCATAAACCACATGGCCTTCAGCCTTCAGGATTTGAAACCAGGTGAGGACCTTGACAGCATCCGTGCCAACTTTGAGACAGGCTCTATGGTCGCTTTCATGGCCGACAGTCTGCTAAAGCGGCTCATTGCCCGCAACCCAGACGACTGTCAACTGCTATGCGGCTATGCCCAATATTATTATGCCTTGCTCTACGACTACAATACCGACCTCTGGCTTGCCTATGTCGATTCCGCCTGTCTTGCCCTGTTGTGCCATGCTTCTGCGCTTGTATGTCCCTGTCACAAAGCTGCCTATCAAGTGGGACTCTACTATAACATTGACGGTCAGGACGACAGTGCAGCCCTATACTACCGTCGTGCCATCGCCCTTTGCGATACCGACTGGAACACCCATTACAATCTGGGTTCTGTCCTCTACAGCCAAGGCCACTATGCCGAAGCCGTGTCCCACTTCCGTGCCGCCTACTATGGCTATCCGTCTTCCGATATGAAAGCCGATGCAGCCCGTGCGTTGGGCATTATCTACTCCGACCATCTCAACAACCCCGACAGCGCCGGTCGCTACATCCTTGCCGCTCATGAACTCTCTCCTGGCGACTTCGGCAATGCTGCCAACCTCCTTTTATACTATCTCGAGAAGAACGACATCCGCGCCAACGCATTGATTGACACCTGTTGGCGCAATGCTATCGATGGAGACCAAAGCTATCGTGATGCCATGCATTTGGTCAACATCTGTCTCGCCAACAATGCCACCGACCGCATCACCCTTTTCCTGCAAAACAAGACAACGCAGGCCCAAAGCGACTATGAGCATGGTCTTTGTCATTACCTCCTTGGCATGAACATCTTTGAGGAAGAATCTCTCGCTGTACAACATCTTGAAAAGGCCATCTACTTCTTCACCCTCGACGGGGCTCCCGACGAATTCCTTGCTCAGATTTTTCAAGTCATTGAAGAACTGAAGAAACCTTGTCCCGACAAATAACCATCGTCTCCGCATCGTGAACAATATAATTAACACCATTAATACATAAGACCTATGAAAAAGTATTCTCATGCATGGCTGGCCTTCATGGCCATCAAACGACTCCAGTATGGACCTATTCCCGAAGAGCTGAAGGAGGACGCCAACAGCCTCGTGAAATGGTTTCATGATTACCGCGATTTCGTTATCGAAGGTTCGTGGTATCCCGACGAAGTGTTTAAAGACATGGCCACCAGCCACGTCATCAAGTACCGTCCCGCTTCCGGCTCCGAAAAGAAAGAATTCAAGAAACTCCCCAAGACAATGAAACTCTATACCTTGGGACAGAAATCGGAGCTCTACAGGAAACCCTTCACCATTGAAAGCGGCAACTGTGCCGACCGTTGTGAGTCTATCTCCCACAGCATCATCGACAATTTCAAGATACTTCGCATGGAAGAGCGTGGTTGTCCCCTTTCGACGACTAACAACCACATAGCCATGCGCTTCTTCATTCTCAGCCACTATATTGCCGACTGCCACATGCCTTTGCATTGCGACTGCCGTTCCTTCTCCTCTGGAGCCAACATCCACGGCTTCATCGAATCCGAATGGGACAAGCAGGTGCGCAAGTCCTACGACATCGATATCCCCAACAACCGATTCTTCTACGACCCCGCTGGCTATCCTCTCCAAACCAAACCCACCCCGCTGGTGCAGGCTGTGGAAGAAGAGATCATAAGTCGTGAATATCTCCACCCATGGGGTGTGGGCAACAACAACACGTGGGACTATATCAGTGCCGTTTCCGAGTACTCCTACCTCATGGCCTATCGCCTCATCCCTGCCGAGTACGACGAAAAAAACCTCACTAAAGAGGTTTATCGCAACTCTGAGGCTTACGCCCGTCTTGAGGAATACAGCCGTGCTATATTTTGCGACGCTGTCGACTCCATCGCCCGTGTGTGGCTCCATGTATGGGCGCGCTACCGCAGTTGGGCTCAGGGCCGTTAGCTGAAGGTTTACAGATTGAACGTTGATATGTTTTGCAACATGCATAGCATATCAACGTTTATTTTGTTTATAATTCAATCTATTATTTTCAATGTATACCTTTTGCGCGAATCTTCCCCAACCTGCGCCAGAATCCCTTTCGCACTGCCCTTAGTCCGCTCTTTCATCCACCCTTCTCCCTCAGTTCTTCCTCAGTTATCCTTTTGAAATGGGAGAACGATGGGAGAACGATGGGAGAACTGAGGAATAAGGAGCGACGGAAGAGCGACCGCGCCTATATCGGTCATCGAGCCGGAAAGCAGAATAAAACGGTTATTCTCTGCCTTTCCATTTCGCATGTGTCCGCTTTGCTTTTGAACGGCATTCGCTTGAGGCTTATTGATTTGTGTTGAATAACCGAAGAACAGCCATTATCGGAGCGTGGAAGAGACGAGGGTGGAAACTGGTGTCAGGAGTGTCAGCGTTCGCGACGTTCGATGATTTCCTTCAGTTGGTAGCGGTTTCCTGTGGCGGGGCCGATGGCGTCGATAAACTGCTGGTTGTAGCCGGGAGTGTCGTAGCCCCAGCGTTGGAATTGTCCATTTTCATCCACGCGCCGCACTACTTGGTCGTTGTATTTCACGATAAGGTATTTGGCCAGCAGGTCCCAACGGCTCATCATGCGGTCGGCATAGGCTATGCTTTTGCGGTTGAGATAGTCGCGGCGGTCGTCCGGGGTCATGTCCTGCAGGGCGGCAAGGACGCTGTCTTGGTCGGCGTGGTAGTAGTCTTCGAGCTCGCGCTGGGCTTGGCGCAGGTCGCCAATCATCATGCTGTAGCGGGGGTACACCATGTTGGCTACCCAGTTGTTCATCCAGAAGGCGGACTGGAAGGAGAATTCGTTGCGTTGGTTGTTTTCGGGACGGAAGGGGTCGGGGATCTGCGTGATGCAGCAATAAAGGGGGACGTAGGCCACCATGGCCGCGTCGTCGCAGTTGAACCAAGTGACCCCGCCCACATCGTTGGGCAGCCAGGAACGCATCTGGCAGGTCATGGTGAAGCCGCTTTGCTGGGTGGCTATGGGACGTTCGCGGTAGTAGGGGGTGCCGTCCGAGGCTTTGAACTGCATAGGCAGGGGTCGGATAGGCATTCCCCACGGGCCGGCAGTCATGTCGGAGGTCATATCGAGGGGAGTGCCTTCAAAATGGTCGCGCATGTCGGCCTGCAAGTCACGCAAGGTGAGTGGACGGTCGGGCTTAATCCATAGGGGCAGGTGGTCGCATTGGTCGAAGTGGCCGTTGATGTAGGGCAGGTATTTGTCCATCTCGGCGACGGAGGTATGGTGTCGGAAGAAGCTCCACACGCGGGCGTCGGCATAACGCACGTTCTCGAAATCGATGGGGCAGTAGGCATCGCGGAAGGAGAAATTTTGGTCTGAACCGTTGTAATAGCCCAGTTCACGGGCAAGGGAGATGACATCGTCGGCATAGACACATTCCACTTCAGGGCGGCCGATGTGCCGGATGTTCTTGCTGCTGATGCTCTTGAACGAGCGTTTCTTTTCGAGTGGGAACTGGCGGATGCGGCTGAGGTTGGCATGGGCGCAAATACAGTCGTCGGGGATACGGAGGGCGACCCATACAGCACCTTTACGGCCAGGACCTTTGCCTATGATTTCCATAATCCACGCTTCGTTGGGGTCGCATACGGTGATGCTCTCGCCGCTGCTGTTATAGCCATACTCCTCGACGAGGCTGGCCATGCAGCTGATGGCCTCGCGGGCGGTGGAGGAGCGTTGCAGCGCCAGCCGCATAAGGCTGAAGTAGTCAAGTAGCCCTTCGCGATTGACCAGTTCAAGGCGGCCGTCGAAGGTGGTCTCGACAATGGTTACTTGGTCTTCGTTCATGAGCCCAACGACGTTGCGGGTGTATTCCACTTGGGCGACATACTGGCCTGGGTGTGCAGGTCCCCAGCCATGGATGGCAATCTGTTCGCCGGGTGTATGGCGTGTGGCGGGGCTGTAGAAGAGCGAGCCGGAGAATCCGAAGCCGTCGCAGTTGTAGCTGCACATTACACTGCCGTCGGCGGAGGCCCGCTTGCCCACGATAAGGTTGGTGCAGGCCATGACGGGCATGGCGGCGAGGAGGGCAAGAAGGGTGATAATTGTTTTGTTCATAATGCATTGATTTATGTACGGCAAGGGGGTGCCGAGTGTTTATATGGGACGTTGGTATTATTTGTCGGATGTCTCTTTTGGAGTCTTGGGCGGGTCGATGGCGGCATATTTGCGTGCATCGGAGATGGTGGTGACGATGTAGATGAACGACATGATGGCGATAATGACAACGGCTATATAGTCCAGTACACGCATGGCGATGGAGTGACCGAAGAGTGTGTAGGAGTGGCAGATGGCCGTGAGGGCGGGGATGGCAATGAGGAGGGTGTTGGCAATGATGATAATGAGGCGGAACTCGGTGGGGCCAAGCTTGATGTAGGTGAGGCGGAATTCGCCTTTGAGGTGGGCGTTGATGCTCACGTTGATGGTCAGGACGAGGTAGATGGCAAAGGCCAGGAGGGCGAACTCGAGGTGGAGGAAGGGGGAGAGACCGGCGCCGATAAACATGAGGCCCTCGTTGACACAGTCAACAGTGTGGTCGACATAGTAGCCGTAGATGGGTCGCTGGCAGTTGCGGACACGTGCAAGGGTGCCGTCGAGCGAGTCGCCGAACCAGTTGATGACCAGTCCGGCAGAGCTAAGCCATAGCCATTGTACGCTCTGGCAAGAGAGGACGAAACCGATGGCCACTACGAGGGCACCGAGCGTTCCCACGGCGGTGAGCATGTCGGATGTGACCCATCGGGGCAACCGTTTGGCAATCCATATTAAGGCTTTCTTTTCCAGTCCGTTGATAAAAGATGTTTGAATACGTATAGCTTGGTTCATGAGCGGGTGTGTGTTTTAGGTGTTATATTGTGTTGTTTAGTTTCGAAAGGTTTAGGTGCCGTTCTATAGCTGTGGGGAGAGGATGCGGGCGGTGCGTTCGAATAGCTTTTTGTGCAGAGGGCGTTGTGTGAAGGTCATGGGGTCTATGTAGTGCGACTCGGCCTCGTCGGTGAGGAAAATGTCCTTGATTTGCAGGGCAAAGTCACGGTTGTGGACGTAGGTGCCTATCTCGAGGTCGAGGAGATAGCTGCGGGGGTCGATGTTGGCGGAGCTGATGTTGGCCACGCTATCGTCGGAAACGATGGTCTTGGAGTGTAGAAAACCGTGCGAGAAGAGTCCGATTCGGACACCGGCATTGAGGGCTTCTGTCACGTAGGACATGGAGGCAGGGAGGAGGAAGACACCCCTGTCGCTGCGCGAGGGGATGAGCAAACGGACGTCGACACCACGGCGGGCGGCAGAACACAAGGCCTGCATCACTTCGGGTGTGGGGATGAAATAGGGCGATTCGAGGTAGACATAGTCCTTGCTTTGGTCGAGCAGTTGGGCGGTGCGGTGCATGATGACGGGACCTGGACCGAGAGGGCCGGAGGTGACAATTTCGATGTGCTGTGAGCCGCAAGGCCGTGGGGTTGGGAAATAACGGCCTAAAGACGGCAACTGGTGTGTGGCGTGGCACCAGTCGGCGAGGAAAACGTGCTGCAACTGTGCCACGGCGGGACCTTCGATGCGCATCTGGGTATCGCGCCAGGGACCCCAGTCGAGGCCCTTGGAGTAGCGTTCGGCGATGTTCATTCCTCCAAGGTATCCTTTGTGGCCGTCGATAACCACTATTTTGCGGTGGTTGCGGTAATTGTCTTTTTTGCGGAGGAAGGGGATGTGTACAGGGGCGAAGGGCTGCACCTGCACCCCACGGTCGGCGAGGGTGCGGTAGTACCAACGGTGTTTGTGGTTGACGATGTCGTCGTACATCAGTCGCACCTCAACCCCTTGGGCTGCTTTGATGGCCAAGGCATTGCCGATGTGCTGCCCGATGTGGTCGGCCTCGAACTTGAAAAACAGGATATGGATGTGGTCCTGGGCAGAATTGATGTCTGCCATGAGGTCGTCCAGCATGGGGTCGAAAGTGGTGTAGACAGTGGTGCTGTTGCCTTCGGCGCAGTTGGGAGGCAGTTTGTCGTTGAGTGTTTTCTGGCACTGCGGGTCAATCAACGGCTTGGTGCATGGCTTGCTGAGCAGCCATGCTACCCAAAGGGCTACCGCCACAGTCAACGATGAGAGTGCTATGTATACAGAGTTCATTACAGTATTGATGTAAGTTTTGTTCTAACGTGCCGAACGCAGTTTTATTGTGGTCTTTGGAAGGATTTAAGCATTAATGGTTTTAAGTTTTAAAGGAGTTCAGTCCCTTTTCAATCAAATCCAAGCTGTCCTGGCAGGCGGAGCTTTTCTTTTGGCGGGAATGTGGCCTCGTAGGCTTCGAAAGCACTTGGATTGTCGTCGGCCACGAAATAGCCCTTGGGTGGGCAATAGGTGGCTTCTATACCACCAAGCCAGCCGGGAATAAGTTCTTGCGCGAGGAAATAAGGTACTTCGGCATTGCGTGGTTCGGCGTGGTAATGGATGCCCAGATGGCTGGCGAGGCCGAAGCCTGCATGTTTGTAGAACTCGATATTCCCTTCCATACAAAGAAAGCCGATACCTATTTCGCGGGCGCGGTTTAATGCATAGTTCAGCAGTTTCAGGCCGTAGCCTTTGCGCTTGTAGTCTGGATGAATGCTGATGGGACCGAAAGTCCACGATGGTTTTTTGCTACCGTCGTCCAGAGTCAACTCTGCTTTGGAGAACATAATATGCCCGATGATGTGGCCGTTCTCTTCCATAACAAAGTCCAGTTCGGGAATAAAGTCGGGGTTGCTGCGGTACTGGTTGAGTACATAATGCTCCGTGCATCCGGGACGATAAACATTCCAGAATGCTTCACGGGTGAGGTTCTCTACTTCGCGGTAGTCGGCGGGTTGTTCCTGTCGTATGGTTATTTCTTTAGTCATTGTATGTGTGTTTGTTGAAACGGCTATTGATGTAAATGTTATTGTTGTTCCAATTTGCAAAAATACTTTTTATTCCCCAAATAATGCAAGCATTGAAAGAATTTTTATAACATATTGTGACAAATGGGACAATTTTTGTGGCAAATGGGACAATAACAGCCGAAATCGTTCGTTATCTAATCTAAAATATTTTGCATCATGTTTCTACAACGTCTGTCAGAATATATTGAGGCCAACGCCCCGATGTCCAATTTGCCAGAATTGCTGAGCCTCCATCATAGTAACCCTTTGGGTTTGCATCCCATTGCGATACCTATCCTGCTGCTTGTGCTGGCAGTTGCCATGCATGCGACTATCTATCGCATCAACTACAAAGACAATCGCAAGCTGTATCCCCTTCTGTACATACTGGTAGGCTTGGCCATAGTGAGTACATACTACTATTGTTTCTCGGACGACTTGCCGCTGTTTGAGGACTGGGATCTGCATCGCAAGGAGATCAGTGTGGGGTGGTTCTGTCAGAAGAACATCGTGGGGTTGGGTTGGTCGCTGCTTGGCGAATTGCTGCTTACTTATGTGGTGTACTTCTTCATGACGGCGCTGATGCAGCTGGTGGCTCAAATGAGCGACAAGATGGGCATGGCGGAGAATCAATGGGTAGAGTGGCAGTATGTCGTTTTTGTGATTCTGCTCGGAGCCTCTATTGCCGGTGTCGTCGACATGTTCGCCCCTATTGCAGGGGTGTGGATTATGCTGGTGTACCAGACGCTGGTGTTGCTGATGGCTATCGCCAAGACAGTCGTCGACATTGTGAGGACTCACAACCCCGGCCGTTGCGTAGCGGTGGCTCTCTGTTTCTTTGTCGGCATCGAGGCTGTCACGATGCTTGCCATTGAATGCATTGAGGGTAATATCTACATCTTTATCCCTGTGGTCTTTATCTTTGCCACAGTGAGCGTGCACTACAAGAAGAAACAGGACAGGTAGTTTTTTGTTATTTTTGTTATGACTGAGAAACGGGTAATAGGAATAGGGGAGACGGTGCTGGACATTCTGTTTAAGAACGACCAGCCGCAGAAGGCAGTACCGGGAGGCTCTACATTTAACAGTATTGTGTCGCTTGGACGAGCTGGGGTGTCTTGTGCCATGGTGACGGAGGTGGGCGGCGACCATATAGGTGATATTATATGTCGCTATTTGAGCGAAAATGGTGTGTCGTCAGAATATGTGTGCCGTCATGAGCATGTCAAGTCGCATATATCATTGGCATTTTTGAATGAACACAACGATGCGCAATATGTGTTCTATAAAGATCAAGCGGCCGTTTCATTGGATGGTGTGCTACCCGTCTTTTGTAAGGACGATGTGGTGCTTTTCGGTTCGTTTTTTGCCATCAATCCAGTCATCCGTCCGGTTGTAGGCGATTTGTTGCGTGACGCGCGTAAGGTGGGTGCATGGCTCTATTATGATGTTAATTTCCGCAAACCCCATATTGCTGATTTGCCAGATGTGATGCCCAATATAGAGGAGAACATGAGTCTGGCGGATGTGGTGCGTGGATCGATGGAAGATTTTGGCTATTTGTATGGTCTTCAGAACGGTGATGCTATTTATGAGCGAGTGAGCCACCATTGCAGCACGTTTATACTGACTGATGGTGAGAAACCGATATATGTCTATACGCCCGAAGGCTGTGAGACTTATCCTGTGCAAGCGATAGAGACGGTCAGTACGGTCGGAGCAGGAGATAATTTCAATGCCGGTTACATTTATGCATTGTTACAAGGTTCACATGACCAAGCATCACGCATCAAGATGGCACAGCGATGGAGCCAGGATGTCTGCCGCCAAATAGGTAATAGTATCAGCGATGAATTGGTTGCAATGATATAAAAGTTTATCTGTTGATATGATGTGAGTCGTTATACATATCAACATAAAACATTTCCAACTATAAATCCGAATAGGAGATGATACAGAAACATTGCTTTGAATGCGGAGCAGAACTAATAGAAAAGGAATTGGAAGGAGAAGGTATCGTTCCTTTCTGCCCCAAGTGTGGGCAGTATCGCTTCCCTATGTATAATGTGGCCGTAAGCATGATTGTCATCAACGAGCAGACTGGGGAGATTTTGTTGATTAAGCAATATGGAAGACCTCACTTTATCCTTGTGGCAGGCTATGTCAATCGTGGAGAACCATTAGAACATGCCGTATGTCGAGAGATAAAGGAGGAGACGGGAATGTCCGTCAGCCATATCAAGTTTAACCGTACCAGTTTTTTCGAGCCGTCGAACACACTGATGTGCAATTTTACTGCCTTTGTGAAAGATTCTACCGAATTGTCTCCAAATGGGGAAATAGATTCCTATCAGTGGTTCACCCCCAATGATGCGCGGAAGAACATCCGCCCGAACAGCCTTGCGGAGAGATTCCTGAATGCCTACCTTGATGAGTAAAGAACAAAAACACAACAATAATTATGGAACCCCATTTCAACATCCGTCCAGCGAAACCTGATGAGGCTGGTCTTGTTCTTGAGTTTATCAAAAAACTGGCCGTTTATGAAAAATGTGCCGATGAGGTTGTAGCCGATGAAGCAACTATATATCACTCTCTGTTTGTTGAGCATTCAGCCGAAGTAGTGTTTGCCGAAGAGGACAAACATATTATCGGTTTCGCGCTATTCTTTCATAACTTTTCTACATTTGTAGGAAGAAAAGGTCTCTATCTTGAAGACCTGTTCATCCTTCCGGAGAAACGTGGCAAGGGATATGGGAAAGCCCTCCTGAAATATTTAGCCAAACTTGCCGTGGAACGCAATTGTGGCCGTATGGAATGGATTTGTCTCGACTGGAATGAGTCTGCCTTGAAAGTGTATCGCTCCATAGGTGCTATACCGATGGACGAGTGGACTGTGCAGCGACTGACCGAACCCATGCTGAAACAATTTGCGAAAGGGGAGTAGAAGAACAATGATTTGAATTCGTTAATGTGTTAATTCGTGAGTCTGATTTACACATTAACACGTTAATACATTGATTATGCTTTAGTATCAGCTACTCTCGAATTGCCTTCGTGTAGTATTACAAAAAAAGAGTCTGTCGCTATTTTGGCGACAGACTCTTTTTGAATGTGTTAATTTGTTAATGTACTAATTCGTTAATTGAGATACATGTTCACACGTTAACACGTTGATAAGATTTGTGTATTCGGGCAATTTACTTGATGCCGAGTTTCTTCTTGATGTCCTTGGGGAGGGCGTCCTTGTGGACGATGATGTTCATGGTCTTGTAGCGGAC
>DBXQ01000099.1 GCA_002309955.1 Bacteroidales bacterium UBA1208
TCACCTACGCATTTATCGGAAGAGCCCAATATAAGCCTTCTTTAGAGTGTCCATAATGCAAATCCGCCACAACGAACATATGCACAGGTGCGTTAATTATTATCTTGAACAAGGCGTACAGACCGATAAATGAAATATGGTAAATTAATCGTAATACACCATCCTTCCGAAAACAATAATGTTATTGGTTCTACATACGTCGAAGATGACCAGTAGCGTCCTAAGAAACCATAATCCGATTCAGGAAGGGCAGCTAAAAAAATGGCTCCAGCGTTCTCCATTTCTCGCCATTGAGATAGAGAGAGATTATTATAGAACCAGTCTTCGATTCCAGAGTTGAACACACAATTATTAGGCTGCTGCCAATTATCAGGCAATATAAACATTCCGTTTATTCCATCAATATTACCAAAGCCTACTTTCTCAGAAGCATCATTCCTTCCCCATACTAAATAATTCCATTCATCAACGGTTAGCGTTCGCCATGTATTGCATAGATTACCGCCATTAACAACTAAATTCTCACCCCAATCAACAAAGACACCCTCATTATCCCAATAATCGTAATCATCAATAGGATTATTAGCTGTTCCCCAAAAAAACAAATCAATCCAACCATGATATAAACTATTACTAAAATTAGTGCTATCACCATTATAATCATATTGTTCGGGAGCAAAACGCCAAGTACCGGGCATGTTGCTGCCCAGTGCACCCGCGTGGGTGCCGAGGGTGGTGTATTGCAGATTGCCTTGCGAGAAGCGGACTTGGTGCCCTTGGTCGTCAATGGTGAAGAGGCCGGGCAATGCTCCTGCGTTAGGGGCAAAGGTCAGGCTGTTGCCACGCAAGGCAATGGTGGTAATCTTGCTGCGCTGGATACGCACACTGTTGCCCGCGCTCACAGTCTTTGTGCACACCCCGCCGTCGCTGCTATAGATTCGTATACGCATACCCGCACTATAGGTGTGCACGGGCAGGAAGATATAGAAATCCTTCTGGTTGCTGATGCTCTGAGGTGTGCGGCAGGTCATCATAGTTGTCTTTGTGCCATGGCCGGAGTATTCCAAAGTGGGCACTCCACCACTGTACACGACGCTGTGGTCGCCTGTCAACTCAATGTCTCCCGTCACCTCAATGGCCGTTATGCTCACTCCGCTCTTCTGCAACCGCATACGCAACACTCCGCAGAGATTCTTGAAATCAAGGTTTGTGCTGCTGCCTTGTGCATACATCGGGAAACCTGTCAGCGAACCGTCCTCGGTCACCTGCACCACGGGCAGCTCCACCGTGCCGTTGTCATTGGCTGCCGAAGCAGGATAAAAAGCGCGGTAGGGAGCCTCGCCGGCATCACCGCTGACCACGTTGAATGTAGCCCTGCCCCCATTACTCACGGAGGCCTGATACACACCCGAACCCGCAGTGCCGAACACCTTTATCTGGTCGCCCGATACCCATTGCATCGTGCCGTTGGTGAACGCCGTCTTGCCGTCGTCGTCCTCGCAATACTCCATCGTCGCCTCAAAACTGACGGGACCCACCTTGTCCTTTTGGCAGGAGGTGATGCTAAGCGCCGACAAGACTAATAGGGCTGATATAGCTAATAGTGATTTCTTCATAATTCTTACGTTTTTAAATTGTTACACAATAGTTTAATTTTGCTTTTTCTTTTGAGAGCGCGTCCCCTCCGGGACGCTGGATTTGTTCTTTTCCCCACCCCATACTGCACTGCGTTTGTGCGGGGTTATTGAGAGTATGCCCCTCTGGGGCTGTCGAGCGGGATATAGCTGACTGCTACAGGTCAGCTGAAAAGTTCGTCGCCGTAAGTGTCGCCCTCTTCAATGTTTTCGGGGACGCCTGAGGTAACGCTACCCTCAAAGCCAAGCTCCACACGGGCATCCAACATTTCAGTCTGCGGAGCAAGATACTCCTGTTTCACTTCTTTTGTCATGATATGTTTTGTTTGTGATTTGTTTATGCCTACTCTATAAAACAGTTTTCGGCTTCCCTGCCATGGGCTGACCGTTTAGGTTCAGCCGTGCAAAGTTACACAATTATTCCGACTTAAAGATTTTTTTCACTAATAAAATTTAAAAAGCATACATGTCGGAAAAAAAACGTATCTTTGCAATCTCGTTCAACACCGTTGCAATGCAACAATAACGTTGAAAACCATGCGGATATGGCGTAATTGGTAGCCGCGCCAGACTTAGGATCTGGTTCTTCACGGAGTGGGGGTTCGAGTCCCCCTATCCGCACGACATTGTCAAAAATGATTCTTTTCATAGTCCCCGACAGGGACAGACAAACGGAGACAGGAACCAAAATTCCTGTCTTTTTTTTCAAATCGGCCTCCCTCCCCCAACAAAGGCACCATTACACCCCTCACTCACTTACCCATGCCCCAGAGCACCCAATCACATACCATATTCCGACCACATCTTTTGTCTGCATATTGCTCCAATTTTTGTAGTTCCAGACCACTTCTCGGAAATATCTCCTCCTGCCCTATCCTATCCCTTCCTTCGCTCGTTCTCCCATCGTTCTCCCATCGTTCTCCNNTCGTTCTCCCATTTCAGAAGGAGAACTGAAGGTTTATGTGAGGGAGAACCGGGGTCGAACGAGCGAAAAAAGGACATCCGGAAAATTCCTGAACCACGAAGCACGATATACCCGACCCATAGCGACTAACATCGAAAACACGGCGGCAGAACAAAAAAAATAACAAGCCACCCAAAAGTAGATACAATAATATCTCGAGAAACACGTTATTGAAAGTTGCATGAAAAAAGGCGTTTTTATAATCCTGATGCTGATGATTGCCGCACCCGCAACGCGTGCAAGTTATCTGCTCATCCCGATGGACGAGGTGCAGAAAAACCACCTCAAAGCCTATGGGGTGGCCTATTATGCCTTGCAGCGGGAGGTGGAGGTGACGTGGCTGCTCAACTATCGCGGCGGCAGTTTTATGATGAAGTATGCCGACCTGCTCGAAAAGGAGTGCCGGCTGCGGGGCGTGAGCGCCGAAGTGATTGCCGACGGACAGTCGAGCGCCATCCTCTCCGAAATCGCCGACCCATCGGTCAACATGGATGCAGTGAAACTACAGAAAGCCCCTAAGATTGCCGTCTATTCGCCTAAAAACAAGTTGCCCTGGGACGATGCTGTGACGCTGGTACTCACTTACGCCGAAATACCTTACGACGTGGTGTACGACGACGAAGTGATAGCGGGGGTGCTGCCCACCTACGACTGGCTGCATCTGCACCATGAGGATTTCACCGGCCAATATGGAAAGTTCTGGGGGAACTACCGCAACCAGCAATGGTATATCGAAGATGTACGCACCCAGGAAGCCACAGCGGCACGGCTGGGGTTCTCGAAAGTCAGCCAATTGAAACTGGCTGTGACCCACAAGATACGCGATTTTGTGATGGGAGGGGGATTCCTCTTTGCCATGTGTTCGGCTCCCGACAGCTACGACGTTGCCCTCTCGGCCGAGAATGTGGACATCTGCGACGTGATGTTCGACGGCGACCCGATGCAGCCCGATGCACAACAGCATTTGGACTTTAGCAAGACCTTCGCATTTAAAGACTTCCGCATCAGTACCAACCCCACTGAATATGAGATTTCCACCATCGACGTCGACGACCGCTCGCGCATGCGGACAGTGAACGAGAAGAATGATTTCTTCACCCTGTTTGAATTCTCCGCCAAATGGGATTGGGTACCTACAATGCTCACCCAAAATCATACGCGCATCATTCACGGCTTCATGGGGCAGACCACCGCTTTCCGCCGCGAATGCGTGAAATCGTCGGCTGTCATACTGGCCGAGAACAAGGCTCTTGGAGAGGTGCGATACCTCCACGGCGAATACGGCAAAGGCACCTGGACATTTCTCGGCGGACACGACCCCGAAGACTACCGCCATTTTGTGGGCGACCCGCCAACCGACCTTTCGCTCTATCCCAACTCGCCGGGATACCGACTCATACTGAACAACATCCTGTTTCCCGCCGCCAAAAAGGAGAAACACAAGACTTGATTAAACATATAAAAAACAAACAACATTTTCACCACACCGAACGTTGAAATGAAACACATCCTTATCATATTGTCCGCCATCCTGCTGACCCTCCCTGCCACAGCGCAGAAATGGGCCAACTACACCACGAAGAACTCGGACCTCACGGGCAATAACATCCTTGCCATCAATGTCGACAACCGAGGCAACCTGTGGATAGGCACCACCCAAGGACTCAACAGTTTCAAGAACGGAACTTGGACAGACTATTCCGACTTCAACGAGAAACTCAAAGACCAATTTGTCAACTGCCTCGTCTCGGAAGGCAACACCCTGTGGATTGGCACCGACGACTATGGAGTAATAGAATTCAACGGCAACCGATGGTTTGAACACAGCGACGTAACACGCCGGCTCAATATGAAGTACATCCGCGATATTGCCGTGGACCATGCTGGAACCAAATGGATAGGCGTAACCCTGAGCGGCTTTGTGTCGTACGACGGGGTGAACTGGAACAAATATACGGCCAACGACAGTGAACTGCTGAGCGACTTTATCCTGTGTGTGGTGGTGGACAACCGCGACCGCAAATGGATTGGAACAAACGATGGCCTCTGTGTGTTCGACGGCAACCGCTGGCTGTCGTACACCACCAAGAATTCGAAGATAGCCCACAACATCACCCTTTCCATTGCCATCGACAAAGAGAATGTCAAATGGATTGGCACACTCGAAGGGCTGTGCCGTTTCGATGGCGAGAACTGGAAGATTTTCAACACCGACAACAGCCCTATCCCGGGAAATCAAGTCAACGATTTGGTTTTTGACAAGGAAGGACACCTGTGGATGGCAACCGATGGCGGAGTGGCCGTGTTCGACTGCAACGAGCGATGGGACACTTTCCGTGCAGGCGACAAACTTCCCCGCTGCATGTTCCAGAATGTGGCTATAGACCGCAACGGCAACTTGTGGTTCGGTACCGACGAGAAAGGGCTATACTGCCTTTCGGACTATAAAATGGCCGACAACGCTGTGGCCGAAGAGACCCCAACGCCTGACGGCAACAACACTGCGGCCGCCGCACAAGCTAACACCGAACAATCCCCGAAAGCCAAAACAGAGACTCCCGAAGCGGAAGACCGCATCAAACTGACTCCGAATCTGGAAGAGGGGTATCTCACCATTACAATGAACGCCTCCGAAGCACAGGTGACATTCCTTAACGCAAAAGGCGAGAAGGTGCGCACGGTGCCGCGCTACATCAACGGCAGCCATATCAACATCTCGAAGATGAAGAAAGGCACCTATACCGTGAAGGTGAAGACCAAAAACGGTACCCGCACGGCTAAATTCACACTGAAATAAATAAAAACACCGCTATAACGAATCCATCAATCACCATGAAAAAGATTTTATCATTTCTGCTCGGACTGAGCCTTGCCTTCATGGCATCGGCCCAGATGCAAGACCCTGCCAAATGGTCTTTCCAAGTAAAGAATCTCAACGAGACTGAATCGGAATTGGTGTTCACCGCCCAATTAGACCAAGGGTGGCACATCTATTCCCAGCACACCGATCCCAATGGTCCATTCCCTATCGCTTTCGAATTCACCCCTTCCAGCGATTATAAGCTCATCGGCCCGGTGAGGGAACCCAAGCCCCATGAGGAATTCGACAAAGATTTTAATTGTACGGTGCGTTCCTTCGAAGGGCGAGTGGTGTTTCGCCAGAAGATACAACGGCTGGCACAGAAAGATTTCACCGTCAAGGGCACTTTCAGCTACCAACTGTGCAACAACGGCTCGTGCATTGCGCCCGACGACCGCGATTTCGCCTTCTCTGTAAAGGGTGCATCGCTGCCCGTGGCCGCTGATAATCTGGTGGCCGAAGAGGCTGCTGCCGACACTGCTGCGGAAGTGCAGCAAGAGGCCGAGGCCACACCTGACACTGTTGCCCAAGCCGTGGCCGACACCGAAGAGCAGCCCGAAGGGAAAAAACAATCACTCATCGTGGTCTTCTTGCTGGCTTTGCTGGGCGGTATCCTCACGATGTTTACCCCCTGCGTATTCCCCATGATTCCCATGACTGTGAACTTCTTCATGAACAGCACTGACAACAAACACGCTTCGCGCCGTCAGGCATGGTTCTTCGGGTTCTCCATTGTCTTCCTCTTCGCCATTCTGGGAGCCATCCTGACCCTTATTTTCGGCCCCGAAGCGCTCTACTTCATCGGCACACACTGGGTACCCAACCTCATCTTCTTCATCATCTTCCTTATCTTCTCGCTTAGTTTCTTCGGTCTGTTCGAAATCAAGATGCCCGAGAAGTGGATTAACAAGTCGGACGAGCAAGCCGACAAAGGCGGCCTGCTGGCGCCCTTCTTTATCGCCCTTACCACGGTATTGGTGTCGTTCAGCTGCACCGGTCCCATACTTGGAGCCGCACTGGTAAGCCTCTCCACCAGCACAACCGACCGCTGGGTGTCGCTCATCACCATGCTGGGCTTTGGCATAGGTTTTGCCGCACCCTTCACATTGTTGGCCATGTTCCCCTCGGTGCTGAAAAACATGAAGTCGGGCGGTTGGCTGAACACGGTGAAAGTAGTGTTCGCATTCCTTGAACTGGCCTTCGGCTTGAAGTTCCTTTCCATGGCCGACCTCTATTGCAACTGGCGCCTGCTGGACCGCGAGACATACTTGGCTCTGTGGATTGTCATCTTCGGCCTAATGGGTATGTATCTGCTGGGCAAACTCAAGTTCAAAGGCGATGAAGATTTGCCACATATCGGGGTTGTCCGTCTGTTTCTGGCCATTCTTGACCTGGCCTTTGTGGTGTATATGATTCCCGGTCTGTGGGGAGCGCCACTTAAAGCCATTTCGGGTTTCATCCCCCCGATGGAGACTCAGGACTTTAATATTGAGCGCAGCATAGAAGAGCATGCATCCACTATCACTTACTCGCCAGCCGCAGCCGACCAACTGGGAACCCGCAAGTATGCCGACAAACTGCACATGCCTACCGGCTTCAACGGTTTCTTTGATCTGGAAGAGGCCAAGGCCTATGCCAAGCAGGTGGGCAAACCCATCTTCATTGACTTCACGGGCAAAACATGTGCCAACTGCCGCGAGATGGAGCATTACGTGTGGGCAGACAAAGAGGTGAAAGAGATATTGACTACGAAGTTCGTCATGTGCGGTCTGTATGTCGATGAGAACACTATCGACCTGCCCGAGGAGGAATGGGTGACCGACAACAACGGACGTGTGCTGAAAACCCTCGGCCGCCGCAACCTATACTATGAGAAGAGCATGTACAACATGAACGCACAGCCTTATTACGTCATTATCGACGGCGACGGAAAAGTGCTGACCAAGGAGAACTACAAGTACGACCGCGATGTGCAAAAGTTCATCTCCTACCTGAATGAAGGACTTGACAACTTTAAAAAATAAATGATATGTCAGGCTCACTGATGCACTTGTCGGTGAGCCTGACTTTTTTAATAACGTCATCCTGCCATGAAACGACTGCTGACTTTCGTCGTGTGCCTGTTCTTTCTTGGGACTGTTGCACAGGCTCAAAAAGGCAATAAGGTGGATCGCTTCATCAAAGATTACGAGATATTTGTAAATGAAGTGGTCGCTACTCCTTTTGCCGATTTTCATGGCGACACACTGAATGATGTGAAAAGACAACAACGGTGTTTTATGCGCCGCTACCGATGGCTATACGACCACCGCATGTCGGAAGACCAGCTGGAGCAATTCAACACCCTATGCGGACGGTATCACAAAAAGATGAGCCGACTGAAGTCGCGCCGCCGCATGGCAGTCATCAGAGGGAGGGTGAAAGGGCGGTTCGAAAACCTTTTCAAAAAGGATACGAATTCTGCCGACACCCTTTTGCTTGACACCTTACCGATACTTGAAGAGTAGCATATAAGATAAAGCTTCGTATTGATAGCCAAACATTTAAAACAAAATAAACGAAAAACAGACTTTTTGTATAATCCTTATGCTGATTTTAACAATTCCAAGCATCATGGGAGTTATTTTTTTGACAAAAACGCTTGTTTCCATTATGTTAAACGCATTTCGTAAACATTTGATACCTATCATATAAAATGTTAATTGGGCTCATTACGGAAAAAATATTTTGTCATATCATAAAAAAGTCGTAATTTTGCACCCGAT
>DBXQ01000121.1 GCA_002309955.1 Bacteroidales bacterium UBA1208
TGTGTCATAGTATCAGATTATTTCATGCTGAAGGCACTCACATCGGGTTCGCCATAAAGCTCTTCATAGTCGGCTCCGAGGAAGCAGGCAAAAGAGGATATGTAGCTAAAGCCGAGTTGACGGTAATAATCTATGTCGTCACGAATCAGGTCGTTGTCGGGGACAAACTGTTTGGGTGGTTTGGTCCAGTTCGACATCATTGAGTTATCAAACCAGTATTCAAGCACTTTGGCATTCTTTTTGCCAAAGAAGTCGAGAAGGGCCTTGATGTTTTCTTCGTCGGGATTGTTCTCGCGCAGTCGGCATTTCAGGTCTCTGTCGATGGGGGCGTACTCCACAAAGATACCCTCTTCGGGGGTGACCTGCGTGGGGATGGGCATGGCGCCATGGTAGGCCAGATAGGCCAGTTGGGCGTCGGGAATCTCTTTGCGCAACTCCTTGATAATGCGGTTCATCACCAGAAGCGTCATGTCCGATTCGGAAAGTTGGGCGCATTTTTCACATTGGCAAGTGCTCTCTTTCACGTCGTCCATCCAGAAATAGTAGCGGTGCGTGCTTTTATAGAGTTTTTTGGCCAATTCCACGGCTCGTTTGGCCACAATATCGAGGGCTTCTTCGTTTGAGACGCAGAAGTTGAGCAGCGGTTCGCGCTGACCGTCGGCGTTCATCCTGAAGTATTCGGGGTGGCTCTCGTAGAGGTCGCGGGGCATCAGGTAGCTGGCGGCGTGAAATTCGTATTCGATGTTCAGTCCTAGCGAGTCGGCATGGTCGAGCATAGCTCTAAACTCCTCAGTTTCGAGCATTTGCAGCATCTCTTCCAGCGTTTTGTAGGCGTTGCGGCCGCCGCGCGGGTGCATTGTGATGGTGTTGATGCCCAGTGCGTGCATGCGGTCTATCCATTTGATGCTCAGCTCTTCGGGGTGGATGAGCAGACTCTGTTCATAGGTGACGGCGGAGCTGTCGGTCGTGGTCGTGTTGGTTTGTGGTCCTTTTTTCGAGCAGCTGCTGAAGAAAATGAAGAGAACTAAAAGGGTTGTCGTTAATCTTAAAAAAGTTTTCATGAAATGTTGATATAAAGGATTTGACATTTTTCAGCATAATCGGTGACAAAGATAGTAAAAATATGGGCAAGATATAATATGTTGAACAGTGTTATTTTATTGTTATATTTGCATTTCTGATAACAGATTAACAAAATCACTAACAGTTTATTATAACCCATTTCCAATTATTATGAAAAAGATTATATGCTTTATTACAATAGCCCTGATGGGCGTTGTGGCCTTTGCACAGACTGTCACTCTTACCTTTACGGCGCGGGATGCCGCCAATCAGTATGTGCAGCTGAACCGTGTGTCTGTCACCAACCTGACGAAAGACTGGCAGGAGACCCTTACGTGGCCCGATACTGTTCTAACGATGCAGAACGACGCGGGCATTGACGAATCCTTCGTCAATGGTGGTTTTGGAATATCCCAGAATAACCCGAACCCATTTTCTGGCAGTACCGATGTGAATCTAACGGTGGCAGAAGCGGGTGCGGTAACACTGGAAATCGCGGATGTTTTAGGGCGTATCGTAGAAACGCACTGCGTGTATCTGGGAATCGGCACCCACCAATTCCGCGTTTCTTTGTCTGCCACCGGCACCTACGTTTTTACAGCCCGCCAAAACGGTAAAATGTCGTCCATCAAAATGGTGTGCAATGGTGTGGGGAACGGCAATCGGATTGAATATATCGGTGCCGCCGCTGTAACGCCTAAATCCCATATCCGTCACGCCACTACTAACCCGTTCACTTTCGGCGACCAGATGGAATACGTCGGTTTTGCCACCATCAACGGCACAGAGGAAGAGAGTCATCACATCAAGCAGGCGCAGAATGCCTCGCAGACGTTTGTGTTGCCGTTCTCATCGCCTTGCTCAGGCACACTCACTGTCACCGACATTGATGGCAATGAGTATAACACGGTGATGATTGGCACGCAGTGCTGGATGAAGGAGAACCTGCGCACTACGCATTATGCCGACAGCACCCCTATCCCTGTGGGTGAGTCATATACTTTCACAGAACCGTATCGTTACGCACCAAATAATGATTCGGTCAACGTTGCCGCTTACGGTTATTTGTACAATTGGACAGCGGTGATGAATGGTGCAGAGTCCTCGAGAACCAACCCCTCAGGCGTGCAGGGCATTTGCCCTATGGGTTGGCATGTGCCGAGCGATGCGGAATGGACACAACTTGCTGATTATGTGAGCAGTCGAAGCGAGTATGCTTGCGGTGGCGACAACAGTAGCATTGCCAAAGCACTGGCCGCAACTGCGGGTTGGAATGAGTTTAATCGCGAATGTAGGGTGGGCAACGATCAGAGTTCCAACAATGCCACTGGCTTCAGTGCTTTGCCTGCGGGTATTTATAATGGTGACTACATCGCTTTTTCCGAATCCGCTTACTTTTGGAGTGCTACCGCATATGACTTAAACACCGTTTTCTGCCGCGACCTCGCCTATACAACCTACCTCTTTCTCCGCGATGACCAATATAAGGGCCGAGGCTTCTCTGTCCGTTGTCTCCGCGATTAATCTGAAAAT
>DBXQ01000130.1:0-206 GCA_002309955.1 Bacteroidales bacterium UBA1208
ACCTATCCATTTAGCGGATGAACCTGTTTTTTTTGACCTGCAGTTTCACTGACAACGTGTATGCTGAAGTGAGGGTAACCGATGTTTCTTCCCCACTTTCTTTTGTCCATACACTCGGCTTGAAACAAACGATTGGATAATCCCAAATCGGTCATTAGGCCGACTTTTCAATCAACATCGACTTTTTCAGGTCTGTTTATGCCATA
>DBXQ01000130.1:235-7458 GCA_002309955.1 Bacteroidales bacterium UBA1208
CTCGACGTAGCCCGCTACGCCTTCGACAGTGATACGGCCAATCTGCTCGCAACAAATACTAATCTGCCATAAACCCTATTGACCGATTTGGGATAATGCATCCGGAACTCGCCAGTAAGTGTGCGGCACAACTCTAATTGACGGCTCAATACTGCACGGTCGGCATGTTCGGTGGCGTAGCAAAGGCTGTCCATTACCGACACTATGTGGGCTGTGCGTATTAAAATCACAGATTCCGCACAATAAAAACCAATAAGTATCGTTTTATTTTAAACTTTCAACTATAATTATGAAGAAAACCATCATCATCACTGGCGGTGCCGGATTTATCGGCAACCATGTAGTACGCCTGTTTGTGAACAAATATCCCGAATACAACATCATCAATCTTGACAAGCTGACTTATGCAGGCAACCTTGCCAATCTGAAAGATGTGGAGGACAAGCCCAACTATAAGTTCGTCAAGATGGACATTTGCAACTTTGACGGGATATACAAACTGATGCAAGATGAGCATGTTGACGGTATCATCCACCTTGCCGCTGAGAGCCATGTGGATCGCAGCATCAAAGACCCTTTCACCTTTGCCCGAACCAACGTGATGGGTACTCTGTCACTACTGCAGGCCGCCAAACTCTATTGGGAGTCATTGCCCGAAAAGTGGGATGGCAAACTTTTCTACCACATCAGCACCGACGAGGTATATGGTGCCCTTGAACTGACACATCCCGACGGAATAGAGCCGCCTTTCTCCACCAAAGCCTCCAGCGGAAAGCACCACTTGGCTTATGGTGACAAGTTCTTCACAGAAGAGCTGAAATACCAGCCCCACAGCCCCTATAGCGCAGCCAAAGCATCAAGCGACCATTTTGTGCGTGCATTCCATGACACCTATGGCATGCCTACAATAGTGACCAACTGCAGCAACAACTATGGCCCATACCAATTCCCCGAAAAACTAATTCCCCTTTTTATTAACAATATACGCCATCGCAAACCCTTGCCCGTGTATGGCAAAGGCGAGAACGTGCGCGACTGGCTCTATGTTGAAGACCACGCCCGTGCTATCGACACTATCTTTCATCGCGGCCGCGTGGCTGAAACCTACAATATCGGTGGTTTCAACGAGTGGAAGAATATCGATATCATCCATGTGCTCATTCGTACCGTTGACCGCCTGCTGGGACGTCCCGAAGGAGCCGACGACGACCTTATCACCTTTGTCACCGACCGTGCGGGACACGACATGCGTTACGCCATTGACAGCCGCAAACTGCAACACGAACTGGGATGGGAGCCGTCTCTTCAGTTTGAAGAGGGCATTGAACTCACCGTGCGCTGGTATCTGGACAACCAAGACTGGATGGATAACGTCACAAGCGGTGACTACCTGAAATATTACGACGACATGTACACTAACAGATAGCCCATCATGCGCAATCTCATCTTCGACTTTGGCAATGTGCTTGTACGGTGGGAGCCTGAAAGGGTATACTTGCCCTATTTTCATGATGACGAGGCACAATACTGGTATTTCTGGCGACATGTATGCACCCAAGAGCTACGCAATCGCATCGATGCAGGCGAAGACCAACGACATTGCATCGATAGCCAGAAACATCTCTTCCCCGACTATGCCGAACCCCTCGACATGTTTATCTCCCACTGGGAAGAAACCCTCCCCGGAGAAATGCCTGGCATGAGCTCTCTCCTTCAACAACTCATAGACGACCCGCGATACAACATTTTCGGTCTTACCAATTGGTCGATGGAGACATTCCCTTTGGCTCGACAGAAGTTTGCCATCCTACAGATGATAAACAACTATGTCGTCTCTGCTGATGTTCATCTGGTAAAACCCGATCCCGCTATATTCCACCTTGCTCTCGACCGCTTCGGCATTGATGCAACACAGACCACTTTTATCGACGACAACCCTGCCAACGTCGAGGCCGCCAAAGCTATTGGTATACAAGGCATTGTTTTCACCAATGCCGACGATTTGCGTTCCCAGCTGCTCTGACAGCAAACGCTTCCTCCGTAGTCCGGACACTAAAAAAAGCAGATACCCTCATACAGTGATGTTCACTATGCGAGGGTATCTGCGTTTATGGTTCACACAACCCTTTTAACAATGCCTTGCAAAAATATTTTAATTATTTAGAAAAAAAGTTGTATCTTTGCATTTTGTAAAAAATAATTCAAATATACTGCACTTAACTACATTCCGCACACTGGACACACCCTCGACCCCACTCCGTCAAACCACTCAACATCAAACAAAAACGATAACGAACCAATAAAATAATACCATCATGAACTTAACACTTCGTCAAAGGATAAATCACAGGATAAAACTATTTACAATTAGTTTCATCCGTCGCTACAGAAACAATCCTGCCTCAAGATGGACAATTTTCATCATTGACCTTTTCACTTTAATAGCAGCTTTCGCCATCACTGATCTTTTCCGATTACGAATGGCATCTTTTATTGACTGGCCTTCACTCCTCATTAAGCTATTCGCATTCTCTATTCTTGCCACATTCTTCTACTTAGTCATTGGAACCTACCGTAGCATCATCCGCCACTCTGGCATGTATGACATATACAAAGTCCTTATCTCCAACCTTCTGGCAACAGTAGTCCTCATCGCCTTCAATCTTGTCAACAACAACCACCCCATCGTTGCCAACCGTTTCACTCCTGCATATAGTGAAATCCTCATGACCTTTGCTTTGCAAATCGTCTTCATGATAAGTGTGAGACTTCTGCTTCAAAACATCTACAACGAGTATTTCCGAAGCCACCGACCCTCTGTCAACATTGCCATCTACGGGGCTGGAAGTGCCGGCACTATAGCCTACAACGCCCTCACCCAAGACCCCAATCACAACTACCGCATCATTGCCTACATTGACGATGCCAAACAAAAGAAAGATGCCGCTCTCAATGGCATTCACATCATGCAACGTAAAGATGTGCTTAACCCCGATTTCATCAAAAAAAATGAAATTACCACGCTCATCATTGCCATCCCCTCCATCAAAATAGCCTACAAACAGGAAATTACCAACCAAGCCCTCGATCTCGGTCTGAAAGTTAAAGCCGTACCCCACATCAGCAAATGGATTAACGACTCTTTCTCTCTCAACGAAATCCAGGACATCAAAATTGAAGACCTCCTTGAACGCGAAAGCATAAAACTCGACAACGCCAACATTGTCCGTCAAGTCTACGACAAAGTGGTCATGGTGACTGGTGCTGCAGGCTCCATCGGAAGCGAAATCTGCCGACAACTTACCCAATACAATCCCGCCAAAATCATCATGGTCGACCAAGCCGAATCACCCATGTACGACCTACAGTTTGAGCTCCGCAACACTGCCCCCTACAACAAAGCCATTGACAGCATGGTCTTCGTCATCGCCAACGTCAAAGACAAACCCCGCATGGAACAAGTGTTCCAGCAATACCAACCCCAAGTCATCTATCATGCTGCTGCCTACAAACACGTTCCCTTCATGGAAGAGAACCCCTATGAGGCTATCCTTGTCAACGTCTTTGGCAGCAAAAACATCGCCGACCTTGCCATGAAATACCATGCCGAGAAATTCGTCATGATTTCCACCGACAAAGCCGTCAACCCCACCAACGTGATGGGTGCCACCAAACGCATGGCCGAAATCTACATCCAGAGCCGCCAGTCAACCGAAACCCACTTTGTCACCACCCGTTTCGGCAATGTTCTCGGCTCCAACGGAAGCGTTATCCCCCTCTTCAAGAAGCAACTTGCCGCTGGTGGCCCACTCACCGTTACCCACCGCGACATTGTCCGCTATTTCATGACCATTCCCGAAGCCTGCAACCTTGTCCTTGAAGCTGGAGCCATGGGGGGGGGCGGCGACATCTTCGTGTTCGACATGGGCGCACCTGTCAAAATCTACGATCTGGCCAGCAAAATGATTCAGCTCTCTGGCAGAAAAAACATCGAAATCAAAGAAGTCGGACTGCGTCCCGGCGAAAAACTATACGAAGAACTCCTTGCCACAAAAGAAAATACCCTGCCCACCTACCATCCGAAAATCCTGCGTGCACAAGTACGCAAATACGCTTCAACCGATATCGACACCTTATACGAACAACTACGCCAAATCATGCCCACATTCGACGACATGCAGCTCGTGGCAAAAATGAAAGAAATTGTCCCCGAATTCGTCAGCCAAAACAGCGTCTTCGCCAAACTTGACAAACCCGAAAACAAATAGCCCAACTTCAGCCACATCTTTTATTGATTATTAACAGACCTTACACAATAAAAAAAACACAACTCAGTTATCTCTATCGCAATTCTTAAAAAATTAATGTAATACCTTTGGCAATAAAGCCTGAACAAAACATACTAAATAGCAAAACAAACAAAAAAACTCAATAACATGAAAAAATTGTTTTTAGCATGCCTTATCGCCATCATGTCGATAGGCGCAGTAAATGCACAGGAACAAAAGAAAGAAACCAACGAACCCCAACACGGCCCCAAAATCGTCTTCGCTGAACGCGAGCACAACTACGGTACCATCCAAAAAGGCGGTGACGGCAACTGTGTCTTCACCTTCACCAACACTGGCGACGAACCCCTTATCCTCAGCAGTGTCCGTGCCAGTTGCGGTTGCACCACGCCCAAATGGACCCAGAAGCCCGTCATGCCTGGCAAGACCGGTGAAATCGGCGTTCGCTACAACACCAACAATACTGGCGGATTCACCAAAACTGTCACCATCACATCCAACGCCGTCAACGAAGCACGCGTCGTAGTCAAAATCAAAGGCAACGTTGTACAACCCGACAAAAATTAAACAAATCATATGTGTTGGCATCAGTCCAAAACTGGTGCCAATCTTTTTTAAACACTAAATATCAAAAGCCATGCCCTCCATCTCAAAAAAAGGACTTGAACTGCCGCAATCAGCAATCCGCAAACTGGTACCCTTTGCCGACGCTGCCAAGGAACGCGGCATACATGTATACCACCTTAACATCGGCCAGCCCGACATCGAAACTCCACAAGGGGCTTTGAAAGCTTTGGCTGACACCAAAATCAAAGTGTTGGAATACAGCCATTCTGCCGGTATTCCCAGCTATCGTCGTGCACTGTGCAACTACTACCACCGCCACGGTATCGACGTGACACCCAACCAAATCATCGTTACCACTGGCGGAAGCGAAGCTCTGCAAATGGCCTTTACCGTATGCCTCAACCCCGGCGACGAGATTATTATCCCCGAACCTTACTACACCAACTACAACACCTTTGCCAAACTCTGCGATGCCAAGATTGTCACCATCCCCAGTGACATCAAAACAGGCTTCGCTCTACCTCCCATCGAAGATTTCGAAAAGGCCATCACACCGCGCACACGCGCCATTATGATATGCAACCCCAATAACCCGACCGGTTACCTCTACACACACGAGGAACTGCTGAAAGTAGCCGGATTGGTGAAAAAGTACGACCTCTACCTTTTCGCCGACGAAGTGTATCGTGAATTCTGCTACGACGGCAACCAGCACTTCAGCGTCATGCAGCTTGAGGGGCTTGAACGCAACACCATCCTGTTCGACTCCGTTTCGAAGCGCTACAGTGCCTGCGGTGCCCGTGTAGGCTGCATGGTTACCCGCAACAGTGAAGTCTATGCCATAACTATGCGACTGGCACAGGCACGTCTGTCACCCCCAAGCTTTGGTCAGATCTTCGCCGAAGCCGCCGTCAACACCCCGCAGGATTATTTCGATGCAGTACAGGCAGAATATGTGGCACGCCGCAACGTGATCGTTGAAGGCGTCAACAAGATTCCCGGATGCTTCTGCCCCATGCCCAAAGGCGCATTCTACACCGTCATCGACCTACCCATCGACGACAGCGACAAATTCTGTCAGTGGCTCCTTACAGACTTCTCCTACAACGGTGCCACCGTCATGCTGGCTCCTGCCACTGGCTTCTACGTCGACCCCGAACGCGGCCGTCATCAAGCTCGCATCACCTACTGCCTCTGCATCGAAGACCTCAAGGCTGCCATCAAATGCCTTGAAGAAGCCCTCCGGGTCTACCCTGGAAGAACCTTCTAAACAGTCATCCCACACCATTTATCAATATTCAAAGATGTCCCGAAAGTTTCGGGACATCTTTTTTTTCAAATCACCTGACCATCCTTAATCTCCTCCGCGATATTTTCCATCCAGTCTTTCTTTGCTCGTTTTACCTCAGTTCTCCTTTCGTTCTTCCTCCACCGAAGTATATATAAATGATAATAAAAGGAAGGAAGAATGGAGGAAAACGGAGCAAATGTAGGACAAGCCATAAACCTGAATCGGTCGTTAGAAAACAAGTATTGATTGGAATGACGATCCCAATAGCCCGTAAACGATAGCTACGTAGGAGATTCCACTACAAAATCTTATCTAAAAACCCAATATGTCAAACAACTCTCTGAAACAGAACTTCCCAACGCCCTACTCCTGACCATTGTTCCGTCTGCAAAGATAAACAATGTTGCTTCTAATAAAACATCTTCTTATCCGTAACACATACGAGTTTCCTCATTAATCCCACAGAATCCCATATCATCCTTTTCTGTCCTCACACACACCATCCCATTAACCCAAATCGTTCATCCGGAGAATAGCAATCCTTTTTTTATCGAAAAAACATGTTATTTCGTCCCTCTCTAATGACCGTCATTAGAAAAAGCTGGTATTGCCTTATTTACAAAATATTAAAATTAGGGATGGAATTCTAACGACCGATTTGGAATAAACCATACAAAAACAGCTGGTAACCTACAAGAAGACAGGTATAAACATCCATTCGGGCCATTGGGATCTCTTAAAGTTTGAAATGCAAGATCCCATGCCTATGTTAAAGAAAAACCTTCTTTTGGGGGCAGTATTACTATGGCTATTCGACAGTTCTTGGGGCTGACGGGAAAGCCGAAAAACCTCTTATAACAGCATTCTAACATATACAAATCAAACAATCATAGAGACAATTTGCAATTTTTATCAGTGCCAAAAGTTAAAAAATTGGAACATTCAAAAACAATACGTACATTTGCAAATTATTTTTTAATTGTTTGAAAAGTATATAAAATAACGTAAATTTTTATCAATTAAAACAATACAACAAATTAATAGTAAATTTAAGGTTCATCCGCTAAATGGATAGG
>DBXQ01000070.1 GCA_002309955.1 Bacteroidales bacterium UBA1208
TTGATGGTCAGGTGCAGGGTGACGGTACTATCGCAACCTACTGAATTGAGAGTGGAGAATTGAGGACTGAGTGTAGTGGCAGTGTAGGTGGTTCCGTGCCATGTGTAGCTATCGCAGGCGGTGACAGTCTCGGTAGTGTATATTCCGTCGGTGATGACGAGTTGTAAGGTGACAAGGCTGTCGCAGCCTACGGCGTTGGTCATGGAGAGTTGGCGAATGGTGTCGGTGGCGTAGGTCTGGCCGTCAATCCATGTATAGGGACGGCAGGTGGTTAGCTGCTGTATGTGTTGAGTTGATTGCTTCACGGTGAGGTGGAGGCTGTAAATGCTGTCGCAGCCGCCTAACACTGCTCCTGTGGTGCTGTCGTTATAGGTGCCGCTGGCGGTCAACATTTGTCCGTGCCAGTAGAAACTGTCGCAAGCTGTCACGATTCGGCTTGTGATACGATTCACACAGCTGTTGCTCCATACTGCATAGAGGGTCTGGTCGCTGCTGAAGTTGGCTATGTCGCCATCGACAAACAAAGGTGTGGTGTCGGTGGAATGAGTTGCCCATCCAGCGAAGTAATAGCCTTCGCGAGTGAAGGTGGAGCTGTTTATCACCACGTCTTCGCCAGAACAGACGCGCTGAGTGGGCATGGCTCCTGTTCCGCCGTTGGGCAGGAAGGTCAGCGTGTGGGAGGGTTTGACGGTGAGATTCAGAACGGCTATACTGTCGCAATTCTGAGAGTTGAGAGTTGATAGTTGAAAGTTGAAATTGCCTGATGTCTGGGTGGAACTGCTGAGAATGTTGAAGCCGTTGGCGGTGTAGGCGGTGTTGGGACAGACAGTGTCATAGACATAGCCGGTGTCGGTGTGGGCGGTGGCGAAGGAGGAGAGACGTATTGAGTCATGCACTATAATGGTGGTGTCGTTTGTGAGTGGTTCTCCGTTGAGGGAGAAAGCCACGTTGCTGTAGCAAGGGGAGGAGGAGAGGTGGATGCTGAGGGTGTCGAAATGGTTCAGCATCCCTCCAGTGGGAGTGGAGGTCTCGATAGTGGTGCCGGGGGCTGCCTCGACGGTTAGCGGATACTGTTTCAGTGCCATTTCAGCGACAAGTGTGTGGTTCTTGTCGGCAACAAGAGTGAGGAGAGTGTCAGTGCCTTGCGGGATACCAGACTCTGACCAGCGGGATAGGGTGTAGCCTTCAGTGGGATGCAGGATTAGATGGGCAGTGTCGCCTACTGCGAAAGTGCCTGTTCCCTCAATGGTAGCGGCACCTGCAGGAGTGACCGAGGCAAGCAGGCTGACATGTAGGCTGCCGAAGAGGGTGTCGGGACCGTTCTTCATCGGCTCGACGTTGCCCACGTTGTCTTCGGCGATGGAGAAGAAGGTGTACTGTACGTTGGGTTGCTTCTCTATGATGGCGGTGTCGCCAGGGAGGTAACGTCCTGCAAAGCGGTAGGCACTGCCGTTGGTGGTGTAGTAGAGGCGGTAGGCGGCGATGCCTGTAGTGTCGTCCGTTCCGGAGAATACAACCCGTACGCTATCACTCGTTCCCTCCGGGGAAGGGTTAGTGGTGGGTTCTTCGAGGACTCTGCAATAACTTGTTGGAGCCACCGCGTCGACAGTATTGACCCAGAGGTTGGTCTCAATAGGCTCGTTGATGTCGAAGACGATGGAGGCCTGTGCAGCAATGGTGTCGCCTGTGTGGCAGAGGACGGTCTTGGGCTTGATGGAGAACGACACGTAGCCCTCGCCCGCGTGTGTCGAGTCGTTGACGGCGAGGAATCCTCGGTCGACCTCTATGGGGGCGACACCTGTTGCGGGGTCGATGCTGGAAAAAATCCAGAACGCCTCGTTGGTAGTGATGTCGATACCCGCCACCACATCAACATAGAGATTCATCTCATCTACAAGGTCGAGGCGTGTCTGGTATTGCAACGGATACCCTTCCACGGGGAAGACACGGTTGCCGAACCCGAAGGTGCCAATGCCGAAGTCGGCAGGATTCATCAGTGGGTCTAACGAGAGCCGTATCGTCACCATCTGCGCGGAGGCCGACGCCTGTTCGGGGTCATTCTCGAAATAGACGGTGTACGGCAACCGCTGCGTGGCAGAAACCCACCGCACGGTATCTCCATTGGCAATAAACATCCAGCCGTCAATACCCACAATTTCATTGGGGTCTTTGGATGTAGTGTTATCATGCTCGGAATGGGCAGCTGCACCATCTCCCACGCTTTCTTCTCCAGTATCTCCATTAGAACCATCATTTCCACTACCACAAGGACTTTGTGCATACAAGGCTGGTTGAATAAAAAGTGCTAGTATTAGTGTAATTATTTTTACTAATCTCATTTTATGATATATTATTATTGGTTACTTAGTGATTGTTGATTATTAATTTCATCAATGAGCGATGATATAATTCCCTTCACCAGGTATAGTGATATGAGTCCCTTTTCCTGGATTATTGTATCTAGAGGAGGGGGTGTTTTTTGAAGAATTGCTGGGTTTATAGGTATTATTGGGTTTAGAAGAACCATTAGTGACGGAGGAATTTGTAGAGTTTGTACAATCTCCGGCATAATAACACATATCTTTCCCGCCAGAATTTGACAGAGGATCGTTATCGTCCCTGGATCTTTTTGCCCCATCAAACCATTTTTTCAAACTATCAAATCCATTCATCAAATCCTGGAAGTTTTTTCCAAAAAATTCCGATACTGTCATTGCCTCATTTGCACCTGGCAATGATAGACCACCCGTGACATTCTTTATAATGTCGCAAATCATTGGATATGTTTCACAGAACCCTTTTTTTGTTTTTTTTGAACAGTCAACTTTTTCCTTTTTTAGTCCGAGTAAATCAGAATAGATTAAAGGATTGCCCTCAACATATTCATACTGGTTAAAACCATCAATGTAAATCATAGGGTCATGTTGCATAAAACGACCAAATGCATGATTTATTGTTCTTGCGCGGAAGTAGTAGAGGCCAGTCTCATAGTCGTATTCCCGTCCTGTGAAAAGAATGGTGTTGCCAATAGTGGAGGTGGCAATCTCTGTGCCTGCGACGTTGTAGATGATGGGGGTGCCGTAAGGGGCGTAGTCGTAAGTCTCGACAATGGTACCTGTGCTGTCGGTGATGGCCATGACGCTGCCGAGGTGGTTTTTGTGGTAATAGTAGTCTTGGTTGTTTCGGCGCATGGAGAGGATGTCGTCGATGGCGGTGCCGTAGATGTAGGTAGTAGTGTCCGTGGCGGTACGTTCCTCAATGGCTTGCACGCCACGGTAGTAATATTGGATGGTGTCGGTGGCAGTGGACTTGCTGATGCGACGGTCGAGGGCATCGTATTGGTAGGTGGCGGTGCCGCCGTTGTCCACACTAATCATACGGTTGCGGTAGTTGTACTGGTAGGTGTGGCTGCCATCGCTGAGCATGTTGCCGTTGCCATCGTATTGCATTGTCTCAGAACCGACGGTGGTATATGCGTTCATATTATTATGAGAATAGTTGACAACTACGTTGCTTCCGACGGACGAGGACGTCCGTACTCCCAGGCGGTTGCCAAGGGCATCGAGGGTGTATTGCACCTGCTTCAGCGGGTTGGGGATAACACCGGAGTTGTTGGCCACGCCACGACGGAATTCTGTCAAGCGGAGGATGGCGTCGTAGGCGTAGGTCTCGCTGCGGTTAGGTCGGAGAGAGTCTATGCGGGAAAGAATGTTTCCTGCAGGGTCGTAGGAGTAATTTAAATTGAGAATAGAGAATTGAGAATTGAGAGATGAAATGTTGGTCAATTTGTTGGCGGCATCGTTGGAGAAGGTAGTGTGGTCGCCGTTGGCGTAGGTGCGGGAGGCGAGGTGGTTGGTTGGGGTGTAGGTGAAGGTGGCGATGGTGTCGGGTGAATTGAAAATTGTCGATAGTCGGCCACGGAGGTCGTAGTGCTCCTCAATTGTTCTGCCACTGGGGTAGGTAATCTGAATATGACCATTTCTTTGTTCATATTCATAATTGAGAGTTGAAGGTTGAGAGTTGAAGGTTGTTGATATTGTTTCCGAGAGCACTTGACCATTGGCGTCGTAGGTGAAAGTGAGGTTGGCGTTGGCGTTGTTGGCGGTGAGTAGATTGCCGTTGAGATCGTAGGTGAACTGGTCGCTGCTGCCATCGGGGTAGGTGCGGGAAAGCAGGTTGCCGTTGGCATCGTATGTCATCACGGTTTGGTTGCCAGCCTCGTCTTTGTGACGAATCACATTGCCCACAGCATCGTACCAGAATTGCTGGGTTTTGCCATTGGCGAAGGTAATGATGGTCAATTGCCCTATTGCATCATATTGATAAAAGGTGGTGTTTCCGTTGGCATCGGTGACGGAGGTCAGGTTGCCGTCGGAATCGTAGGTGTAAGTGGTGACGTTGTTGAGGGCATCTCTTTCGGAGATAAGTTGACCTATGGTATTGTAAGTGTAATAAGTCGTGTTTCCGTTGGCATCGGTATGAGCGAGCATATTCCCTGCTAAATCATAACTGTATTGCTCTGTGTGACCCAATGGGTCGGTGGACTGTGTCAGTCTGCCCAAAGCATCGTAGGTCATATGGATGGTATCTCCATTCGCGTTAATCGAGGCTTTAGTCCTGCCCATGGCATCATAGAGTGTCTTCTGGATAATGCCGTATTGGTCGGCCACCTGTACTTGGCGGGAGTTGGCATCGTATGTGTAAACTATTTGTCTGCCATTGGGCAGCGTTGCCATAATGAGATTGCCGACAGCGTCATACTCGTAATGGTTGCTGTCGCTGAGGGCATCCACAGCAAGGATGACTTGGTTGCGTTCGTTGTATTTCAGACGGATTGCGTTGTTCAAGGCATCCTTTGCTTGAATTGGTATGCCTTGGGCATTATAGACCAACGTCTTTGTCCCATGCAGTGCATCAATCAATGAATCGGGACGGTTCAGAGCGTCGTAATGAACAGATATTTGTTGCTGCAAGGCATTGACAACATCTGTAATATTTCCACGATTGTCACGGGTAATAGAAGTACGATTACCCAAGGGATTGAGATAAGCTGTGGCTTGACCCAGTCTGTCGTAGGATACTTGCTTGGAGGCACCCATTGGGGATGTTGTAGTGGTTTTTTCGCCGTAGGCATTGTATTGAAAGGAGGAGGTGTTACCTAAAGCGTTAGTCGATGACACCATATTCCCGTATTGGTCGTAGGTGTAGGTGGTCACGCCACCGAGTGCATCGGTGTTGGATGTCATCTGCCCGTAGGCATCATTGGTTAATTGGATACTGCTGCCCAAGGGGCCATTGACAGCTGTCGGGTTGCCCTGACCGTCGTAGCTGAATGTGTATTGATGACCCAGCTTGTCGGTGTAGGAAGTGGGGTTGCCGTATAGCGGTTCGTAGGTAAAATGCTCGGTATAGCCCATCGGGTCGGTCATGCTGAGCATATTGCCGATACTGTCGTATGTGTAGGTGGTGACATTGCCGTTGGCATCCTCGCTGCGGATAATGTTGTTGTCGTTGTCGTAAGTGAGCTTGGAGGTATAGCCACAGCAGTTGCCTGTCTTCTCTATCACACGGCCACGGTTGTCCCATCTGTATGTGGTAAACTGGTTGTGACCGAAAACCTCGGCTGGTAATAAAGAGTCAGCCCCCATGTAGTCTATTATCACCGTCTGGTTGGAGGCTTGGTCGTAGCGGATGCTCTTGTCGGTGAGGTCGGTCTTGACACGGTGTACACGGCCTTCGTCGGTGTAAGAGATAAGAGTGCTGTAGCCCGCCTCGTCGGTGAAGCGGTTGATGCGGTTGGACTTGTCGTAGCCGTAGTGGACGGTATAGTTCATGGGGTTAGTGACGCTGACGAGGTTGCCAAGGGTGTCGTAGGCATAATACCAAGTCCGGTCACCAACGTTAGCTCGGAGAGAGGTCAGGAGGCTGTCGGTCCATGTCAGGATGATGGCACGACCGTTATCATCGCTAATGGAGTCGAGACGGCCGTTGGTATAGGCGAAATGGAGTGTGTTGTTGTTGCGGTCGCGGATTTGGGTGACGCACTTGGAGAGGGTGTCGGCGAAGATGTACTGCACCCCCTCTTTGGTACGAAGGATGTAGCCGTTGCTGTCTGCCGTGAGGGTGTGGAACACGCCCGCAGGAGCCGTATAGGTTACATGCGAGCCGCCTGTGTTCCCAGTGTAGGTATCCTTGCGGCCGTCACCGGTCATGATGGTGACGCCGGAGGAGTCGGCAGTGTAGCGGTACTCATAGCCGAGTGTCCAGCCACGGCCATAGCCGTAGTTGGTGTCGGCATAGGAGCTGTTGTAGTAGAATACCGCCTCCAAAGGCATGCTGCGGTTGGGGATGCTGAGGTCTGCCCGCTGGTAGAAGAGCACGCCATTGTAACTATTGACATAGATGTCGTTAGGACATGATATCTTCGGGCGGATGATATTTTGGGAGTTGAGAGTTGAGAGTTGAAAGTTGAGAATTGTCAACCCTAATATGATGAGTATTTGTTTCATGATTGTACCTCCTATCATTTAATTACTCTATAAACTGGGTAGGCATCAAGGGTTCCACGGCCTGGGGTGTCAGGTTTAGTAAAGAATCCAAACACCCCTCCACCCCCTGGGGTTACAGGGAATGGATGACCAAGTGGTATTGCAACAGGCTCTGGCGTGGTTTGTTGAGGTGTGGGGTCAGGCCGTTGTATTTCTGGGATTTTGATGTCCCGAATGTTCGGAGCGTGATTTTGGTCAGTCCAAGGAAGCATCAGACCTCCATATAATGGACCGCTGATTTCTGGGAATCGTACAAATATATCTCCGTTCACCCATTGGTCAGGATTTGAGGTTGGACTAATATATGTCCCTGGGGAAGGACGGATAAGCAGTCCGACGATGTTGAGGTCGGAGGCTCCTTCGTTGCTATACTCGATATTAATGCCTGTCACTTGTCCAACACGCACTCTGGCGGGTGCTACGATATTAACTGCCAGCCGCGAAGGCAGGTATTCACCAATGACAAAGGCATCCTCTTTGGTGGTGACGGTGCCTCCAGGCAATTCGGCCTCCATGTTGTAGATTCCTTCGGGGGCATCAGTAAGATTGAATGTGACGTATGCTTCAGACGGATTGACATATCGGACTTTGGAGGCAGGATAGGTGCCATTGACACTGGTGAGACGGAAGTCCATCACCGTGTCGAATCTGGCACCTGTCACCTTGGTAGTGACACTGCCTGTGTTGGACCCCATGGCGGTATTGACATCGATAATCTCAAAGTCAACTATATCCGCCAGTAGCCGCATGGACTGGGTGGTGTTCTCGGTACGGGGCAGGAGATAATAATAATCGTTGTCGGGGATATTGGCTGGAGGACGGAATCCGCGCAGGACACCGCCAGAAGACTGTGCAGAGGTCATGAAATAGTATGTTCCTTGTCGCAGAGAAGGGATGGTGATGAACTGGGCGGTATCGTCAGGACGGTTGGTGCCGTATTCGTATCCAGTGGAAGAGGGCATGCCGTTGCGGGTGATATAGAGGCCATTCAGGCACGACTGATTGTCGTTCAAGATAGTCCCAGACTGCTGACCACCGAAGACTGCATTGTAGCACCCTTGGGAAATTAGAGTGGAGTATAACTTATGGTTGACTAGTATATATACAGGAATATTTCGTGGTTCATGGACTTTTCTAAGATAACCATTAATAATATTATAACCATAGAACCCTACAAAAACACGCTTTAATCCAATATAAATATATTCATATTCAGGCAGGTGGAAAGTCTTGAGAGGATCCAAAATTAAGAATCGCCCATCATGATAGGTGTTGGCGTAACTGTTTTCTGATGAAAGAATCTGTGACCTCAGCGAAATGGACAGCGTCTTGCCTTCTAATTCGGGTCCAACAACCAGTTTATAGTATGCCTTGTTGCCTGAAGTGAGGTTGAACTGTTCTTCCTGTCCTATGACGAGGAAAGGCAGTGAGATGGAAACGGCTGTGGTGGCAGTACTGGCATTATTGCTGAACGTGACTTCGTTGAATGCCCGCATGACATTGGTCTGGACGATGACATAGTAGTTGCCTTCGGTGAAGCCGTTCTGCACATCGTAGATGCCGGAATGCTGTTTGCTGCCATGGGCTTGGAGCGAGTCGTAATAGTTCTGTACGCCTATCAGCACATCGTCGTTGTCGAGAATAGTGTCGGTAGAGAGATAGATATTATCTTTGATATAGCCCTTGATGGCATTTTCTCCGATGTTCTGTACCACCCAGCTGATGTTGATGGGATTGCCTACGATGACCGATGCGTCGGCGGTGATGTTGGTGACGGTCAGGTCGCAGGGGGGTGCAGGTATTACCACAATGAATTGCACCATACTGTTGTCGTCTTCACGACCGCTCTCATAGAGGTTGTCATAATAGTCCGCAGCCATCATGAAGGCATAGTTCCCCAGCAGATTGTTGGGGATGACGATTTCGACCGAATCGGAGTAGCTTTCACCAGCGGGCAGAGAGAGGAATTGCGATACGGTCTTAAGTTGATTGTCGCCACAGAAGAAAGCATGAGACACATACGCATTGACAATATCGCCCTCGCCGGTGTTCTGGATGGTGTAGTGTATGAGGCAACCTTGTTTCTGGGTAACGGTGTCGTCAATGGTCAGGGCAGTCACTTGCAGGTTGGGCTGTGGAGCAAGGGCTACGACAATCGGGCGTGCCAAGGTGTTGTTAGCGTGGGTACGCTCAATGCAAGAATCGTAGATATCGGCACGGGCGATAAGGTAGATGTTGTCAGAGAGTCTGTGCGGCATCACGGTAGTGAAAGTGGCGGTTTCGGTGCTGTCCAAGGGAACAGACCGTGTGAAAGTCTGGTAAAGAAGAATGTCGTTTGGGGAATAGATACTGTCTGCCGACAGGTACATGGCACTGCACCACAGATTGCCGTGGGTGGGACGAATCCAGGGCATGATTCCATGGTATCCAGTAGCGTCGGTTGCGTTAAGCAAAGCCTTCTGGTAATAATTGGTACCATGCCGTATGGCGGTAGTCCAAGACAGGGTGAGCGTGTCGCCTGTGGTGTAGGTAGCAGGAGCCGAAATGCTCTGTACAGCCAAGTCGAAATCGGTAGGCTGGACATATCGCACGAGAGATACAGTGTTGTTAGATTCGCTTAGTTCTTGGATATTGTTGTTGGCATCAATCTGTAGCGAGAAGGTGATATTGCCCTGAACCATGGGCGGTATGATTACTGATTGAACATAGTGTTGTGTGTCGCCTACTGCTAATGTCAGTCCATTTGTTCCATAGGGTGTTATCTGTATTTGGACAGGACTCCAAATTGTGTCGGAAATCAGTGTTGTGAGGCAAGGAATTTCATAGAGCGAGGCAGCTCTGCCGTCCAAGATTTCTCCGTTGTTGGCAATATCAAAAGAGATGGTGGCGGGCTGTCCTGCCTGCACGGTGTCGGGTATCGTTAAGTTGCACAACACAAGGTCGGGAAGGGGACGCTGGCAGATATAATAGGGACCACTGCGCAGACCGTTGTTGTGAATGCTCGTTTCGGGGACTGTGCTATCGGGGTTGACGAAAAGATAGATGTAATAGTCGCTGTCTGTAAGCGTACTGGGAAACTCCACGGGCAGACTTATGTTTCTGGGTATGGCTCTTGTGGATGAGGTGTATTGGTATACAGAAGTCAGCAGGGAGCAGGAATCTCGGTGATAGACGGAGTCGGGGGAGAGGAGTACCCGATAGTTTAGGTTGCCTAAGAAACTCTTATTTCCTTCGTTGCGCAGGGTGAAGTCGAGATTGGTGGTGTGGCCCGTAACGATGGTGTCGGGGAGCAGGATGTCGTAGGGTACAAAGTCGGGGTAATAGATGTTGGCGTTAATGGCCGTGCTGCTGTCGCTGTTGTTGTCCTCGCGGTTGTATTCGAACACACTGTTGCTTCCATCGGCAACCACGATTACATACAACTGACGTGACTGGGTGATAAACGAGGGCAGCATATATTTCTGTTCTACATTGTATGATTGTCCGGGTGATAATTCTTCGCCCCAGTGTCGGTTATTACCTATCATGTAGCACCAGTCGGTAGAGTCGGAGATATTATTATAGGAAGTATTGGTGTTGGGGTCTGCTCCATTGGAATTGAACTCCAATTCGGGCAGAGTGGGGGATGTGGAGAGATAGATATGGTCGAACCATTCATTGCTGCTGGGTGCACCTAATCCAGCATTGAGAACTTGATAGTTGACAGTAAAAGAATCAATATTGTTGATATAGAGTGGGGCGCTAATATTGCTCACAGTAAGGTCGGCAGGAGGTGTCAGGATGACATTGACCATGGCAGAGCGTCCTATGTTATTGCTTTCACCTGCATATTCAAGCTCGCTGTTGTTAGCGTCGGTGAAGACATAGAACCAGGAGTTGCCCTGCCATGAATGCGGGATGGTACAAGCGATGGTAGTTTGATAAGTACCACCTATCTGCAAAGCCGTGTTGGTTAAGGCATCGTGATATTCTGATTGAAGTAATAGGGCAGTGCTGTCGTAGTGGTCGGAATGGGAAATATAGCAGCGGTCGTTCCATCCATACGATGTGGTGGCATGGTTGCCGCTGTTAGCGATGGTGGCGGTGACATTGACGGTGGTGCCGGAGAAGAAGTTGGTGGGAGAGGTTACGTTGGTGACAATCAAGTCTGCGGCAGGAGGGGTAGAGATATAGATTTGCTTGTAGAAGAAGTTGTCGTGATCTTCGATTTCGTCAATAACACCCTCTACTTGTGCATGGACTCCAGCAGTGGCATAATGATAGGGAACACCTGTCACGCTTGGAGTGTAGGGGATGGGGGGGATGCTGTCCGTTTCGGAAAAGTCAATATTTACGGCATCTCCCTGGTCGCTTAATACGAAAATGTAATAGGTGCCTATCATATCGTATGGAATAGTGACAGTAGCGGTGTTGGTGTAGCTTTCTCCTGTATCCAATGCCTGCATATTCTGAACTGTGGCGAGGAATCCATGCTGGTCGTCAGGGTCAAAATACCGCAAGTCAATATTTTGCACAATCCATATATAGTCGTTCCACGTAGCGCCCACAGGGGTGGGACCGATGCCATCGTTGCGTACAGTCCAAGTAATCTGCATAGTGTTGTTGGCTATAGGTGTGGAATTGGTTATCTGCGTAACATGTAAGTCAGGTAGCAAACGTGCAAAAGTGGCAGTGATTTCCACGTCGCTTGTGACGGTAAGTGTGTATGGATTAGTCACTGTGTCGCCATTAATAATCAAGTATTGTAGAACGTATTGCGAGTCGGGTACAGCATTGATGGTGATGGTGGCGTTGTCAAAGACAAAGTGCCCATCTATAATTGTGTCACTATTCGAAGTAATAGAAATGGTTCCGTTGGGAATGTTTTCATCATAGAGTATTTGATGGCCTATTGGTTGGGCAAATGGGATGAAAATATTTACGTCGTGAGTCACAACCATGGTGTAGGGAAGTGTTACGGTATCACCATTTACAGTTACGTATTCGATGGCGTAATGGCTGTCCGGAATGGCGTTGATAGTGATGGTGGCACTGTCAAAAACGTAGTGCCCTTCGAGAATCGTGTCGCTTGTTGATGAAATGGTGATGGTGACATGGGGTATATTATCTTCATAAATGATACGATGAAGATTACGGTTCCAGAAGAAGTGATAGGTCAATAGTGCATTACTGCCATTGCCTAACTGCATGTATAGTGTATGTAGGTTGCTGTCAAGCTGCGAGGTGTTCAGCGTGATGATTCCGTCAGTGAGGATACCTGTTTGCCGAGTGGTGTAGTCTTCGTCGAACCAGCAGGTATAGGGAATCGGGGTGGTGTCGGTTTCAGATGGTAGGACAGGCTTGTAGAAAGTCTGTCGCCATAGTTGAGCATGTGCACCTTCTCCAAGCTGCACATTGACCGAATGCATGCCCTCGCTAAGGTTAGAGACATCAAATGTGATGATGCCGTTGCCAATAGAGCCTGACTGCATGTTGCTGTGGTCTTCGTCGAACCAACAATGGTATGTGGTGACTTGCGCAGGGATGCTACTCGACGGAATCCTGTAGAATGTCTGTCGCCATAGTTGAGCATGCATGCCTTCTCCAAGCTGCACATTGACCGAATGCATGCCTTCGCTAAGGTTAGACACATCAAATGTGATGACGCCGTTGCCAATAGAGCCTGACTGCATGTTGCTGTGGTCTTCGTCGAACCAACAATGGTATGTGGTGACTTGCACAGGGATGCTACTCGACGGAATCCTGTAGAATGTCTGTCGCCATAGTTGAGCATGCATGCCTTCTCCAAGCTGCACATTGACGGAATGCATGCCCTCGCTAAGGTTAGACACATCAAACGTGATGATGCCGTTGCCAATAGAGCCTGACTGCATGTTGCTGTGGTCTTCGTCGAACCAGCAGTGGTAGTGCAGCGCACCGACCGTTGTATCGGAAGACTGGGCGTATAAGTCATACGACCGTCCGGATAGCAAGAAGTACAGCAGGCACCCTAATATGATTAATGAACGTCGTTTCATAGCATAATAGATTTGGTGTTATACGAAATCTAAAGACGTGAAACGTCTAATCATTGCTATTCCTTAGATTGATATAGACATTTATTTGTCCATTAGCGTTAGAGTGGAGGTCTACAGAATGTCCAATAATTCTCGGGTCTGTAACACGGTTGTTGAAAGGCAATGCTCCACCATAAATGCCAATCTGGGTGGAATCAGACCCTAAGAGGGTATTGGCAATATTGTCTTGCAGTTCAAATGTCTCACCTTCGGTATAGGTGCCGTTGAATGTTTTGAAGATAGAACTGAAACTATGGAATGTTTGATTGTTTCTTCCCGCACGGTTGGTATAGAACTGTGCAGAGTCTTGTGCCCTGATGCCAACGGTATTGTATACATTGGTGGCATTACCGATGCCTGTAGTGTCATTACTGAAGGTGATGCTGTTGTGAATTTCTTTGTAATCGGTCAATTCTGGAGAGATACCAATGATACAATTGTTGTAGATATCATAACTGTTATTGTAGGAATTCAAAATTACGCAATTAGCGAATACGGTCTGTGTTGTGCTTTGTCCGTTCCAGCTTGAAATGAGGCAGTTGGTGAAAACACATTGGATTTGAGTTCCATAGTCCCCGTATATTTGACTGAATCTGCATTTGTTGAATCTGATATTGGAAGAAAGTATCCGAACATCTGATGTGCAATACACCCCTTCCAGTAAGATTGGGCGATGAATTCCAAATGCGTTGTCCAAATAGGTGGGGAGAACCTCCACTGTGGATGCCGTGTCATATCCTGTTCCACGAATAGTAATGGTTTTTTGTATATTATTCCATGGGTCAAAAACAGATGAGTTAAAATGACCAGCAGATAGTGTAACAATGTCGCTGTCGATGGCAGCATTATAGGCAGCTCCCAATGCGCCACTTCCATAAAAAGTCCCAATAATAGAGTCGTTTCGGGAAAGTGTGGCGAATTGGGTTGTTCCAAAGTTTTGGGCGAAGCCGAAGGTGGCGGACATGAGGGTGAGGCAAAGGAATAAAGCTTTCTTCATAATGTTGGGCGCCTGTTATTAAGCATCGGCTCGTCGCTGTTTGAGGTTGTTATTGTTTGAATTGTTATTGATAATGCACAAAAAAATCCGCGAAACTTTCTGTTTAGTGTCGAGGTTCGCCAAAACCCTTAGTACAAACAAGAAAAGTTCACGGATTCCGTGAACGTTTTCCCTTTCTTGTGTACTAAGTTGTAGAAATTTGGCGATTTCGACTCTACAAAGAAAAGCAAAAACGATTTATGTCTATATGTTATTCTTTACTTTAGATTTTTGTTCTTTTTGTTGTTGGTTTGTTTTTTGTTATACACTTTGTTCTTCTGTCAAGCCGCGGGGTGCACGGGAATTGACTTTGCAAATATACACATTTTTTCTGTATTATACACAGGCTCATCTGAAATAATCATGTATGGCACGTATTATCACGGACATACCGTTAATGATTCCATTAATAATTTTCTGATAATTCGTGTTCATATTGGAGTAAGAATACGGTTTTTGTCTTTGCCATTACAAGATGCGGTTTGTAACCCATTGACTTGCCTAAGGTAATGCCATTGGGCTATATTTGCTTTCCCCATTCTGGCGTTTCGCACTGTCCTTGGTTCGCTCGTTAGTCCTCAGTTCTCCCATCGTTCTCCCATCGTTCTCCCATTTCAAAAGGAGAACTGAGGAAGAACTGAGGTCGAAGGGTGGATGACCGAGCGAGCCAAGGGCGGCGCGAAAGGGACATGGGCGCAGGTTGGGGAGGGAACAATAGCTGGATAATGCCTAAGGACCGATTGGGGTTCATCGTTTTTGGAACGATTATCCAACGGTTCAATAACAGCTGTTCTTCGGTTGTTCTATGGTTTTTGACCGAAGAACATGTGGGGGAAAAGCAGATAAAGGGCAATCGGATGTACTGAAAAGTACGCTTTGAATTGCTCTTAGTATTTGGCTTTCATATATCGTTTATTCTTGATAGTATGTGCGTTTGACACGCGGGGAGACAGAGGTGAGAAGTTCGTAGGGGATAGTGCCTGCGCTGGCGGCCTGCTGCTGAAGGAGGTCGGCCGGCCCGAAGAGTATCACTTCATCGCCTTCACGGCAAGAGACATCTGTGACATCAAGGAAACACATGTCCATGCATACCGAGCCAATTATGGGTACCTGCTGGCCTCCGATAAGGACACGGCCGTTGCCGTAGCCAAGATGGCGGTTGAGACCGTCAGCATAGCCTATGGCAATGATGGCTATACGCGAAGGCCGGGAGGCTATCCAGCGACGGTTGTAGCCCACACTATCGCCGAGAGGAATTTCTTTAATCTGGGAGATTTTGGTTTTAAGGGTGCTGACAGGCTTGAGATGGCACTGGACAGAAGGCAGTGGCGAGATGCCATAAAGGCCAATACCAAGGCGCACCATGTCCATCTGAGCCTCTGGGAACCGCTCAATACCAGAGGAGTTGAGGAGATGGCAGAGGATGCCGGGGACGTGGAGCGAAGAACGAAGGTTGGTGCTCCAACGGGTGAAACGGTCTATTTGGGTATGGGTGAAATCGTCTTGCCCTGGTTCGTCGGCACAAGCCAAATGGGAGAAGATTGACTGAACCCGGAGGGGACAGTCGGGGTTGTTGAAACGGCGAGCCAACTCGTCAAGGTCGGACTCAGAGAATCCAAGACGATGCATGCCTGTGTCCAGTTCGACATGGACTGGGAAAGGTTCGGTGCAACCCATAAGGCTGACGGCCTCGGAGAAAAGGTTGAGTATACGGAAACTGTAGATGTCGGGTTCAAGCCGGTGGCGGATAATGTCGTCGAAGCTTTCCTCTTCGGGGTTCATGACCATGATGGGAAGGGTGATGCCGTTGCGACGGAGGTCGACACCTTCGTCGCTGTAGGCCACGGTGAGATAGTCGACATGGTTGAATTGAAGGACACTGGCCACTTCAACCTTTCCCGCACCATAACTGGCGGCCTTGACCATAGCCATGAGACGCGTCGTAGGACGGATGAGCGAACGGTAGTAGTTGAGGTTGGAGATGAGGTTGTCAAGATTGACCTCCATGATGGTTTGGTGCGATTTGCGCTGAAGCATGCGGGCAATGTCTTCGAAATGGAAACGTCGGGCACCTTTGAGGAGGATGGTCACACGGTCAAAGAGGTTAAAGTTAAATTGTTGTATGCACTGCTCGGTGGTGTCGAAGAAATAGGCATCAAGATCCGTGAAAAGGTTCCGATTGCGCCCCAAGGCTTCACCGATACCGACAAAACAGGTGATACCATGGGTGGAAACAAGTTGGGCCACCTGTCCGTAAAGGTCGGGTTCGGGCAGACCGGCCTGCAGAATATCGCTCATGATAAGAGCTTTGCCATGGTGCTGGCGTTCGTGCTGCACATAGTCGAGTGCGATAGAAAGTGAGTCGAGGTCAAGACTGTAGGAGTCGTTGATGAGAAGGGAGCCATTGAGAGCTTCGTCCATTTCGAGCCGCATGGCCACAGGGGTGAGCCGGAGACAACGGTGGGCTATGGTGTCGGAGTCATAGCCCAGATAGCAAAGGAGGGCTATGCAATGGAGAGCGTTCTCGACCGAGGCACGGTCGGTGAACGGAATGGTGACAGAGAAAGGCTGTCCGGAACGGAGAAGGGAGATATAGGTGTCGGATTCATGGACTTCGACTTGAAGGATTTGGAGGATATCAGATTCGGAGTGCCCCCATGTGTAGCGACGAAGGGTACGGAAACTTTCGAGCTGGGAAATGGCAGAATGAATCTCTTTATGGTCGGAGGAGTAGATGAGGACTTCGCAATGGGTGAAGAGCTGCAGTTTTTCGGCTATTTTCTGCTGACGGGTGAGGAAGTTTTCGTCGTGGGCTTGACCGATATTGGTAAAGATTCCAATGGTGGGATTGATGACACGACGCAGGTTTTCCATTTCACCGGCTTCGGAGATACCGGCTTCGAAGATGGCGAGTTCGTCGTTCACGTCCATCTGCCAGACAGAGAGAGGTACGCCTATCTGTGAGTTGTAGCTGCGGGGTGAGGCGACGGTTTTGCAATCGTCGCCAAGTAACTGGAGAATCCAGTCTTTGACAATGGTTTTGCCATTAGAACCCGTAATGCCCACAACAGGTATGGAGAAGAGGTTGCGACGGTGGGCGGCAAGCTGTTGAAGGGCCGATATAACATTCTTTACATACCAGAAATTAGCATCGATACAGGTACTGAACTGCTCTTGAAAGAGGTCTGTTGAGTCGGCAGGAACGACGAAATTACGCACTCCGCGCTCATATAAATCCCTGACATAACGGCAACCGGTGTTACGTTTGGTGGGGATGGCGAAAAAGAGACTACGGGACAGGTTGACGGAACGACGGCTGTCGGTAAGCAGATGGACGATGTCGCTATCGGGGTTGACGACATGTGCTGCAGCGCCTTTGAGAACGAGGGTTATTTCGGTTGGTTTCAATGTGTGATGATTTTATAGCCGATTTGGCAGTTTAGACAATTATGACTGAGACAATAGTTTTGGTGAAGCTGGAGCAAAGCCTGACTCTGGGCCGCATTGACAGGGTTGATGCCTGCCTGGTGCCACAAGCGAAGGATGCGGTTGCGCTCGGGGTGAAGCTGCTGGAGAAGGTCGACCGCAAGGTCTTTATAATGTTGCTGGGCATGCTGGTTGCCGTATTCGAAAAGCAAAGGGACCCACGCATTGATGACGAGAAGGTCGGTAAAATTGTCGCCCATTCCTTTGGGCTTGCCAGGCGAAGGGATATCAAAACGGAAATGGTTATCCCAATAGGGGGAGGCTGAGCATGACAAAAGGTTCTTGACATTGTCGGTGTTGTCCATGTCGAGCAGACGGCTGAAAAGGCTGTGTGAACGACAGACGAGCTGGGCAAACTGGCTGATGCGGATGGTAGGGAAACCATTAGGGCGTAAACGGGCAAAACTCCACAGATGGGAAGACATGGGACTGAGGCCAGCGGCCGAACGCAAAGCCTCGTAGTCGGACTGCAGCTGACGGGGGAAGCCGTCGTCGAAATAGCCTTCGAGAAGACCTGCCTGCCCCATAAGGAGAGCTTCGATGCGAAGAGGCTGGTCGCGCCAACGAGCCAGAAGCGTCTGCGGAGTGGACTGTGCCAACAGTTCAAAGGGGACGGCGTTGGCCTTGCCACCAAAGTAATGTGCCAGGGTAAGGTAACAGCATTGCTCCCAGTTGCCATGACTTTGTTCGAGAAGGCGGCGCACTTGGGCACATTTGGATTCAAGACGTTCGAGCAACAGACGCTCAAGGGTAGCAGCGATGTAGTGTGGCGAGACCTCAGAAAGCCGTCCTGCACAGGGTACAGGAATCGGCTCAGGCGGTGAAACAAGAGCCTCGTAATTATCCCAAAGGGCTTGGGGAATGTGGTCGGCAAGGGCTATTGTGGGGAGGCGATGGCCGTTTTGCAGCACGACAGGTGCATCGTTGATGTGGACGACATGGAGAACCACATTGTCATAGGCACGGTTGAGACTATGATGATGGCGGTTCCAATCGGAAGCATAAACATGGACTTCGACATTACCCACCCAGAGGGTTTCGCCTATCCACACACGAGCATTGAAAAAGTCCGGACCCGCATCGATGTTGAGTTGTCCCGGGCTTTCGATACGTACGGACAATCCTTCGGCAGTGCGCAAATCACCCTCCAACAGCTTGTGCTGCCAAACATATTGGAGAAATGATTCATTCATGCGCGGCATGGGGACTATGAACAAAGAGGTTTATCAATGATTATAAAAAAAGCATTCCTTTTTCCCTGGGTCAGGGGAAATGGAATGCACGGAAAGGAATCAGTTGAAGAGGTCTTTCATTTTGTCGAAAAATCCACGCTCAGACTTTGAAGGGCTGGGCTGGAAATTGGGCGACTTGTCAAGACGGGTAAGAGTTTCTTTCTCTTCACGCGAAAGGTTTTTGGGAACCCACACGTTGAGGCTCACAAGAAGGTCTCCTCTGCCATAGCCGTTGACCTCAGGCAAGCCTTTGCCTTTGAGACGAAGCACCTTGCCAGAAGGAGTGCCGGCATCTATCTTGACTTTGACTCGGCCGGTAAGGGTGGGGATCTCGATTGATGCACCCATGGCGGCTTGCGCAAAGGTGATGAATGCGTTATAGTAGAGATTGGTTTCCTGCCGTTCAAAGAGGTCGTGGGGTATTTCCTCAACAAGGATGATAAGGTCGCCCGGTACACCACCATGTGGCGCTGCATTGCCTTTGCCTGTCATGGATAACTGCATGCCGTCGTAAACACCTGCGGGGATGTTGATGGTGATTACTTCCTCAGAACGGACTATGCCCTCGCCATTACAGTCGTGACATTTGTCTTTGATGATGCGTCCCTCGCCTCCACAATGGGGGCAGACGCTCTGTGTCTGCATCTGGCCAAGAATGGTCCTACGCACTTCGGTGACCACACCAGTGCCATGGCAATGGGAACAGGTTTCGTAATTGTTGTTTCGGGCACCCGAACCACCACAGGTCTTGCAAGGCACATATTTAGCCACTTTGATTTTCTTTTCACAACCCTTCTCAATCTCCTCAAGGGTAAGTTTGACTTTGATGCGGAGATTGGTGCCGCGTGTTGCAGCCCGCCTACGGCCTTGCTGTCCGCCAAAGCCACCGAACCCACTGAATCCGCCGCCGAAATTTCCTCCACCAAAGAAGTCGCTGAAAAGATCGCCGAATTGCGAGAAGATATCATTCATATTCATGCCGCCACCGGCCGACCCATCGAAAGCGGCGGGTCCGAATTGGTCGTAACGGGCTTTCTTGTCGGGATTGCTAAGCACATCATAGGCTTCAGCAGCCTCCTTGAATTTCTCCTCAGCCTCTTTGTCGCCGGGGTTACGGTCGGGATGGTACTGAAGAGCCAATTTTCGGTAAGCCTTCTTCAATTCTTCGGGTGTGGCATTTTTGCCTACACCAAGCACTTCATAATAATCTCTCTTTGCCATAATTATCCTTGTTAAGACTTGCAGGATTACCCTTCTCGACACACACTATTGGATGTGAATGCCTTGGCTGGATTCTCCTTGGGTCTCACTCTCCTTTCTTTTATATTATATTAAATGGCTACGACCACTTTAGCAAATCGTAACACCTTATCGTTGAGGAAATAGCCTTTCTCTACCACATCAACGACAAGACCTTTCTGAGACTCATCCGTCGCTGGGAATTGGGTGACAGCTTCATGTAGGTTTTCGTCAAATTTTGTGCCTTTTGCCTCTATGGGTTTGAGCCCTTTTTGAGACAGTATGTTCATTAGCTTGTTATAGATAAGTTGTACGCCTTCTTTGGAGGCATCGCTGTCGGCCATGGCTGTGAGAGCCCGTTCCATGTCGTCTACAACAGGCAGGACAGCTTTAATCATATCTTTACTCCCATTGATAATGAGATCGGCCTTTTCTGTATTTGTGCGTTTGCGATAGTTCTCATACTCTGAATAGAGACGGACATATTTGTCATTCATTTCGGCCAGTTTCTCACCCATTTCCTGCACTTGACGGTCATGGTCACTATTGCGTTCATGACGCTTTCTGCGCTCTTTTTTGGTATCGGCCTTGTGTTCTGCCTCGTGCTGATGGATGTCAGAGGATGTATCTTGCCGGTTTACTGTTTCTTTTTCTTTCTCTTCTTGGGTCATATCTGGATGTGTTTTGTATTAAAGTTTAATAATTGAATATGTTCATAGGCATTATACGCCATAATCGGTTGGGTAGACATCAAAAGAAGTGCCATTGTGTAGTATCTGACATTTTGTCACCATACGAAGACATCAAGAGGCTGCATGGGACGACGGTCTTCAATCCAACGGAAGTTGGCAAGCTGCTTTTTGTCGGCAGGAAGTTGTTCCAGCGGATAGGTGCTCATATCGGGATTTCCTTGGGTAACGACACGATCGGGAGCCCGGTCGACAAAATAGATGCGCATGTCCGAACCCAAGCCAACGTTGACACCTATGAGGTATTTTATACCCGCCACATCTTCTTCAGTGAGGTAATACACCATTTCAGCATTGCCAAGGACATCGGCATAATCGGGTTCTCCCTTGAGAAAATAAACAATGGCATTGCGTCCCTTGACTTGATTGAACTTGTCGGGATCAACCTGTTCGATGCAAAAAACATTGCTGTTGAGCCATGCTTGCCGCGTGCCAGAGGAATCGTGCTTGACAATAATGGTGTCGGCAAGCGCTTGATAATGTTCATACCAAACCACCGGTTCATAATAGAGCTGCATGGTTGAATCGGGAGCAGAGTAGAAAAGAGAGTCGCTCATTGCTTGGGCATCACCTCGGAACACCTTGACATGACGATGGGCACTGACAGACTGCAAATGGCGTGCAGAGTCATTAACTACCAAAATGCTGTCTGCATGAAGGTACAATGTGTCAGGTTTGGCATTGGGCTGTTCGTCGTCGTGATGAACAAATCGAACCAACGCACTATCGGTGACAAATGAGGTGTGGTCATACTGACGTGTTTCGGCATAACGGCTGGTGCTGATAATATCATTGACAGTGTCGCGAAGGACTACGTTGCCAATTGCTTTCCCGAATTCCGTCTCTTCATAATAGTGCAAAGTGTCACATGTGATATGTTTCTCGCCATTATGGACTTCCGAACTCTTCATTGAAAAGGCATAACGGAGATCCGTGTTATATGTCCCGTGCTCACTATACATGGTAGTGGAATCGGTATAGATATGGGTCGGGCTCCAGAAATGAGCCTCCTTTGTGTTGGTATTATAGGTAAGCGTATCGGTAATGAGGCGCATATTGCTGTCGGTGAGTTCCACATCACTGTATATATCCACTATCTTGGTCTCGGAATTGTAATAACCCTGGCGGCTTACAAGGCGCTTGTCCTCATTGGTGGTGATACCCCACGTATCGTAAAAAGCAATGGAGGAATTCCTGTCGTATGACAGATGGTCGGACTTAAGAAGGGTCTTACCATCTATCAAACGAACAGTGTCATCCCAAATATCAAGTACACGGCTGACCCCATCATAGTAAAGCTGGTCGCCATAGATTGTTGTAGTGTCGGAAATCTCAATCTTGATGTGGCCAAAGGCAGTAAAGTCATTCAAAACAGTGTTGAGAAGTGCAGAATCGGCATAAAGAACCATTCCTTCATGCTCGGCTCGTACACGTTGATATAAAATCCACACATCGGCATCAGTAGGGTCACGGGTACCCATTCCTGCTTCATAAGTGATAAGCTTTTGTGCCCATGCAGGCAGTGCCGCTGTCATCAACAGCAGCAAAAACACACGTTTCAAGACACTTGATTTCATATCCCGCAACTTTATCAAAAGTGCAAAGATACAAAAAAATATTGATTTGAGCAGTATTTATTCAGCAGCCCCCTATACAATAACGGCAAAAGGGTTAATAGAGAAGGGTTGCTGTGTCGGTAATATGGCACCAAAACATGTTTTCATAGTCGCGAATGATTTGTATGGGAATGTCATTATTGAACTTGTAATTAAGAGAATAAAAGACATTTTGGACAGGGCCGTTATCAGTGTGATAAGTGATGGCAACTATGTTGTTGCGAGAGATAAAAGTGGGAACATGAACGATACCGAATTCACGCAAACCATTGGGGGAAAAGAAACCACAGAACGGGTTAGGACGGGTGTCGTAGCTATAGGTAATGGAATCAATGGTGTAATAGTCATTGTCGGGTCCACAAACAGCGGAGACCAAATTGCCATCCTTCCATCGGAGGGTATACGTGTCCGTACCTTCAACATATGAGCTTTTATAATGTTGGGCATAAGTGACGGGGTAATCGCTATCACCGGTATATGTGAAAGTGTATTCATAAAGCCATCCACCAACATTCCGCGTGATTGATACAAGACGGCTGTCTTCGTATCCAAGTGTGTAATCACGGTTAACTGCAGCACTACTCTCAACACGTATAAGACGTCCAAGATTGTCATAGTGGTATCGTATAGTCTCGGGCGATGCTTCGTCGTAGTGGATGATGGAGTCAAGATGCTCTGTCGACCAAAAGAAACGGGCTACAAGATGGTCGGGTTCCTGTTCGTCACCACATTCCACTCCTACAATATGACTTGTCATTCTGAGTGTTTGAACACGATTGTAGGGATTATACATCCCTGTGAAGAAATTGTTATCCCCGATTGGGATAATATTTTCACTCTTGCGACATCCAAAAAACAAAGATGTCAGAAGGACAACAAATAAAAGGCTACGAATTCTCATGATTTTTATTTATATAACGCAAAAAGTGGTGTTTTCTTACAGTAATTATTACTATTTAACATTTTATATAATAAAAATGTGGGGAAGAACAGTCTTCCCCACATTATCTCGCTGTATATAATAATGTTATTTTATTGTACGCGAACCCATACGATCCATAGCGCAACGGAAACCAATCCATGAAGTGCTACGGTCTTGATCGTAGTAACGACGGGTGCCGCACTGCATCCAGTAAGCACGGTCTCTCCAAGAACCACCCTTCACAACACGGACACGGTTGTTAATCATAGAGGTGATGTTATTCTTGTCAAGACTATCGGAACGGTGATACATCTGGTTGGTCTGCTCCTCATTGGTACGGGTGATAACATCTTCGCTACCCTCATCCTCGTCATCGGTCTCTCTCAACCAACCGGAAGCAGAAGTAGACTCTTTGCTCTCGAAGTCATAGATGCTGGAATTCCAGTCACCATCGAGATAGTTGATATTATCAGCCTGACGATAGTTGCGACGGTTCATGTCATCGGGGACATTCTGATAAATCAGATTACCGGTAGCCTCATCGATTGCAGCTTCCTCGCCGTCTTCACTCATAGCTACGAACTGGTAGACATTACCACGGAACGGGTTCTGGTCATCAGCTCCGATGGGGTTGACATCTTTACGATAGACATCACCGCACCATTCAGACACATTGCCAGCCATATGATACAGACCATAGTCATTGGGGAAGTACCACTTAACAGGGGCAGTATACTCCCAACCATCGTTCAAGTTGCCGGCAACACCCATGGCATCACCACGTGAACGCTTGAAGTTGGCAAGGAACTGACCATAATATTTCTTGTTAGCGGAACGGACACTCTGGCCAGCCCAAGGATAGGTCTTGTGCTCAACCACACGTTCGTCGAAAGTATTGCCGATAATACCAAGAGCGGCAAACTCCCATTCAGCCTCGGTCGGGAGACGGTAGTTCGGCAGGAGGATACCATCGGAACGACGCACGTTACGATTCTCTCCACCGCTGGCAGGATCCAAGTCGGGCACACCTTTGCCTTCTCCTTTGTAGAGGCCGGCAAGATACACATCGGTCTGGAAAGCTTCCGAACCAGTGAGTTCAGACTGGGCAAGGTCAATGATACCTGCATCAACAAGAATCTTCTCGTTGACACGGTCGGTACGCCATTTGCAGAACTGAGAGGCCTGCTCCCAAGTCACACCGACAACGGGATAATCGTTGAACATTGCGCACTGGAAATAGTTCTCAACAAAATTCTCGACCCATGACAGACGCTGACGCCACACATTGGTGTCGGGATAAATCTGCTTGACCAATTCGGGATATTCCTCACCGTATGCGCGGTTCATCCAATAAACAAATTCACGGTACGAAATGTTGGAAACCTCCGTCTCGTCAATATAGAAAGACGAAACAGTAACAGTATGGACGAGGTTGTTCCAAGAGAAACGGGACTCATCGGCCACACGTCCCATCTGGAACGAGCCGCCCTCAATGAACACCAGTCCCGGACCTGTGATTTGCTCCTGATATGAAGAACGGTCAAAGCCGCCCCATTCAGTATCATTCAGATTCCAGCCCGTGGTTGCAGACTGTTCTTTGCTGCCGCACGCTACCATAAGCAGTGCAGCGGCCAACATTAGGAATGACAATTTGATAATCTTCATAGTGGATTAGTTTTTTCTCTGTATACGTAAATTACGGATTTTTGTTTCGTTTTAAGATTTTTTAATTAGAAGGACGGGCAACGGATTGCCTTCACTTTATGTTTCTGCTCAGGCACTGGCAGCAATATGCCTACCGTGATCTCATGGGCTCCCAGCACACTATTGGACAATTCGGAGACAGTCACATCATAGCTATATCCGATCTTGAAGTGATCGTGCTGTGCTCCTACCATAAAAATGAAAGCATCGGGGTTCTCAAGACCGTGACGATACCATGCGCCTACAATGAAAGGCATCCAGTCGAGATAGAGACCATAATTGAAATAATGGAACCCTCCCTGATACTGATAAATGAGGTTGGGGGAGATAACAGGTACTCCAAGACCCAGTGGTGACTGACGGCGACGTTCCTCAGCCAGATTTATAAGTCCGCCGGCATTGGCCGTGAACTTAATAGGCACACGGTCTTCGCTATAGAAACCCTGGCTGGGCTGGCTCAAGTGGTGTGCAGCAAAACCGGCATACCATGCAGGACCGTAAATCATCGTACCCGCAGCAAAGTCCGGATATACCACTTGAGGACGGTCGGGAGGCGTGGCAGAAGTCACGTTAACCCACCCGCAGTAAGGATCAATCTGGTCTGGCCAACGCATACTACCATCATGCATATCCGTACTCCAGTTCAGATTCATAAACACAACCGATGCCTGCAAGGCCAAATTGATGTAAATATCCTCATGCACACGGAAACGGAATGAGTACATTCCACCAAACATGTTTGTTTTCAACATCTTGTGGTCACCCATGGCATCATTCATAAAAATAACTCCAATACCGCCATGCAGGTCAGGGATATACTGGTCATATGAAACACTGCTGGAGGTAAATGCTGTCACCAATCCTGGCCATTGCGACCTATGAGTCATTGATATACGCGGAGCAACCTTAGATCCGGCAAAGGCAGGATTAAGATACACTGGATTGGCAAAAAACTGCGAAAATCCTACATCTTGAGCGTTAACACCCTGCATACCCATAGCGGCGAGCAGCAGTATAAGCGTAATTTTATTGTACTTTTTCATCATGCAAATTTTAGTATAAAATGAGCCTAAAATCAATTGGCAATATTACGATTTTTTTGTCAAATAATTGTGTTTCTTCTAAAAAAAAAATGCAACAATGTGATTATCACATAATTTATTTTTCCACAAGCACCATTCCAAAGCTGATTTTTCAGCTCTTTTTACCCCGGTTTTCTGAAAATTAGCCCCTTTTCGCCTTACTTTTTTCCACTCTGCAACCGCTGTCCACACTCCCATTTCAAAGGGTTTCAACCGCTGACGTGAAATTCCTCCCCATCCTCCCTCTGCCGGCCTTCCGCTCTTCCCCTCCGCTCGAAAAAAATCCCCGGCCCAGTGCAATAAAAACAGAGAATCTCAGTTATTGGCAACATGTTATTAAGAAGAAATTTCCGACACGTCCTTTGTGCAATCCTCATCCTCTCTTCAACGATGAGTCTCTCTGCACAAAGCTTTGCCTCCCAATCGCTTTTGGCATCAGGCCAATGGTACAAAATACCCGTTTCCACCACTGGTGTCTACAAAATCACAACTCAGCTGGTTCCCGCTCTTGCCAACGTACCCTGCAACCACATCTGTCTCTACGGCGCACCCGGCGACATGCTTTCCACCAGCAACACGGCTCCCCATCCCGACGACCTCACACCCGCTGCCATTCAAATCATCGACCATAACAACAACGGTCTCTTCGACAACGACGACTACCTGCTCTTCTATGGCGAAGCACCCGACACATGGCGCTACGTTGCCTCCGACCAAAGGTTTGAATACATTGTTCACGCATACGCGAACTATAACTACTATTTCCTCACACCCGACGGCCTCTCCGACACCGCCCTGCGACTCCAGTCCTCCAACCCTGCCACCGACAACCCCGTCAATCTCACCACCTACACCGGCGTGGCTCTCTTCCACGAAAACCGCATCAATACCCATGGTGGTGGACAAATATGGGTGGCCGACAAATACACACCCAGCCTCACCTCCCATTCCTACACCCTCTCCCTGCCCTCCGCCCCTGCCGACGGCACCGTCCAGGCACGCTACGCCTTCGCCAACATCTCCACCAACAATGCCACCTTCCAACTCACTCTCGGTTCCACCTTACGCGAACATAACTTCCCCAACAGCCTCACCTACCAGATATTCCGCGAAAACTTCACCTCCATCAACCTCTCCGAAATCCACATCCAGTGCACCTACATCCCTCGCGAGAGCAACGCTGTAGGCTATCTCGACTTCATCGAACTCAATGCCCCTCAGCCCCTTGCCTATCGCGGTGGGCAGCAATATTTCCGCAATAAAGAGCATCTCCAAACACCCCTCACCGGCCGTTACCTCATCACCGGCAACCCCATGGCAGTCCGCGTTTGGGATGTCACCAATCCCTCGCAACCCTGCGGGATAACAATCACCCCTTCTGACAACAGCTTCTCATTCCTCTTCAGCACCGACCGTGCCCGCACCTTCCTCACCTTCACCGACAACGATGCCCTCACCCCCACCGCCATCGAACCCCTTCCCAACCAAAACATCCACGGCACAACAACGCCCGACTACGTCATCGTCACCCACAAAGACTACCTCCAGCAAGCCAACCGGCTGGCCGACCTTCACCGTCAACTCGACGGCATAAACGTTGCCGTCTTCACTCAGGAACAAGTCTACAACGAATTCTCGTCAGGCAAACAAGACCCCATGGCCATCCGCCAAATGCTTCGTTGTCTTCGTGCCAATGGCAACTACTCGCAGTCCCTGCCTCGCTACCTGCTCCTCTTTGGCAAAGGCACCCACGACAACCGCGACATCCTCGGGGCGCACCAAACCACCGTGGTCACCTACCAAACCCCCTCCTCGTTCGACTCCGAAGGAGCCGCCTACCCCAGCGACGACCTCTACGGCTACCTTGCCAACAACACCTCCGGCACCTTCGAAGGAACCCTTTCTGTCAGCATTGGCCGCCTGCCCGCCAAAAACGTCAACGAAGCCACCCATTTCATCGACAAAATCGAGAACTACATGCAACGCCACGACCTCACCCGCGACGACATCCGTGGCGACTGGCGCAACTACGTCACCCTCCTTGCCGACGATGCCGACCCCTCCTGCCCCTACGACACCAACTTTGCAAGCGACTCCGAACTGCTGGCCAACCGCATCAAATCGCTCTATCCCCACTTCAACATCGACCGCATCTACGCCGATGCCTACATCCAGCAATCCGGTGCCGACGGCTCCTACTATCCCGACGTCAACAACGCCCTGCGCCAACGCATGAACTACGGATGCCTTCTCCTCAACTATATCGGGCACGGCTCCAGCAACTACATCGGTACCGAGCGCTTCATGGAATTCTCCGACATCGACAAATACACCAATACCGACCGTCTCGCCTTCTTCGTCACCAGCACCTGCACCTTCGGCAAATACGACCTCGTCGGCGACATCTGCGGTGCCGAAGCCTTCCTTCTTGCCAACTCCGCCGGCATTGGCATCGTCTCCGCCTCACGGCCCATCCACCATGTGCAGCGCTTCAATTCCGACCTCTGCACCTTTGCCCTCGACCCTGCCAACACCATCGGCGACGCCTTCCGCTTGGCCAAAAACGCCACCAACGTATCCCACTGCATCGTCCTCCTTGGCGACCCCGCCCTCCACCTCTCCATTCCCCGCAACGAAGTCGTCGTAACCCACATCAACCATATGCCCGTCAACCCTGCTGTCACCGACTCCGCCCTTGTCCTCTCGCGCGTCACCGTCGAAGGCGAAATCCACGACCCGCAGGGCAACGTCATCACCGACTTCGACGGCACCATCTATCCCCTTGTCTTCGACCGCGAAGTGAACTGCCGCACCCTTGCCAACGACAACGACAGCTCCGAAATCAACTTCAAACAACAAAAAAACATACTCTACAGAGGCCGTGAAACCGTCACCGCCGGCACCTTCTCCTACTCCTTCATCGTCCCCCGCGATGTCTCTTACCGCTACGATTACGCCAAACTCTCCCACTACGCCCGCACCCGCACCGACGATGCCACCGGCCAATACTCCAACATCATGTTTGGCGGCTTCAACAATGACCTCGTCATCAGCGAACTCCATCCCTACATCCAACTCTTCATCGGCGACACCAACTTCCGCAACGGCGGCCTCACCAACGAGACCCCCACCCTCTACGCCCGCCTTTCCGACTCCATAGGCATTAACGCTGCCGGCAGCGGACTGGGGCACGACATCACTGCCGTCATCGACAATAACCCCTACAGCACCGTCACCCTCAACGACTTCTTCGAACCCGACATTACCGACAGCCGCAACGGCGAAGTGCGCTACACCTTGGGCAAACTCGACGAAGGACCCCACACCCTCACCCTCAAATGCTGGAACATCTTCAACTACTCCTCCACTGCCACCGTCCAATTCCATGTCACCAACGACCGCACACCCCAAATCGGCCGCTTCGACGCCTCACCCAATCCTGCCTCCCAGTTCACCACCATCCGTGTCGAGCACAACCTGCCCGCCGCCATCCAGTCCGCCACCATCGACATCTACGACATCCGGGGAGCCCTGCTCCGCTCCGTCACCCCCTCCACCGGCTCCTGCGTGCTCGCCTATCGCTGGAACTTCACCGCCGCCAACGGCAGCCTTGTGCCCCGCGGCATCTACATAGCCCGTGTAACCCTCACCACCACCGACGGCAACCGCATCACCCAAACCGCAAAAATCGTCCGCAACTAAAAAATACCATCCCATACAATAAAAAACACACAACTCCGTTTTTAGGACATTATCATCATTCCGATTCAAATGAAAAGAACACAGCTTATCGCCCTCTCCTGCCTTCTGACTTTAGGCCTTTCCAACACCGTCATAGCACAAACCCCGACCGGACTCACCGGACAAACCAAGAACTACATCTCCACAGGCATGCCCATACTGCTCATCGCCCCCGACGCCACCTCTGCTGGAATGGGCGACGTAGGTGTTGCCTCCACCCCCGACATCTATTCCGCCCACTGGAACAACGCCAAATTTGCCTTCATCGAGGGCGAATTCGGCCTCGGCACCACCTACACCCCTTGGCTTCGCAACCTCAAAGTCTCCGACATGAACCTTCTCTACCTCGGTGGCTTCAAACGCATCAACAACCGTAGCACCGTCGCTCTCTCGCTCACCTACTTCTCGCTGGGCGAAATCCAAGGCACCGATGCCACAGGGCAAAGCCGCGGCACCATGAACCCCAACGAGTTCGCCGCCGATGTCACCTACGCCATGAAACTCAACGACCGACTCTCACTCGGTGCCACCGGACGCTACATCCACTCCGACCTCACCAACGGCCAGTCCATCTCCGACGGCAGCGGCTACGTCACCACACAGCCCGCCAAAAGCATCGCTGCCGACCTTGGCATTTATTGGCAGGCTCCCGTCGACAAGACTCAAGACCTCGCCTTCGGTGCTTTCGTCAGCAATCTCGGCGCCAAACTCTCCTACTCCAACGACGACACCAAAAAAGAATTCCTTCCCGCCAACCTCCGCATTGGCGGCCGCTACACCAACCACATCGACGAATCAAACGAGATAACCCTCCTCTTCGATGCCAACAAACTGCTTGTCCCCACACCCCCAGTCACCATTGGCGAAGAGACCTATAGCGACTACTACAAAAACATGACTGAATATTACAATACCGGTGTCATCCGTGGCGTCATACAATCCTTCTTCGACGCCCCCGGCGGATTCTCCGAAGAGCTACGCGAATTCCAGCTCTCCGTCGGTGGCGAATACTGGTACAAACAAACCCTCGCCGCCCGCACAGGCTACTTCTACGAAAGCGCCACCAAAGGCGGTCGCCAATACCTCACCTTCGGCTTCGGCCTCCGCTACAACATCTTTCAGTTCGATGTCTCCTACCTGGTGCCCACCACCAGCTTCAGCAGCAACCCCCTCTCCAACACCATCCGTATCTCGCTCACCGTCAACTTCAAATCGTCCAAAAACACCCCCACCATCTAACCCCATGCGCATCGGTTTAGGCTACGACGTACACCAACTGGTTCCCGACCGTCCCCTGTGGCTCGGCGGCATTGAAATACCCCACACCCTGGGGCTCCTCGGCCATTCCGATGCCGACGTGCTGCTCCACGCCATCTGTGACGCCCTGCTGGGTGCTGCCGCTCTCGGCGACATCGGCAAACATTTCCCCGACAACGACCCCCAATACAAAAACATCGACAGCAAAATCCTGCTCCGCCGCTGCAACGAACTCCTGTCGGCCAACGGCTACCGCGTAGGCAATATCGACAGCATCATTGTAGCCCAACGCCCCAAAGTGGGTCCCTATATCCCTCAAATGCGGCAAACTATCGCCAACATCCTCGGCATCGACCCCGGTGCCGTCTCTGTCAAAGCCACCACCACCGAACATCTCGGCTTTGAGGGACGGGAAGAAGGCATCAGTGCCCATGCGGTCGTCCTCCTCCTTCCAACCGAATCAACCAACTAACAACCAATATCATATATGGAATCACCCCAGATATCACCCCAGTCGCATGACGAAGCCGAAGTCCTCGAAGACTCTGGCTGCAACCTCGTTCTCCACAACGACGACGTCCATACCTTCGACTATGTAATCAAATCCCTTGTCGACATCTGCCGCATCAGCTATGCCCAGGCCGAACAATGCGCCATCCTTGTCCACTGCCACGGCAAATGCACCGTCAAACACGGCAGTTACGACACCCTCCTCCCCATGCACACCGCCCTGCTCGACAAACAACTCACCTCCGAGATAGTCCGTTAGCACAACCCTTCCCTCCCACCCTTTCCGTTCCTCTTCCTCTCCCGCAGTCCCCTTCCGTCACTGCACCGCATTGTCTGTCCACCACAATATCCACCCATCCCATTCCCTTTTCCTTGCCTCGCTGCACCGCCGTTCCGACAGCCGCAAAAAGCCGGCTAATCACTCATTGCAAAGCCATCCATCAAACATTCACCCAAGTCCAACCCACCAACATTGGCGGAACAGCCGTAGCAGCCCCACCCCGGCCAAATTCCACCATCGCTCGTTATCCCTCAGTTCTCCCATCGTTCTCCCATCGTTCTTCCTTTACAAAAGGAGAACTGAGGGCGAACTATAAAGCAAGTGAAGAATTACGAGCGAAAGTAGCGCTATGGCAATGCGGGGAAATTCCCGTCCGGCAGTCATGGAACGGACGTCCATCATTCCGCACAAGGGTTTTCACGAAACAAACAACCAATTATAAAACAATGCCATAGGAAAGCCACCGATAGGCTAAGAAGGGAGGCTTGCGCAACACGAAAAAAAATAAACGGCACAGGTGTCGGCATGTCAATATTTTTTCGTATCTTTGCAAACTGAAAAAAACATCGAATTGTTTAAAACAAAACAGACATGACACCTACATTGATTATCATCGTGCTTGTGTTGGGGCTGCTGCTCCTGACCCTCGAGATTGTGGCTATTCCGGGAGGCTTTGCCGGAGTGATAGGTTTTCTGCTCACAGCATTCGGCGTGTGGCAGAGCTACTTGTGGCTGGGCATTACCGGCGGCACCATCGTGCTGCTGTGCTGTGTGGCCATCTGCGTCATTCTGCTGGCTCTTTTCATGAAAACCAAGACATGGAAACGGTTCAGCCTGAACGAGGAGTCGGACAGTGCGGTGAACCAGATTGAAGACCCCGACATCAAAGTCGGTGCACACGGCACCACCGTGGCACGGTTGGCTCCAACAGGCAAGGCCTTGATTGACGGGAAGCTGGTAGAGGTTCACGCCATCAACAAATTCATCGACCCCGACCGGCCCATCGAGGTTGTGGCCATTGAAGGCTACCGCATCGACGTGTGCGAAACCGAGGACAACCGGTTTGATTGACCCCATGCAAGCGTTGCCCTATTGACAAGAATTAATAATTTAAAATTTAAAACATCATGAACGTATTCGGAATTGTTATTCTCTGTGTAGTGATTTTTATCCTACTCATCATCTTCCTCTATTTGGTACCCGTAGGCCTGTGGTTTCAGGCATTGGTGTCGGGAGTGCACACCTCATTGATTCAACTGATGTTCATGCGGTTCCGCAAAGTGCCGCCGAGTGTTATCGTCAACAACATGATCAACGCCACCAAGGCGGGACTGAAGCTGTCGCAGAACGAGCTGGAGGCCCACTATCTGGCCGGCGGCAATGTCACCAATGTGGTGCAAGCCCTTATCTCGGCAAGCAAAGCCAACATGAATCTTGATTTCCGCACCGCCACCGCTATCGACCTGGCAGGGCGCGACGTGCTGAAAGCAGTGCAGACATCGGTAAACCCCAAGGTTATCGACACGCCCCCTGTGGCAGCCGTGGCCAAGGATGGTATTCAGTTAATAGCCAAGGCCCGCGTCACAGTCCGTACCAATATCAAACAACTCGTCGGCGGAGCCAGCGAAGAGACTATTCTGGCCCGTGTGGGTGAAGGTATCGTATCGTCTATCGGCTCGGCACTGAGCCACAAGCAGGTGCTGGAGAACCCCGACAGCATTTCGAAACTGGTGCTGACCAAAGGATTGGACAGCGGCACGGCATTTGAAATCCTCTCCATTGATATTGCCGACATCGATGTGGGTAAGAACATCGGTGCCCAATTGCAGATGGACCAGGCCAACGCCGACAAGAACATCGCACAAGCCAAGGCCGAGGAACGCCGTGCTATGGCAGTGGCTTCGGAGCAGGAGATGAAAGCCAAGGCACAGGAAGCCCGCGCCAAGGTTATCGAAGCCGAAGCAGAAGTGCCCAAGGCCATGGCCGACGCTTTCCGAAGCGGCAACATGGGCATTATGGACTACTACCGCATGAAGAACATCCAGGCCGACACCGACATGCGCGAAAGCATCGCCAAGCCTGCCGGAGCCAAACCTAATCCCGCCAAACCTTCAACAGAGAAGTAGCCTGTCTTCGCCCTATGAAACACCTATTGATAATTCTGTTTGTGTTTCTGACGGCAACCGTTTGCGGACAGCCGCAACGGTTGCCGTTGCGTTTTCGAGCTGACGGCACATTTAAGATTGTCCAATTCACAGACCTGCATTATATCCACAACAACCCCCATGCACAACGGGCGCTGATACGGATGCGCGAAGTGGTGAAGGCCGAACGGCCGGATTTGGTCATTGTGACGGGCGATATGATATTCGGGCATCCGGCCGACCTGTCGATGCGCGAGGTGGCACAATGTCTGGACAGTCTGGGGGTGCCGTTTTGTACCACTTTCGGCAACCACGACGAGGAGTTTGGGTTGAGCCACGAGGAATTGTACAGCATTCTGCACACCAGGAATAATGTGGAGCCAGCACATAAAGAAGGCACCGAGTTCGACTATCTGTTGCGTATACTGGGCAGCAACGACGACAGCACGCGGGCAGCCCTGTATTGCCTCGACTCGCACAACAAGCGCCACTACGGTCCCTTTGTGGGCTATGCGTGGCTGACGAAAGAGCAGATAAAGTGGTACCGGACGCTAAGCCGCGGATTGAAACAGGAGAATGGCGGGCGGGTAGTGCCGTCGATGGCCTTTTTCCATATCCCGGTGCCTGAGTTCGAGACTGCGTTCACCAAACGCGACACATGGGCTATCGGTGCGCGGATGGAGTCGGTGTGCTGCCCGCGCTACAACAGCGGCATGTTCGATGCCATGAGGAAAGAAGGAGATGTGATGGGGATATTTTGCGGCCACGACCACAACAACGACTATGCGGTGATGTGGAAAGGCATATTGCTGGCCTATGGCCGCTACACGGGCGGTAACACCGTATACAACGATCTGGTGGGCGGCAACGGAGCCCGTGTGATTGTGCTGCATGAGGGAGAACGGACTTTTGAGACATGGATACGGCTAAAAAACGGGACGATACGCAACTATCTGAAAATACCCGACAATTTTGCATGGAGCGACCCCACGAAACGCCCCGTAGAATATGATTAACTGATAACAAAAATGAAGAGACGTTGCTTGTTTTTATTTGCCATGACTCTGGCATGGGGCATGGGGATAAAGGCCCAAGGCCATTTCACCGAACACGATACCATTGATGTATTGCATTACGATATCAGTCTCGTCATGGGGCACCTCCAACCACAGCACATGCAAGGATGGTGCGAGGTGACGGTACGCATGCTGCAACCTTCGACCGAAGTGGGGTTGGGTTTGATGTATGCCACCATCGATTCGGTGCAGGTGAACGGCCAGACGTTGGGCAGCCGCGAGTTCAGCTATGACCAGAAAGCGTTGCAGATACCCGTTGGCAACGCTGCCACAGGCGACACTTTCCGTCTGAAAATTTATTACGGAAGCCAAGGGTGGGTAGGAACCGATGGCGGCATGTGGTGCGAGGATGACCTATACTACAATCTCGGCGAGGACCGTCGCATACGCCCTTTCAGCATGGGCAGGAGCTGGTTTCCTTGCAGCGACAGCGTGTATGACCGGGCAACGTATTCATTCCACATCACGGTGGCTCCGGGATGGACAGCCGTGTGCAGCGGTGAACAGACCGGCATAGAGGAAAACGCCGACAGCAGCAGGACGTTCCATTTTGCATTGCAACATCCCGTGTCGACCTATCAGGTGGGCTGCAATGCAGCACCCTACAGGGTGTATCAGCTGCAAGCCGAGGGGATTTATGGCACATATCCGCTTCAGGTAGCCTGTATAGACAGAGACAGTGCCCAAGTGGCAAACGATTTCAGTGCCTTCAATCAGACGTTGCAATTATATGAGCGTTTGTTTGGACCTTACCGATGGGAGAATATCAGATTCAGCGAAGGGGGGCCAAACGCAGGCATGGAACATGTCAATGACATCTGTATCAGTTTCTTCTACTATGATATGTTTTATCTGTTAGACCATGAGTTTGCCCATCAGTGGTTTGGCAACCTGATTACTTGCGCCCATTTGCGCGACATGTGGTTTAATGAAGGCGGGGCTACATTTGCCGACCAACTGGCATCGACGAATCGCAGAAACGACAACTATGACGTTGTTGAAAGGAAACGGATAGCCATGGTGGAGGCTCCTGTGAGAGAGAATGGTTATCACCCACTATGCGGTATGCCCAACCGATATTCGTTCCTCTATACCACCTATTACAAAGGAGCGCAGGTCTTTCACGACTTACGGAATCTGCTGGGAGATACAACATTCTTTACCATGATGCAGACCCTGCTGCAACACAACGCCTATACCAACATGGATAGCTACCAGCTGCGCGATTCGATGAGCCTGTATAGCGGAGTGGACTTGACCGATTTTTACGATTTCCATATTTTCGGCACAGGATTTTCCAGTTATACAGTGGACTCACTTCGAACTACCGAAGGGGTCACACACTTGTGGCTGCATCAACGCTTGTGGCATGCTGCCGACTACTGCCGTCAGGCTCGTGTGCCAGTGACCTTTTTCTCACAAGAGGGCGACACGATGACATGCCAGGTGGTCAGTAGCGGCCATTATGCCGAAGGCGAGTGCCGACTGCCTTTCACACCGGCTTATGCCATAGTGGATTACTACTACAAGACGGCAAGTGCCAATTTCTCAAATCTTTTCACGCTCACCTCGAAGACCCAAGTGGCCTCATACGATACTCATTTCATTATCGAGCCAACATCGATTAACGATACTGTGGACTTGGTTGTGACAATGGCACTTGGAACAAACGACGAGGAACCTATTCCAGGGGTGAAACGATGGGACTATCGCAGATGGTATGTCAACGGCAATTACGACAATAATTTTAATGCCAAAACGGGGTTCATGTTTGGACAAAACAGTCCTGTCCATGACCAGGAGTTTTACTTTGGTTCTGCAACCAAGGATTCCCTGCGACTATTCTACAGAAAAGATGCTTCACAACCTTGGAAGATGAGGAAAACGGCGACCATTGAACATAGTTCATCCGTGGTATCGCGGACTGACTATATGCAGATTATCGGCACACCGCTGAGAGGCGAATTTATAATGGCCGTGGTTGACACCGCCCTGCTTGACATAAACGACGATGCCTCCCATGCACAGCAGACAAGCCCCAAGTTGTCGGTATCGCCGAACCCTGCTGCCGACTATATGGAGGTGGCTTTCAACGCACATGGAGCCGAACATAGACAATGCCGCATTGTTGTAGTCAACGCCTCTGGGAAAAGGGTTTTAGAGATGCGTCCAGAACACCACACCACAAGAGTTGCCACCAAAGACTGGCCCGCAGGAATTTATTTCGTGACGCTGACCAGTCCTTCGGGGTCAGCCACAAAAAAACTAATTGTGCAATAGCTCTCCTAAAAAAATTATTCGTGTCCGGTAAACACACTTAAGGAGACTTCTATAAATCATCCCGGAGGGGTGAGATATGAATAACACCGTACACGCCACAGGCGCAGTACTGTGATTCTATAGCGTATCGAGATGGGTTCTATCAATTCCCTTTTGGGAACGCGTATCCATGCTGAGATTCTCTTGCCCGATAACCCCACATGGTGAGTGTGGGGTTATTGAGAGTTTGCCTCTTCGAGACGATTTATAGAAGTCCCATTAATCTATATTGGTGATAATTCGTGTTGAATGCGGGAATCGATTAACGGATTAACACATTTACGCATTAACGAATTGCACTACTTCTTCTCCCCTTGGA
>DBXQ01000128.1 GCA_002309955.1 Bacteroidales bacterium UBA1208
ACCGCTGTCAACCATTTCCAAAACAATTATATCTGCATCGGTCCCGACCTGTCGAAAGAAGACGAGAAACGGCAGGAGTTTATCGAAGACCCTACCCTTTTCAAAAACTGGCGCCAGAATGCGCTGGCGGAAGGCCTCCGCATCCGTATCGGACGGTGGAATGTCAGCGGACACCCCGTGGTCATTCTGGTGGACTTTACCCCTTATTTTGAGAAGAAAAATGATATTCTGACCCAGTTTTGGCTCAGCCACAAACTGGATTCCATCTCCGGTCAGTGGGACTATATCGAGCCCGCCCTCTTCGGCTATGCCGCCGGAAGGATCATCGAGAGCTTCTACCAGTTCTACTGCACCTCCATGGACAAAATCGTGGCCCAGTTCCACGAATGGATGACCGGCACCGGCATCCTGTACCTGAACCAGAAAGCCCCACAGGTGGCCACCGTGTTCACCACCCACGCTACCGTACTGGGACGCTGCATTGCCGGCAACGGACTGCCCCTTTACGGCAACATCGAACAATACCAACCACAAGAGACAGCCAACCGCTTTGGCGTACAATCCAAATATTCGCTGGAGCACCTGTCCGCCCAAACCGCCGACTCTTTCACCACGGTGAGCGATATCACCAACATCGAATGCAAGGCTTTCTTAGGCAAAGCCGTGGATACGGTGACCATCAACGGTTTCGAGAACAACTTCGTGCCGCAAGGCGAGGAATACCAGCGTTTGCGCTCCATTGCGCGACAGAAACTGCTGAAAGTGGCCGCTACATTATGTCAGCAAAACATTAGCGACGATGCCTTATTGGTCATCAATAGCGGCCGCTACGAGTTCCACAACAAGGGCATCGACATGTTTATCAAGGGCTTGGCCAAGCTGAACGAGGACAGACAACTGCAACGCGAGGTGGTGGCGTTCATCGCTGTACCGGCAGGCACCAGCGGCAAACGCACCGACCTGATTACCAAACTCAACCAGCCCATTGGCGACCGTCCCGTTATGGACGATTTCACCACACACCCGCTCTACGACAGCTACAACGATCCTGTTATCAAAAATTTGATAGCTAATGATTTGCACAATATACCCGGCCAGAAAGTCAAGGTATTCTTCATTCCCGTCTATCTGAATGGCGAAGATGGCATTTTCGATTTGACCTACTACGAACTGCTTCCCGGCATTGACCTGTCTGTTTTCCCGTCATATTACGAGCCATGGGGCTATACCCCTCTGGAAAGCGTGGCTTTTGGTATCCCCACCATCACCACCACCACCGCCGGTTTCGGTCAGTGGGCCGCCGCCAACTTCCCCGGTCAAAAGGCCGTGACAGTCATCCATCGTAGCGACAACAACGACGAGCAGGTGGCCGAAGGCATCGCCAATGCCATTTTATACCATACCAACTGCAATAGCGAAGAGACAGCGCAAAACCGGGCCAAAGCCACCGAAATTTCGCAGCAGGCATTATGGAAAAACCTGTACAACAATTATTTGGACTGCTATAACATTGCGCTCTCCAAGAGTTTCGACCGCTCAGACCTCTATCGGAACAAGACACCCAAAGTAGGACTTTTTGTGGAGAAATCCCAAAGGCCTGAACCGGTATGGCATCGCATTTCCGTCAAGTCAAAACTACCGGAAAGACTCAAAAAACTGGAGAAACTGTCACAGAACCTTTGGTGGAGCTGGAATTACGAAGCGCGCGAACTGTTTGAAGAGGCAGCCGGGAAAGAACGCTGGGAACGATACGAAGAGAACCCCGTCTATCTGCTGCAGGAACTGCCCGCCAGTTGCATTGAGAAACTGATGAACGACAGCGATTATCTGGCCAAGTTGGACTTTGTTTATGCCGATTTTGAACGCTATATGAACGAGCCCCGCAGTCGCAAGGAAGAGCAGGTGGCCTATTTCAGCATGGAATTCGGCATCAGCAACGAACTCAAGATTTTCTCGGGTGGCTTAGGCATGCTTGCCGGTGACTATCTCAAGGAAGCCAGCGACTGCAATGTCAACATGGTCGGTATCGGCCTGTTGTACCGCTACGGCTACTTCACCCAGCAGATTTCATCCATCGGCGACCAAATCAACCTGTATCCCCCACAGAGTTTCTCAAAGTTACCCATTCATCCGTACAAAGATGAGGAAGGCAAGTGGATCACCATCAGTTTGGCATTACCGGGACGCAACCTGTATGCACGCATCTGGCGTGTGGACGTTGGACGTGTGCCATTGTTCCTCTTGGACACCGATTTCAGCGACAACTCGGAAGAAGACAGAAAAACCACCAACACTCTCTACGGTGGCGACATCGAAAACCGACTCAAACAGGAAATTTTATTGGGCATCGGAGGTATGAGAGTGCTGGACAAACTCAACATCCATCCCAGCATTTTCCATTTGAATGAAGGACATGCGGCTTTCCTGAACCTGGAACGCCTGCGCACTTTAATGCAGGAACAACAAATCACTTTTGGCACCGCCATCGAGTTGGTTCGCTGCTCTTCGCTGTTCACCACGCACACACCAGTTCCCGCTGGCCACGACAGTTTCAGTGAGGACCTGATGCGCCGCTATTTCTCCTATTACACAGAAAGATGCAACATCGACTGGCCGGACTTCATGTGCCTGGGACGCAAAAACATCGACGATGTTGGCAAGTTCTCGATGAGCATCCTGGCCTGCAAGCTGTCGCAGGAAGTCAACGGAGTAAGCGCCATCCATGGCCGTGTAAGCCGCGAAATGTTCAGCTTCCTTTATGAGGGTCACATGGCAGAAGAACTGCACATCGGACATGTCACCAATGGCGTGCATTATCCCTCATGGGCACACAAGAAATGGCAGTTATTCCATAAACAATTATTTGACAACCAATTTATTAAAGACCAGTCCAACGACCAAATCTGGAAGAAGATTTATGAGGTGGATGATGCTGAGATCTGGAAAATCAAAGACGACCTTCGTGAGGAATTGATTGACAACATCAAGATATTGCTGGAAGCACAGATGCGCCGCCGCAACGAGTCGCCCGACCTGATTATGCACACGCTGAAATCCATCCGCAAGGATGCGTTGACGATAGGCTTTGCCCGCCGTTTCGCCACCTACAAGCGCGCCCATCTGCTCTTCACCAATGAGGAAAGACTGAGACGACTGCTCAACAACCCTGAGCAGCCCGTACAGTTTGTCTTCGCCGGCAAGGCACACCCGCACGACAAGGCCGGCCAAGACCTCATCAAACGCATTTTGGAATTCTCACGCAAACCCGATTTCATCGGTAAGATCATCATACTGGAAAACTACGACATCATTCTGGCCAAGAAACTCATCTCCGGCTGCGATGTATGGCTGAATACCCCTACCCGCCCATTGGAAGCCTCTGGTACCAGTGGCGAGAAGGCCGTCATGAACGGTGTGCTCAACTTCAGCGTGCTCGACGGCTGGTGGGCAGAAGGCTACAAAGAAGGTGCCGGCTGGGCTATCAATGAGCAAATCACTTATACCGACAACGGTTTGCAAGACCAATTGGATGCCACCACCATCTATTCGATGATTGAAGACCAAATTGCGCCTTGCTTCTATCGCCGCGATGAAAAGAACATTCCATACGACTGGGTGAAGATGATGAAGAACTGCTTCTACAAGATTTCTCCGCATTTCACCATGAAACGCCAGCTGGATGACTATTACGAGAAATTCTACTGCAAATTGGAAAAACAGCATAAATTATTGACAAAAAATAATTTAGAAAATACTTTCAACTTGATTCGATGGAAAAACAAAGTCATTACAGCATGGGACGGCATTGAGATTGTGGGTATTGACCAATCCGAACCCTCTGAAATAACCTTCAACTTGGGTGATCAAATCAACACCACTATCCAACTGAGATTAGGGACTCTCCGCGCAGAGGATATCAAGGTGGAGTTAGTCTGCACTAAAATGCTCAACAACAAACGTGTTTTCTACAAGAAATTCCCATTTGAAATTTTAGACACTACAGACGACATCGTCCGTTTCCGTTGCTCTGTCAAACCCACAGACGCCGGAGTCATTGACTTCTCCATCCGCATCATCCCTTCCAATCCGATGCTACCGCACGACATGGACTTCAACCTTGTGAAATGGATATAATATTGTGACTATAAATTAGTTGCAAAAACTTATAATGTTAGCGATAACGATATGCCTATAATGTTATTAGACACGCTGAAAGACTATAAGGTTTATCTCTGTTCGAAATCACCCCGCCGGCAGGAGCTGCTTGCCGGCATGGGTATTGACTTTGAGTATTTGCCCACCAATGTCGAGGAAAAACATCCCGACACAGACAATCCCGTAGAGGTGGCGGAATACTTGTCAAAACTCAAGTTGTCGCCTATCCGTTTGGAGGAATATCCGAAGAACACCATTTTCATCGCCTGCGACACCATTGTGGTGCTGGGGAAGCAAATTCTGGAGAAACCCAAAGGGGAGGCCGAGGCGGTGAAGATGCTCCATGAATTGTCCGGCAAAAGCCATACTGTCATCAGCGGGCTCACCGTAACCACTCCGGAGCGCAGCATCACCTCGCACCGCAAAAGCGAAGTGCGCTTTGGACAACTCAGCGACGAAGAAATTGACTACTATGTGCAGCAGTATAAGCCCCTGGACAAAGCTGGGGCCTATGGTGTGCAGGAATGGATAGGCTACATCGGCATCGAAGCCCTTGAAGGCTCCTTCTACAACGTGATGGGCCTTCCCACCAAGTTGTTGTGGGAGATGCTGAAAGAAATCACACTCTGACATTAAAACATGTAGGGACGCATCGAATGCGTCCGCACGGTCTTCTCTAATTGCGAACGCAACGGACAGAGAAGCCGTTGTCTTGTATGCTGCCACCCCTAAGCACGCTAGCATCGAAGATGCGACTTCTCAATAACCCCAGACGTGAGTCTGGGGCTAGCAGTGACACCCTCCTCCCTCACTAAGCATCGAAGAAACGACATCTCAATAACCCCAGACGTGAGTCTGGGGGCCAGCGGTGACACCCTCCTCCCTCACTAAGTGTCGAAGATGCGACATCTCAATAACCCCAGACGTGAGTCTGGGGGCCAGCGGTGACACCCTCCTCCCTCACTAAGCATCGAAGATGCGACTTCTCAATAACCCCAGACGTGAGTCTGGGGCTAGCAGTGACACCCTCCTCCCTCACTAAGCATCGAAGACACGACATCCTAATAACCCCTGACAAGGCCGCAGGCCGCAGTCTGGGGTAGGCAGACGATCTCCCCTCTTCTCGCGGCACAAGAGGCACTTGCACTGAAGTTGGGACGAGCCTGCCGTAAGAGCAGCCCTTCTATATAAAAACGCCCCGCTCCGAAAAATCGTTGCAAGGCGTGAATAATGCTTCACTTTGATACACGCATCAATTATTTTTGTACAAGACGAACAGATAGCCCGTAACAACGGCT
>DBXQ01000119.1:0-1469 GCA_002309955.1 Bacteroidales bacterium UBA1208
CTGCGGCATTACGGACTAATCCCCGAGCGGGTATATGAAACCCAGTCGATGACCATCAAGCACAGCCGCAGTTTCGACACACCCATCGGGCGCTTTTCCTATTACTCGTGCCCGCAGAACTATTTCTCCCTTGGCATACGACAGGAGTCCCAAGATGCCGACACCTATCTTGTCGCCTCGCCCGAGAAGGCTCTATGCGATTTGGTTGTAAAAAGTTCAGGACTGACCGCCACAAGCATCAAGAGCCTCAAGAGCTGGCTTGCCGATGACCTGCGCTTCGATATGGATGCCCTTAGCCATTTTGATGTGTCGCTTCTTGAACAATGTGGCAAACATGCACCCGTGAAAAACAATATTATCACCCTACTGACAAAACTGATAAGCCATGAATGACATATTGGAGCAGATGCTATCGCGCTATCCTATGGACACTGCCGATGCCCGGCGCAATGCCTTATACGAGGTGATGCAACAGGTTGTCCTCTGCGGACTTTATCGGGGTGGCTTCTTTTCCGAAGCAGCTTTCTATGGTGGCACCTGTCTGCGCATCTTCCACGGCATGAACCGCTATTCGGAAGACATGGACTTTACCCTGCTGCACAAAGACAGCAGTTTCTCTCTGGAAAGATACTTCCCATCCATCATCGACGAGTGCCGCCTCTTGGGACGCGAAGTGGAGATTACCAAGAAGGACAAGCGCAATTTCGGCAAAGTGGAGTCAGCCTTTCTGAAAGACAACACCGATGTTTATAACCTCTCGTTCACCACAGAGAAGAGCCTGAAGATTAAGATAGAAGTTGACACCGAACCACCCTTACAATTCGAAACCGAAGAAAGGCTGTTGCTGCAACCCTTCTCATTCTTCACGCGCTGCGTCACCCTCCCCAATCTTTTTGCCGGCAAGATGCATGCCTTGGTATTTCGGCAGTGGAAACATCGGGTGAAAGGGCGCGACTGGTACGACTTCGAGTGGTACGTGCGCAATCAGGTGCCGCTTAACTTCAGCCATCTACAGATGCGGATAAAAGAATTCAACGGCCTTGAAATAAACCGCGACCAATTCACCGACATGCTTAAGGAACGTCTGGCAACAACCGACATACGGCAAGTAAAAGCCGACGTGATACCCTTTGTCCGCAACCCCCACGAACTAGACATCTGGAGCAACGACTATTTCATCCAACTGGCGAGGATGGTCAAATATGAATAACTGTCTGTCTTTGGTCACAATCGTTGGAGTAATTTACATCAAACGAATCAGCTCCACCCGTTTTTCACTGCCATATTACAATCTGTGTCATCAGTGACATCATCAGTAACAACACTTGTGATATCTGATGCCCATACCTCACCGACTGTCAGGTAAAAGGAGGCCTCAAAAGTCCCAAATGGGACGGCATACCACAGGCAGGGGTGTAAACCCCTGCACAAACAACACAGAAAACCAAAACCCCGAAAGGGTGACAGAA
>DBXQ01000119.1:1514-38045 GCA_002309955.1 Bacteroidales bacterium UBA1208
ACCCCTGCCTGTAATCTTTCAGTCCTTCGGACTTCTCTAATTGCAAAGCCTATCCAACTATACCAAATCGAATAGTCTATTCTCTCGTGACCCCCAATATTGAGTATCCGACTGCCTTTTACTTCTGTCCTTCGCTACTTTTATCCACCTCAAATAGTTACTCATATCTTGTCGACTGTCTCCAACAAGTCGAGGCATGACTATATCAAATTTGGCATTCTTATTTGCTTTGCCATCATCCTTGAATACATCGAAACCATCCGCTGCACTAAGCAATACATTATTAGTAATAATCATTCTGCTGTGGAACTCCTCTGAATGACTAATAGCATATAGGGTCAAATCAAAATCAAGCCCCTTTCGCAAAGCAGTAATGAGGTTTTTTATCCGGTTGTATGAACTTTCCCCACGGGCTGCGTCCTGATTCTTATCACCTATCATGCTGAAAATAGCAATCTGGAAAACCAACTGCAACTTTCGATTAGGAAGTATGGCAACTAATAATGAAAAGAGATTGTTTTCTATATTCTGTTCTTTAGTTAAGATGTATGGGTCAATCAAAATCATCGCATTACACGGATAACTCAACTTGGGTTTAAATTGCAGATATCTATCCTCATAACGTGTTGAGTTTTTCTTCAACAAGAAACCGTCCCCTTTGAAAAGGTGTTCTTTTCGAGGCATATCCACACTATTGATTGCCACCACCCCATGTTGGATACCAAGACTATCGCATTTTGTATCACTGTCGTTTATGAGATAAACTGCTGACAAATCTTCCGCGTTCTCCCCCAGATTGTCTATTGTTATTTCCTCATATAGCTCTATGTCCGATTGACTTGTTAGATATCTTTTCCATAGCAACACTAAAAAGGGGTCATTATCCCATATCTCATCTTCTATATCTGTACGCAGATTTGCTTCTGTAATTGCCCCATACACATTCATAATACACTGAAGCCCAGCAATAGAAGTATCGGCTTTAAGTTGTTTCCAAAAAGCCGATTGCAAATATATAACCTTAGCTTTCATTACCTCCTCACCTTATATTTCATCAAATCCATTGCAAGACTGTCTGCTTCATCAAAGAAACCCGGACCAAATGGTTCACTTAACCGGCCATCCTCTAATATTTCTATCTTCCGATTAGTGGAAATACCGTTCTCGTCCTTATCAACATAGTTGAGCGAAACATCATTTGGCTTAAGCTTGTTTTCCTTGTCAGCCACCAGCACCTGAAGTTTGCGAATCAAGTACTCACTGTGTGTCTCAATAATGAAGTGGATATTGTACTTTTGATATGCCTCGACAAACATATCGGCCAACAAGGATTGATACTTCGGGTGGAGATGAACCTCAGGCTCTTCAATGGCGATGAAACTAGGTAGGTAGTAACATTCGAGTGTCTCTTCATATGTCTCATGGTCGGTAATTGTCCGAGATTTTGTATTGTTAACAATAGTGTTCTCCATCTGGAGGAATAATGATACAAGTTGAGTGATGCCGTAACCTTCGTCTGCAAGTAGGTACTTTTCGTCTCCTCTAATCAAGTAAACCATAATACCAATACCTTCATTTGTGCCCAACACCTCTATACTGTCGGCAATGCCAAACATTCTCAACCATTTGTTTACATAACTTCCAGTTCTGCCATTCTTTACCAATTTACCCAAAGCAACACACATCTTATTATCATCTTCGACTGAATATAGTCTTTTTACAGTTGCTGAAGATGAGTCAACATAATCAATATCATAAATGAACATAGGAGATACACATTCATTAATCACACAATTCATAAAGTTGTTTTGTATTCTAGCCTCTCTACCCTCCTCGCCAAGTCTTTCCAGTAAGTCTCTCGTACTATTGCCATCCCCTGTAGGAGTATCATATTCATCAAATGAGTATAATTTTGAATTCCAGTATCTCATTGTCTTTTCATCATATTCAGAACAAAGCAATTCAACTTGTTCTTTACCTAGTTTATTCTCTAGTTCTTCTATCTTTTTTTCTGTCGAAGTTAGTTTATTCTTTTTATCGTTGATGTATTTATACACTTTCTGATCTCTCATTTCGAGTTCAGACATCTCTTTTTCTGACAAGAAAAGACCTTGCTTTGCAAGATAGTCAATAATTCTGTTTTGATGCTTTTTTAGTTCATAGTACTGAGAAGCAATGGAAAAATTGTCACAATTCGTTTTAATGCTATTAATGTTATCAAGTTCATCCCAACCATAAGGGTATTTGAAGTTGTGCCACTTTGGGTCGGGGTCATCTGCGAAAGGCCACTGGATTTCGTTATTCCAAAAGTACCTGTATATTAGTGATCCATCCTGTTTTTCAATGGAAAAGTCAATCAGCTTACCTCCATTTAGTATGTCTTTTTCAGCTTTAAAAACCCTTTTAACAATAAGCTCTTCATTGATATAATAAGACATAATCTTATAGGTTATTGTTATTATATCATCTTTGGAATTTCGATTTATGATTTTGTCAAAACGACCGAGACCCAACTCTTTAAAATATACTTTTAATTCCGTCGAAGGAATATTCCTTTCAATATCTGTTCCAACTGGAAAATAGTAACTCCCTTTTTGAGTCAGAGCTTCCCTTACACTTTTGCTCTCCTTCTTCCCGGCTTTTTCGAATACTCGTGATTGTTTTGATAAAAGCATTAAGGCCTTTACCAAAGAACTCTTGCCAGCACTGTTGCACCCAGTCAGCACAGTGATAGGGGCTAACTCAAAATCTGCACCTTCTTCACCAAAGGAACGGAAGTTTTTCAGGCTAAAAATAGGGTTCGTATTCTTCATCTTTCTGTGTTTTTTCTGTTTCGTTTTCGGCTGCAAAATTACACCCTCGAAGTGCAATCTTTTTGCGCGGCAATTATTAATTGTTAACTTCTTATTTTGAATAGGTCAAACATGGCCATACGGATTAAAAGAATGATGGAATTGTTATATTTAACATCTTGACTTTCCCTTCTTCATTGAAATCTGCAATAAAGCCCATGTATCCTTCCTCAACCTTTTGATTTGTTATTACCAATCCGTATTCGTGCATGCCACCATGTATCAACTTGAATTCTATTCGGGTGCCACTTTTTTTCATCGTTTGAAGTTTTCGAACTAAATAATCCAAATAGTCCTTTTTTGATGTCATTTCATGAAACACCCACATTGAAGCATAATGCATATCGTCGGCCAAATACGGTTCAATAATTGAAGCGTCATATTGCTGGTAGGCCTCTGCCAATTTGAGAAGAAATTCCTTTTCCATAATGACTCTAGCTGATGTTGTACATTTTCTGTTTCGTTTTCGGCTGCAAAATTACACCCTCGAAGTGCAATCTTTTTGCGCGGTGGTTTTTCTATCTATTTTTCAGTGTTTTCTATTCTCTCTATTCTGGTTTCATTAAATTGCTCACCATTCTTTCAAAAGCAGTTGCAAAGATACGAAATAATTCCTTATCTGCACAAAAATATTTTATCAAACTTCCTTATTTTTCCCATTTTCACCCCTTAAAACTTCCTTATTTTCCCACTTTTCCACCATTTAAACTTCCTTATTTTCCACATCAACAAACTGTGCGGTGGTTTTTTTATCTATTTTTCAGTGTTTTCTATTCTCTCCGTTCTGGTTTCATTAAACTCGTCAAGCCATTCATTTGCTTTTATTACTTCTCTCCTCTTTCAGCTTTTATCTTTTTTGAAAACGGCAGCGTACTCGTTTTGCATCTCTATAATCCTTTGCTGCACTTGCTCTACTATGTTCTGAGGGGAGAGGACTATCAAGTCTTTGCCGAAGGAGGTCAGCTCGCGAGTCAACTCGTAGTTCTCGATGCAGTCAATAGAGAAGAAACGCCCTTCGCACAGCATGGGGTAGTGCTCGCGGAGCTCTTTTTCCTGTTCTCCTCGGATATTGCGCTGCGACTCATGGATGGGTTTGGTGGCGACATAATCTTTGGAGCGGTCGCTGACCCAGAACACGATAGTCTGCAATTCCTTGTCCTCATTGAGCGTCACGCCCACAATGTCCTCAAAACGCTCGTTAAGTTCGCCATCATACGGCACATATTCATGCGACGGCAACGGCACCACTTTGTCAATGCGGTCGAGGGCGAAGTTCAGCAACTTCCCGCTCTCCTCGGCTGCAGCAATAAGATACCAACGGCGGTTGTATTCCTTAAGCAGATAGGGATGTAACGTCACCGTCCGTTCCTCGTCGGGAGTGTCGAAGCGGTGATAGTGCAGTTCCACCACCTGCTGTTGAGAAATGGCCGTGAAGAGCTCGCCAAGCAGAGTAGAGTTCTCCAACGGATTCTTTGTAAAGGAGATTATCTGTCGGTCGGTCTTCACGTTCAAATTCTTTCTCAATGCTTCCAAGCCCTCCAGATTGGGGAGTCCGTCGAACTGCCCCAGCAGCGACAAGGCCTCTGCAAGCAGATACTTCTCATCCTCCGTCATCTCCTTCTTGAAGATGGAGTAAGAGGGGTCTGCATAGCGGTGGCAAGTCTTCTTGACGGTCTTGTATGGGTTTTTCTGACTTGGAACATCAATCTGGTAATGCTCAATGTCGGCAAGGAAAGGCCCAAATTCCAGATAATGCAGGTCGTCCTGAATGGTGCGAAGGCTTACCGCTTCCACTTTCCTCTCCATCTCTTCCTTACCTCTCAGCTCCTTCAGCTCCTCGTTGACAAGCTGACACAAATCTTTGGAAGAGTAGTTGTGATAGCGGTTGCCCAACAACCTGTCCAGTATGTAATATCGTGTTACTGCGTTCTTATTAGCGGGCATATTATTCTGTTTTTTTCGACTGCAAAACTACAAACATCGCGCGCAATCTATCTGCGTGGAGAATTGTCTATTCTCTCTTTTTTTTTTACCAAATTCGTCTATCCATTCTTTCAAAGGCAATTACAAAGACACTGTTTATTTTCCATTTGGCACAAAAAACCATCAAACTGCTGCCCCCTTTCCATTGGCTTTCACATTCCCCTGCTGGGTCTGCCCCACGGCAGTCGCCGCCATAACGGCAAGCATAATGATGAATAACAATGGTCTTTTCATATTTTCATGGTATTACATATCTTCGAGTGAAAGTCCTACTGTTTGTATTTTATATCGCGGAAACAGTGGTTTGATTTGTTTCACCTTTTCGTTGAGGAACCGGAGGTCGATTTTACTGCGGTTGCGCTTCACTTCGGCGACAGTCACTTGCCGGTCGAGACTACATACTGCTATCAGGTCAATCTCCTTTTCGCCACTGCGGTCCCACCACGACGATACTTCCGTCACCCGCTCCTGCTCCGCATACTTTTGACGGAAGTATTTTTCAAGCATTAAACCGCTATATTGCGTATAGCCATCTTCGATTACCTCTTGAAGCAACTTCATATTGTCCATGGCCAGCATCTGGCTGTTTGGTGCAATAAAACGGAACCAAAAAGCAAGGAAGTTGTCGTTCAGACGCCAGCGCACATTACGGCAACCTGGCTTGCTTCCATACGGCAGGTTGCGCTGTATGAGTGAATACTCGTTTTCAAGCACCTGCATGTATTGTCCGGTACTTTTCCCCACCACACTGTCGATTTCCTTTTGAGAAGTCATGCCAGAGGCTATGAGTTGAAGTATACCGAAATAATTGGTGTATTGCTTGCCAAATTCCCCGATTAACATGTCCGGGGCTTCATTCAAAAAACGGGAACCGACAGAGCAAATGGCATTGAGCATACGTTCTTTAGTCGTAGCAGCTTGATCCATCAACAGGCTAACGTACATGGGCACTCCACCTGTGACGGTGTATAGAAAGAGCAGGTCCTCTGGTGAATACTGAGGATTGTGCTCTTGAAGTATTTGTTTCAACGTATCGGTTCGGAATGGTTTAAGAATGATTTTGTGCGTCATACGCCCAAACAATGGTTCTTTGCTATTCTCAAAAATACGCTTCATCATTGAGTATATGGAACCGCACACAATGAAATTGATTTTCGACCGCTGATGATACATGTCCCACAAGTATTGCAGCCTGCTAAAGAAATCAGAACTGACATATTCCAATTCTTGGAACTCATCAATTACTAACGTCAGCTGTTCTTTCTCTGCATATTGAAACAGTTGTTCTATAAGTTCATGAAGTTTCAGATTATGCCCAACAACACGGATGTCGGTCTGTCTCTCGATGGATTGTTGAAACATCTGGCTGAGCACGCCCTCACTGGTACGATTGGCAAAGAGGTAAACAAAATTGCGCTTACTGCCAAGGGCGTTTAATATTAACGATGTCTTACCGACACGCCGGCGACCTATCATCACCGTCATCGTTGCGGTGTGAAAGGACTGCGCCCATATTTTTTCCAGACTTTCTGATTCTTGCTCTCTACCGTAGAATTTCATTGTATCAGCATTTTAAATAATCGCCATTACCGTAATGACGATTACAAAGATACAAAATATTTTTGAATAGAGACTTATGAAGGATTTTTTTAAGCAAAAAAATACAAATTATGCAAATGATAGGAGCCTCAGTTACTATTTTTCTTTGGAAGTGTTTGCGGTTGCTCCTATTCAGTCGCGACGGCGAAGTGTATGCCGTTGCTCCTATTCAGTCGCGACAGCGAAGTGTATGCCGTTGCTCCTATTCAGTCGCGACAGCGAACACTTCTTCGCCGTTCATGCGCATGGAGGTCAGTTTCCATGAGCCGTCGGGTTGCTTGCTGTAACGGTATTTGTATATGGTGGGAGTGGGTTTGCCGTCTTCGTCGTAGGTGGTCTGGATGCAGCGGGTGCGGTTGCCGTGGCAGTCGTATTTGTTCTCCTCGGTATAGAGCAGGTACTCGTCAACGGTGTAGATCTCTTTGCGCACGGGGTGTCCCTGCTTGTCGTAGCTTTGCAGTGCGCGGGTCTCCACTACGCCTGTACTGTCGTAGGTGTAGGTAATCAGTACCGCCAAGCGGTCGTTGGCATCGACCACCCCGTGCGAGGATCTAAATACACGTCCGTGCTCGTCATATTTCACCCCAATCTCCTGTGCCCAAAGTGAATTGAGAATTGAGAATTGAGAATTGAGAATTAAAAGTATCAGTATTATCTTTTTCATGGGCTTAAGAAGATTGTTTGAATGTGTGAACGTGTTAATGTGTTAGTCTATTTGCTGTCGCATCAAAGACTCACGAATTAACGCATTAACACATTAACGCATTAACACATTCAATTATTATTTCATCAGTTTCTTGTATCGCAGGCGGTGTGGGGTGTCGTCGCCGAGGCGTTTGCGGCGATTCTCCTCGTACTCACTGTAGCTGCCTTCGAAGAAATAGACTTGCGAGTCGCCCTCGAAGGCCAGTATGTGGGTGCAGATGCGGTCGAGGAACCAGCGGTCGTGGCTGATGACCACGGCGCAGCCGGCAAAGTTCTCCAAACCCTCCTCCAAGGCACGCATGGTGTTCACGTCAATGTCGTTGGTGGGCTCGTCAAGCAGCAGCACATTGGCCTCGCTCTTCAATGTCAGTGCCAGATGCAAACGGTTTCGTTCACCACCACTCAGCACGCCCGCTTTCTTGCTCTGGTCGGTACCGGTGAAGTTGAATCGTGACAGGTAGGCGCGGGCGTTCACCAAGCGTCCCCCCATTGGGATAAGCTCGTTGCCCTCCGACACCACATCATATACGCTCTTCTCGGGGTCAATCTGCACATGTTGCTGGTCCACATAGCCTATCTTTACGGTCTCGCCCACGGTGAAAGTGCCGGTGTCGGGCTTTTCCAGCCCCATGATAAGGCGGAAGAGTGTAGTCTTGCCGCACCCATTGGGGCCGATAATGCCCACAATGCCTGCAGGGGGCAGACTGAAAGTGAGGTTCTCATACAGCAACTTGTCGCCGTAGGCCTTGCTGACGCCCTCCACCTCCAGCACCTTGTTGCCCAGTCGCGGGCCGTTGGGGATGAATATCTCCAGATTCTGCTCCTTTTCTTTCACGTCCTCGTTCATCATGCGGTCGTAGGCTGCCAAACGGGCCTTGCCTTTGGCGTGTCTTGCTTTTGGAGCCATGCGTACCCATTCCAACTCGCGCTGGAGGGTCTTGCGGCGTTTGCTCTCCTGCTTCTCTTCCATGGCCAGCCGTTGTGTCTTTTGGTCGAGCCAACTGCTGTAGTTCCCTTGCCAGGGGATACCCTCGCCGCGGTCAAGCTCCAGAATCCAACCAGCCACATTGTCGAGGAAATAGCGGTCGTGCGTCACAGCGATGACCGTACCTTTGTACTGGCGCAAGTGTTGCTCCAGCCAGTCGATGCTCTCGGCATCCAGATGGTTGGTGGGCTCGTCCAACAATAGGATATCCGGCTCTTGCAACAGCAGACGGCACAGGGCGACACGTCTCCGCTCGCCACCGCTGAGGTTCTTCACGGGCTCGTTCTCGTCGGGGCAGCGCAAGGCATCCATAGCACGTTCCAATCGGCTGTCCAGATTCCAAGCATCGTACTGCTCTAATAGTTCCGTCAGTTCGCCCTGCCGTTGACACAGTTTGTCAAAGTCGGCATCGGGTTCAGCAAAAGCATTGTTAACCTCTTCATACTCTTTCAGAGCATCCACCACGGGCTGCACGGCTTCCTGCACCACCTCTTTGACTGTCTTGCTGTCGTCTAACTTGGGTTCCTGTTCCAGATAACCCACGCTGTAGCCTGGAGCAAACACCACCTCGCCTTGGTAGTCCTTGTCCACTCCGGCGATAATCTTCAGCAGCGACGACTTGCCCGATCCGTTCAAGCCGATAATGCCTATTTTGGCACCATAGAAGAAGGATAAATAAATGTCTTTCAGTATCTGGCGGGAAGGCGGTATCAGTTTGCCCACACCTACCATCGAGAAAATGATTTTTTTGTCGTCAGCCATAGGTTGGAGTTCTTTTTGAGGGTTTATGAATTGATAAGGCTTAATGGAATTAAGTCTATCGGTTCTATCTTGTCTTTTTTTTCTATCAAGTCAAACCTTTTTAGTCTTCGTCAAAGCGGAGATCCTTGACGTTGATTTGTATCTCAGTCTTGCCGTTCCAGTAGTTCTCTTCGAGGGTGTAGCAGATGGTGAAGGGGTCGCCTTTCTTGACGCGGGGATAGCAATGTCCCAGCTGGAACCCAATGGCGGGAAAAGTCTTGGAGCGGGAAAGGAGGGAGATGACGTTAAACTTGAGATGGTTCGACCCCACAATACGGGGGTATCCCGTGTCGACAAGGCTGTGCGACATGAACACCGGCACATTGTTTTCCGGGCCGAAGGGACCAAATTGTTTCAGTATTCGCAGGAACTTGGGAGTAATATGCATGCCAAAGTCTATCTCGGCGTCAATCTCTATTTCAGGTACCATGACCTCGGGAGGAAGACTCTGATTCACCACCTCCTCGAAGCGGAGAATGAAAGCGTCCAGATTTTCGGGTTTCACCGATACCCCTGCAGCGCAGCGGTGGCCGCCAAAATGCTCCAGCAGGTCGCTGCATTGCTCAAGGGCGGCGTGTACGTCGAACTCCTTGATGCTGCGGGCTGACCCTGTAAAGAGGTCATCTGTCGAGCGGGTGAAAATAACCGTGGGCTTATAATAGGCTTCCACCAGTCGCGATGCCACGATTCCCACCACACCCTTGTGCCAGTTCTCGTCGAACAGCACGATGCTTTTGCGGTTCCGCATCACAGGGTTGCTCTCAATGCGGCGTTTAGCCTCCTCGGTGGCGGAGCTGTCGAGGTCTTTGCGTTGGGTGTTATACTCGTTGATCTCCTCGGCCAGCATGCCTGCCTGAGTGGCGTTGTCGCTGAGCAGCAGGCGCACAGAATCGAAGGCACTGCGTATACGTCCGGCGGCGTTGATGCGGGGTCCGACCAAAAAGACGAGGTCTGTGATGTTCAGTTCCTTGCGGAAATAGGATTTGTCCTCAGGGTGTGAACGCACCTCCTCGTCGGTGCGGCGTTCTATGTGGCCGTATGTAAGGATTGCCTCGATGCCGGGACGGGGATGGGTATTGATGACCTTGAGCCCGAACGCGGCCAACACCCGGTTTTCACCCATGATGGGCACGATGTCCGATGCGATGCTCACAGCTACCAGGTCGAGGTATTTGAGCAAGTGCAGTTGCAGGGCGTCGCGCTTTTCGCGACGGATGTCGTCAAGCCGATCCGGTGCATCACACAGGCGCACACCCATGCGTTGCTCTTGATGGGCTTCGACAATCTTGAACCCAATGCCGCAACCCGACAACTCCTTGTAGGGATAGGGGCAGTCTATACGTTTGGGATCGAGCACTGCCACAGCAGCTGGAATGTTCTCGCCGTCGGGCAGATGGTGGTCGCCAATGATGAAGTCGATACCCAGTGAGCGGGCATAATCGACCTGCTCCATGGCTTTAATGCCACAGTCGAGAGCGATGATGAGTTTCACCCCCGTTTCATGGGCATAGTCGATGCCTTGAAACGAAATACCGTATCCCTCGCTGTCGCGGTCGGGAATGTAAAAATCAATGTTGCGGTGAAATGTACTGAGGTAGGAGTACACCAGGGCAACAGCCGAAGTGCCGTCCACATCGTAATCCCCATAAACAAGGATTCGCTCGTGACGGCGGGCCGCCTCGTTGATACGAGCTATAGCGCGGTCCATGTCCTTCATCAGGAAAGGATCATGCAACTGGTCCAAGCTTGGTCGGAAGAAACACCGTGCCTCTTCGAACGTCGTAACACCACGCTCAACAAGCAGCGTGGCGATAATTTCGTCAACTCCTAATGCTTCCGCAAGTTTTTTAACTACCTCTTTGTCATAATCTTCCCTTAATATCCAACGTTTTTCTTTCATTTTTTACTGGTTGTAAAGGTACGACTTTTTTTTGGATTGGATGAAAAAAAAATCTTTTTTTTACCTGAACGGAGGATAATGGGTTGACAACTATTGCATTGTGGCGATTCTGCACGTCGTCCCCACAGCTGGCGGCAGGATTGAGCAGTGCGGAGGGGAAGAACAGGGTGTTTCTACCACCAGGTCGGCTTTCAGATGGATAATCCCAAACAGGTCATAAGGAAGCTGAAAACGCTTTAGGAGACATGCAAATCGGTCGTTGTTTCATAGTTATTTATTTTACCTTTTGTTTACCTTTTGTTTACCTTTACTTTAGCTATTATTTAGGTACAGTAAACAAAAGATAAACAAAGCACAATCAAATTGTAATGTAAAATGAGGGGGAAGTCCGACTTGAACCCCAATGAACGATTTGGGATAATGGTTGTTCAATAGTAATCACTATTGGACAACCGAAGAGCAGAATCTTTTTTGTATGGGTAGCAGGGCGGGCTATTCAACTGTGTGGTAGCGTCCGCCGAAGGCAATGCCTACTTGCGCCGTCAGACAGAGGCCTTTGGGGCTGCCCTCGATGCGTGGGAACGAGGAGTAGGAGAGGCGCAGTTTGCCCTGTAGCGAGATGTGGTTGCGGTCGCTGATGCGGTGGTCGCCAAACAGGTGGTTGAAGCGGGGGAAGGTGTTCTGCTGCCAGAAGTGGTAGCGGAACATGACTCCCACAGTAGGCTCAAGTCGGGTGTAGGCAAAGTGTTCTTTCCATTTCCGTTTGGCACTGAGTTCGTGCATACCGAGGCCGATGATGGGGGAGAGCTGCATGTGGTTGTTGTCGACGAGCAGGAAACCATAGCCGATGTTGATGATGGTGAGGCTGTAGGAATGGTCTTTGAGAAAGGTTCCTTCCACGTGTTGGAGGGTATTCCCGTTGAAGATGGACACGGTCTTGCGGGCATCGTAGCTGCCTATGATGGCTTCGATGTCGAGGAGATGGCTTTTCCATTGGAAGGCAAAGCCATAACCGATGGTGAATGCGGTGGTAAAGGATTGTCCCAAGGAGCCGAACGGACAGGACATCCCCAGCGAGAAGTAGGCGCTGTAGCCGAATGGACGGGGCGTGTAGGTGGGTTGGTAGTAGGGCGGGAGCATGTCGAGTTGGTGCCAGACTTTCTGCTCGAAGGCGGCAAGGGCAGCGGTATCGGTGCCGTCCTGTGTCAGTTGGCGAAAGTAGGCTATGCGTTGGTTGAGCCGGTCGTTGGCACCGTAGAGCATGTTGCTGTAGGTGCCGGGGTTGTCGGAGGTGTTGAGCGAGCGTTGCAGTGTGCGGCGCTCCACTTCGAGCATGTCGAATATCACTTGGTTGTATCGCAGCAACTGGGGGGTGCGGTGGTCGGCAGTGACCCACGACGAGGAAGGAAGCATCCAGGCTTCGGCACGGTAGAAGAAGGATTTGATACCGTCTATTTTTTCCTGTACGGGACTGAATCCGATGTTGTATTGTAGCAGTGAGTTTTCATCGGCGTTGGTGGGTGTGGCGGTAAAGTCGTCCCAGGTGAGGGGACCTTGGCTCCAGGTACGTTGCAGCTCTTGTGCAGCACAGCCGAGGCTAAGCGTCAGGAGCAGGATGGAGAGGGTTAGTTTGTGTGTCATAGTTTGTTTTGGGTTTTATATTATCTTATTTTGTCTCTTTTCAGAAATTTCCAGACATCGTGCCAGGAGGCTTTCTGTCCGTAGCGGAGGATGGCTGAGCGGTAGATACGGGCAGCGGCCCAGATGCAGAGGGGGAAGGTAGCAATGAGCAGAAGCATGGAGAGCAGCACCTGCCATACGGGGACACCGAAGGGGATGCGCATCAGCATGGCTACGGGCGAAGTGAAGGGGATGATAGAGAGCCACACGCTGATATTGCCCGAGGGTTGCCCGACCATGGAAGGAAGAAGCAGGAGGGTGAGGATGAGGGGGATGGTGAGCGGGAGGGTGAACTGCTGCGAGTCGGTCTCGTTGTCAACCAGCGAGCCGGCAGCGGCGAAGAGCGAAGCGTAGAGCAGGTAGCCGAATATGAAGTAGAAGAGGAAGAGGAGGATAATCATGTCGAAGTTGATGCCAGCGAGGCCTTCGATGAGGTCTTGGATGCTGTTGTCTATCCCCTCGCCAGCCTGGTACTGGGCTGCACGTTCCTGTTCGGTCTGGTATTGGTATGTGGCTTCCGTGCCTTTGGAGGCAATCTCGGTTTGGCTGTGGCGTTCGGCGGCCTGCTGGAAGAGGTCGGCATGGGTCAGTTGCACGCCTGTGACCAGTGCACCGGCTAATAGTACCCAAAGGGCAAACTGGGTGAGGCCTACAAGCGCTATGCCCACCACTTTGCCCATCATGAGCTGGAAGGGTTTGACGCTGCATACGATGACTTCTACTATTCTGCTGGTCTTCTCTTCCATGACTCCCCGCATCACTTGCGAGCCGAACATAAAGACGGCGATAAAGACAAGCATGGCGAGGAGTATGCCGACCACAATTTTGACCTGGAGGAAACCGTCGCGGCCAGTCTCGATGTCCTGGGTGCGCAGTTTGATATGGGTGGAGGTGAGGAGGGTGTAGTCTTCGGGGGTGAGGCCGTGGACGTCGAGCAGGATGCGGTTGCGCAGTATTTCCTGAAGCTGGTTTTGGGCATCGGTCTGGACGGTGAGGGATGGGGTGTCGGAGCGGTAGAAGAGGTAAGCGTCGCGTGGCAGGGTGGTTTCGCGGGCGGGGATGTAAATGATGGCATCGATGCTGTCGTGTTGCTGCAGTTGCCGACGGGCGTAGTCGATGCTGCCGGCCTCGTGATAAGTGATGTCGCGACCCGAGCGGAATTGCCCTTGAAAGAGGCCAGTGTCGTCGACCACGAGCACTTGGGCATGCTCAAGAGGACGGGCGGCCAAGATGATGGGGATGGCATAAACTCCGGCTAAAAGGATGGGAACCACAATGGTGAGAATCCAGAAGGAGGGTTTCTTGACGCGGGTGAGGTATTCGCGCTGTATGACGAGGAGGATTTTGTTCATGAATTAGGAATTATAGGTTAAGAACTATGAAGTTTCAATAGGCGGAAAGTCGCTATTGGTTGTTGCTGACGGAGGTATTCTGCACGGTGTCGATGAAGATACGGTCAAGGGGTGCGCCTTGGTGGCGGGCTTTGATGTCGGCGAGGGAGCCGCTGAGCACCACATGGGCATGATTGATAAGGGCTATGTCGTCGCAGAGCTCTTCGGCCGACGGCATGTTGTGGGTGGAGAAGATGATGGTAGCACCCTGCTCCTTAAGGCGGAGGATTTCGTGCTTGAGGAGGTCGGCGTTGACGGGGTCGAAGCCGCTGAAAGGTTCGTCGAGAATAAGGAGACAGGGATTGTGGAGGACGGTGACGACAAATTGAACTTTCTGCTGCATGCCTTTTGAGAGCTCTTCGACACGGCGGTTCCACCAGGAGTCGATCTCGAGGCGGTCGAACCATTGGTGTAGCCGCTGCTCGGCAGTGGCTTTGTCGAGTCCTTTGAGCCGTGCCAGATAGACGGCTTGTTCGCCTACGCGCATTTTCTTATAAAGGCCGCGTTCCTCGGGCAGGTAGCCTATCTGCATGACGTCGGAATGGGTCATGGAGTGGCCGTTGAAGAGGATGGTGCCGCTGTCCGGGGCGATAATGTGGTTGATGATGCGGATGAGGGTGGTTTTTCCGGCGCCATTGGGGCCTAAGAGCCCGAAGACAGTGCCTTTCCGGACATGGAGGTTGACTCCGTTGAGGGCGCAGAAAGTGCCGAATGTCTTGGAGATATTGTTGATGGTTAACATGCTGGATGGGATTAGGATTTGTTTTTACGGAAAGGGATGCGGATGAGGAGTGTCTCGGCAAGGAGTGCGAGAAGAGCGAGGAGGATGCACCAACGCCACAGGGGGGTGCCTTGGTTGCGGGTGCGGATGTAGTCAGTCATGGATTTGGAGGCCGAGGCGGTGACGCTGCAATGGGTGAGTTGGGCATCGGCAATATGTTGTTTGATATCATCCGGGGTAAGGCATGTGAGGTCGGATTCTTGACGGCTATAGTTGAAAGCGAGTCCTTCGTAAGGCGACGGGGAGAGGAGATAGTTGCCGGCAAAGGTGATTTCGCCATGGGGAATCAGACAGTTGTGGGAACCAATGTGTCGGATGTCGGGGATGTACTCTACAGCGGGGTCGGAAGGTTCAATGTTGGTTATGCGGCGCGGCTGCGAGGAGGGAAGCTGGGTGCTGAGCGGAATGGGGTCGGTGGCGGAGAGAAGATAGTAGGGTTGCGGTTGGGGATAGCTGAAGAGTGCCATATTGTAGATTGTGGGTACGAAGAGGGCTTGGTGTACGAAGTCGGTGAAATCGGTGAGCATGGGTGTGGCGAAGAGGTACAGGCGGCCTTGGCCGAGAGGGGTCTCGCTGAGGAGAGAGTTGCCGTCGTTGAGACCGATGACTTGGTGGGCGACGGTGCCTGAGGATTGTTGCAGGATGTAGTGGCCTTGGGTGTTGGGCATTTCCATATCTTCGTTACGGTTGTTGAATACACCGCGGTAGAGATTGTGTTCGTATTGCAGGCTATGGGCGCGAGTGGGTCGGGATTGCCATGCGTTTAACTGGGGTGCACGAAGCATGGAAAGGAATTGATTGTAGGAGTTGGTCTCGGCATCGACTGGCGGAATGACGAGCAGGGTGCCACCGTCGGTGATGAACTGGGAAATGGTTTGAGCCAGGCCGGACGGAATGGCATGGAGTTGGTCGAGAATGATGAATTGGCTTTCAGAGATGTGAGTGTAGTCTAAGCTGTTGTAGGATTCTTGCCGATAGCGGGTGAGGGAGTCGCTGGCAAAAAGTTTATGTATGAATGGGTTTTCGCTTTTCCCGCTTACGACAAGAAGGGGGATGCGTGAGGAGACGGGTAGGGCAAAGTAGAGCCGGTCGTCGAAGATGACGGGATAGTCGGTAGTTTCGACATGGCCAAGCAGCAGGCTGTCGTCCTGGATGGTGAAGGTGAGCGTTGCTGTGGCGGAGCTGTTGGGAGCGATATCGACAGAGGTGACTGCCCGCTGGCTGTTGCCGACATAGAGGCGCAGAGGTTGTTTTTCAACAGCTTTGTCCCCCCCGTTGCGGACACGTACTTCAACTTTTACCGTGGCGCCGGGGAAGTATGCAGGGCTGTTGAAAATGAGGGTGTCGAGATAGATGTTCGAGAGCGAACTGCCACCGAGGGGGATGAAGGTGGTGAGGATAGCGGTATCGGCAGGGAAGTCGTCAAGACTGGCTGTGGAACGTTGGAAGTCACTGATAAGGTAGGCATGGCGGTTGGCAGCAGAAGAGGAACGGAGGAACTGGTTTTGGCGCAAGGCAATAGAAGACAGGGGAGTGGTGACGGCACCGGCTTGTATTTCGTCAAGGGCATTGAGAAAGTCTTCGCGGCTGAGCCAATGGAACTGACTGCCATGGGCATTGTTGGTGAGGAGTTGGAACTGGATGGAGGGGTCGTAGGCGGCGGCAATCTCACGGGCTTTCTGCTTGGCGGTTTCCATCAGGCTACCGTTCAATCCTCCACATTCCATGCTGTAGGAGTTGTCGATGTAGACGCTTACTACGGTGCTACCGGATTGGAGGCGTGATGATTTGTGGGGTATGACGGGTTGGCAGAAAGCAAGAACGATGAAAAGAATGGTCAGGATTCGGGCAGCAAGAATGAGCAGTTGACGGAGGTTTCGTTGCCTGCGGTTTTCGCTCTCCAGTTCTTGGAGCATGTTGACATTGCTGAAATAGACTTTGCGGTAGCGTCGTAGCTGTAGCAGGTGAATGATAACGGGGATGGCTATCGCTGTCAGGCCTATAAGGAAAAGGGGTTGGGTCAACATGATTTTTTCGAATGTGTTAATTCGTTAATGTGTCAATTCGTTAGTCTGACTCACCCGTTTGCACATTAACGCATTTGATTTGAAGAATTGGCATATTTCAGTGAGTCCGCATTCAGTACAATGGGGCTTGCGGGCTTGGCACACGTAGCGGCCATGGAGTATGAGCCAGTGGTGGGCTATGGGGATTTTTTCTTCGGGAATATGTTTCACTAATTCACGTTCGGTCTGTAGAGGATTCTTGCTGTTTCGGGTAAGACCTATGCGGTTGGCTACACGGAACACATGGGTGTCGACGGCCAGGGCAGGCAGATTGAAAACCACAGAGGCGATGACATTGGCAGTCTTGCGACCCACACCGGGAAGCGTTTGGAGTTCGTCGACATCGCTGGGGACTTCACCACCAAAGTTTTCCATCAGTTTCTGAGCCATGCCCACAAGATGTTTGCTTTTGTTGTGGGGATAGGATATGGAGCGGATGTAAAGGAATATGTCTTCGGGTGAAGCTTTTGCCATGGAGGGAGCGTCGGGGTAGGCGGCAAAGAGCGCGGGAGTGGTCATGTTCACCCGTTTGTCGGTGCACTGAGCCGAAAGGATTACGGCTACCAGCAGCTGGAACGGATCGTCATAGTGCAATTCGGTCTGCGCCGTAGGCTGTGCCTTTTCGAAATAGGCAATCAATCGTTCATATCGTTCCTTCTGGGTCATTTTTTTTAATGTGTTAATTCGTTAATGTGTCAATCCGTTAGTCTGTTATCCGTTGATATGATGCGAGTCGTTAAACATATCAACATAAAACATATCAACATTTAATGAATCAACATTGTTGCCACGATAGGGAAGTGGTCGGAGATAGGGGTAGAGATCCGTTTGTACGACAAAGCCTCCAAGTCGTTGCTGTGGAGGATATAGTCGATACGGAAAGCGGGGAAAAGACCATGGTAGGTGGTGCCGAAACCGCGTCCTTGCTCCACAAAAGTATCAGAGAGCAGTTTGGAGGCTTGCTGATAGATATATGATGCGGGTGTGTCGTTGAAGTCTCCGGCAATCACAAAGGGAATCTTTGTTGACTCGATCAACGGGAGGAGCTCCTCGTTCCATTCTTGTTCGTGTTGTTGAGCAGTTTCGGTGAACTTATGCAGCAGTTTGTGGGTAGAACTGTCTGTCTGGACATGGGAAAGGCGTTCCAAGCTTTCGTAATCGTCCGAGTTTAATTGATAAGAATCTAAATGCACACAGCATATTCTTACCATCTTGCCGTTCTTATCTACGTCAACATAAAACTTCGATTTCCCGTCTATTTCCTCACCCTTTACAATAGGGTATCGCGAAAAGAGCGTGCATTGTGAAGGCTTCTCCGGCCCGTGGGCACCGAAACTGTGTGCATAGCCTCTCTCCAACAGGGAAACCTTTACCTTCAGCTTACGTATTGCTGAATACTCCTGCAGGCAAATCACGTCCGGTTGCTCCTCATCTACCATTTTCAGGAACAGAACAGCACCCGAGTCGGCAGTCAACAAGGTGTCGTTATCCTGACCTTTGAAACTATGGACGTTGAAAGTCATCAACCGTAGCGTATTGTCGTTTGTAGCGGCTTCGAGTGTCCCTCCGATCTGAAAAAACAAAGGAATAAACGAGAGTCGTGCAACGATGGCTGCCACTGAGATGAGAAACTCCCATCGCGCAAGGCATAGCCAGATGATAATAAACACCACATTCGCCAGCAGGAACACCACATATCCATAGCTGAGAATGGAAACAATCACCATCCGGCTGGGTTCTATCACTCCCGCCAGTGTGGAAACAATAAGTGCACCCGCAAAAAGTAGATTGATAATTAGCAGAATAACGCGAAATAGTCCCTTCATAAGTGCTTTTTACTTGAAATTGCAAAGATACGAATAATAATTCATTCCGACGAAAAAGATATTCAGCCAAACATCCATACTGCTTAATGAACGTGTCGATGAACGTGTAAATGTGTGAATGTGTTAACGCGTAAATCGGTTCAATGAATTAACACATTAACGAATTCAAAAAATATTTTGTATCTTTGCATCATGAAAAAATACGGATTGATAGGGAAAAGCCTTTCGCACTCATGGTCGCCAAAATGGTTCGCCGAGAAATTTACCCGGCAGGGAATCCATGATGCCGAGTATCGTCTCTATGAGATGGATAGTGTGGAGAACCTAAGACAGTGGGCTGTCGCAAATAACATCGAAGGATTCAATGTCACCATCCCTTTCAAGGAGCAGGTGGTTGGCAGCATGGATCAACTCGACCCCGAAGCCACGGCTATTGGGGCGGTCAATTGTGTAGAGTGCCGTGATGGGATGCTAATAGGCCACAACACCGATGCTCCTGCTTTTGCCAAGACCCTTTCCCCATTGCTTAGTCCGGCTCATACTCATGCCCTTGTGCTGGGTACAGGAGGAGCTTCAAAGGCTGTCGGCTATTCCCTAAGTCGGTTAGGCATAGCCTACACCCTGGTCTCTCGGTATCCTTCTTGTCATCTGGGTGCGGTCTCTTATCAGCAGGCCGAACAATTGTCAAAAACACATCTCATCATCGTCAACACCACTCCAGTGGGGATGTTTCCCAACATAGGTCAAAATCCGTGGCCGTACCCGCAAGCATTAAGTCCGCGTCATCTCTGCTACGACCTTGTCTATAATCCTGCTCCCACAGCTTTCCTGATTATGGCAGCGGAAGTTGGTGCGCAAGTCTTCGACGGACTCGCCATGTTGCATACCCAAGCTGAACTCAGCTGGCAATGGTGGAATAATGGATGTGTAAATGTGTGAATGTGTTAGTCAGATTAACGAATCAACACATTCAAAAGATTAACGTCCTTTGGCGACTCTCAGGATTTTACGGGTTGCCACTCCGCCTTTTGGGGTGGTCATGCGTACTATGTATACTCCCTCGGCATGGTTTCTAAGGTCAATGCATGTCCCTTTTACCACATCTGTCAGTGGATGTCCCTGAGAGTCCCAAACCTCCACTTTCATCTTGGCCATATCCTCATTGTTCGATGGAAACAACTCCAACATTCCATCGGTAGGATTCGGAGCCAGTGTAGGCCACAGCAATTCTCCCTCCTCAATGGAATTCCTGCCACCTCTGTGGTCCAGATAGTTCTGGAGATAACGGGAGAGGTCTATTGAAAGAAGATGGGCTGAATTAGACACACCCATGCGGGAAAAGTTCTCGTTTGTCACCCAAAAGTGCATGCCATCGATTGTGGCAATGGCTTCGGTCTGCCATCCTAAATCAGAGGAGTATATTACTTTCTCATATTTGCCATGGGTGAAATCAGTGTCATAGAAATCATAGACGAGATAAATGAATGGCTGGACAAGCATACTATAGCCACATAATGCCAGTACGCAGCGTTTTTTTTCTGTCGGTGATGGTGAAGAGTAGTAACAGGCTCCTGTCACCAGTCCATTCACATTCAGTCTAAACAGGGGCATGGCTACATATGTGCCAGGCTCTTTCGGTAGCGAATAACAAACTGTCTGCAATGAACTCCACTGCTTGCTGAACAGATATATGCTGTCCCCTATTGCCACCATCGATTCGCAGTCAAAATCAGTCGTAGGGATACCCCTGCTCCCTTCGCCTGAAGGGTCATATCCGTAATAAGTGAAAAAAATCGTATCCACTTGGCACACACCCTGATTTATCAATCCTTTCGACACCCTGTATATGCGCAAATCTTCCCGTAACCGGGAACCGTTATTTCCAAAATCGCCAAAATAGAAATACTCATCATCCTGTGTCACCTCCTCCATATCCTTGAACTTCAAACCGCACTGCAGACTGTCTTTTGTCTTGCCCGACAAAGTGTCAAGGCTGAACAGCCTCAACAGCCCGTGGTCGTTGCTCGTCCATAGCTCGTTGTTATAGAAAAGAAGTGATGAGGAACCTCCCAAATTGCTGTCCAACATGCCCACAATATGGGTATAATTAAAATCACCATCATTCTTCGGGTCTTGCGAAAAAGATGGTAATGAACATAAAATCAGAACGATGAGCAATGTTGTGGCTCTCAAATTCATGGTGCAAATATACACAAAAAATCATACATAAATAAAAAATATGCGTTATTACTTGGTTAAAACTTATTTAACATTTGCCTCCCTCTGTTTGACAAAACATGCCCAGCCGCATGCGGCTCACTACAAAAAGTTCAATGAATCAAATATTTTTTGTAATTTTGTAAACTATTATGGAATTGAGTGAAGAAACCTACAGTTGTCAGCCACAAGAGTTTAAAGCCATAATGGATGCTCTTTCAGACCATCCTATGGCCTTGAAACTCTTTCCTGAACTATCTGCCGAGGCCATCAAGCAACGTTTCTTGGCCTACGATGGCATACATGCATTCCAGTCCGATGCCATGTATCGCGCCACCCAGTTCGTAATCCGGCAAACCATCGGCTCTTTCACCTGTTCCGGACAGGAATATCTCGACGGTCGCCCTGCACTTTTCATTTCCAACCATCGCGACATTGTGGTCGACAGTCTCCTGCTGCAGTATCAGCTCCTATCCCTTGGCCACGACACCACCCACATCGTCATTGGCTCCAATCTTTTCGAGATGCCTCTCATGGCTCAGATGGCCAGAGTCAACAAAATGATTGCCATCCCCCGTACCGGTGGACTCAAAGCATACTACAGCAATCTTATACAACTCTCCACCCTTTTACGGAGCCTGGTAACCCTTAAGGGGCAGAGCGTTTGGATTGCCCAGCGTAACGGGCGCACCAAGGACGGCATAGACCACACCGACCCCGCCCTCATCAAGATGATTGCCGCCACGGGCAACAACCCTGTCCATGCCCTTGCCGACATGAACATCGTCCCACTGAGCATCTCCTACCAATGGGAGCCCTGTGCACCCCTCAAAGCCCGCGAACTCTGTCTCCGCAGCCGAGGCCCTTACCAGAAAGCCCCGGGCGAAGACAGCCAAAGCATCGTCAGCGGTATCACCGAATACAAAGGAGACGTCCATCTTGCTGTCTGTCCACCGCTTACCCTCTCCGAACTGCAGTCCACCCAAGGCCATCCCGACCAAGTGGCTGCCCTTGTCGACAGCCGCATAAACCAAGCCTACAAGCTGTTCAACACCAACCGGATGGCTGCGCGTCTGTTGCAGAATGACACCATCGCCGACTTCCCGCAGGCCGAACAATTCAACCACTACATCGAACAAGCCTGCCTCCGCTACCCCCTTGGCCCCGAATACCGCCAAACACTCCTCAGCATTTACGCCAACCCATTGAAGAATGTGTTGCCGTGTTAATGTGTAAATCAATTCACGAATTAAGGAATTAACGAATAACGAATCCAATATGATAGATAAACTCGAAGCCATTTATGCCCGTTACCAGGAGATTGAACAGCAGATGAACGACCCCCAGGTCACATCCGACATGAAGCGCTACGTCAAGCTCAGCAAAGACTATAAGGATCTTCAGCCCGTTGTCAAGGCCTATCACGACTATAAATCGCTCCTCGACACCATCGCCGAATGTCGTGAGCTACTCAGCACCGAGAAAGACGATGAACTGCGCGAGATGGCAAAACTCGAACTGGCCGAGTGTACCGAACGTCGCGATAAAATGGAAGAAGACATTCGCATTCTTCTCATCCCGGAAGACCCAACCGACAGCAAGAATGCCGTTGTCGAAATCCGTGGCGGCACAGGTGGCGATGAAGCCTGTATCTTTGCCGGTGACCTTTTCCGTATGTACAGCCGTTATTGTGAGAAAAAACACTGGAAAATAGAAGTCGTCAGTTTCAACGAAGGCACTGCCGGCGGCTACAAAGACATTACTTTCAATGTCACGGGCGAAAAGGTCTACGGCATGTTGAAATACGAAAGCGGAGTTCATCGTGTGCAGCGCGTCCCCGCTACGGAAACCCAAGGGCGTGTCCACACCTCTGCTGCCGGTGTCGTTGTCTTGCCCGAGGCTGAGGAGTTCGATGTCGAGCTCAACATGTCCGATGTCAAGAAAGAGACCTTCTGTGCGTCAGGCCCCGGCGGTCAGTGCGTCAACACCACCTATTCCGCTGTCCGCCTCACCCACATCCCCACGGGCATTGTTGTTTCGATGCAGGATCAGAAATCGCAGATCAAAAACATGGAGAAGGCTATCGCCATTCTCCGCACCCGTCTTTACGAACGCGAATACAACAAGTACATGGAAGAGCTCTCCACCAAGCGTAAAACCATGGTGGCAACTGGCGACCGCAGTGAGAAAGTGCGTACCTATAATTACCCCCAAAGCCGTGTCACCGACCACCGCATCGGCTACACCATGTACAATCTTCCCGCTTTCATGGACGGTGACATTGAAGACCTCATCGATGCCCTTCAGTTGGCTGAAAACGCTGAGAAACTGAAAGAAAGCGTCGGCTGATTGCCGCACATACCTCATATTGAATCATGGATTCCGGATTCTGGAATCCATGGTTCTTTTTATTGCCCATTTGCTTCGGCCGGAAATTCTTTGTTCTTTGAAGGGGTGTTCTTCGGTTGTTCAACCCGAACCGGTCATCAGGATAAGCAGTCCTCCAGTGGAGGCCGTTCAAAGGCAAAATAGTGACATATGAAGTGGTGAGGCTGATGATAACCGTTTTATCCTGTTTTCCGTCTTGATGGTCGATGTAGGTTCGGTCGCTCTTCCTTCGCTCCTTAGTCCTCAGTTCTCCCATCGTTCTCCCATTTCAAAAGGATAAATGAGGAAGAACTGAGGTCGTAGGGTGGAAGAAAGAGCGGGCCAAGGGCAGTGCAGAAGGGGCTTGGGTGCAGGTTGGGGAGGATGACCGATGGGGGGGGCAATGGTGTTTGAGCATGGAACAACCGAAGAACAATCATTGAACAACCGAGAAAACAAAAACCTTAGGGATAAGGTTCGTTAGGATTCCCCTCTTTTGTCTTGATTAGAAGGGAATGAAACCAACGCCCACTTTGATGGTCAGGATGTTGGACAGGATGGCGTCGGAATAGTGCAGGTAAGGCATGGTGTCTTCTGCAAAACCCATCACTTTGTGTATGCCGTAGGTGTAGGCATAGTCTATCTGATAGTTCAGCAACAGGCGTCCGGCAAAGATGTAGTTGCGGCCCAAGCCCAGATGCAGGCCGAAAGTGTTGCCGCTTTCTTTGCCGTCGGGAGTGGTGAAACGAACCATATGAGCCCCGAAGTCAATATAAGGCCCCAGCGGAGCGAAGTCGGAGTTTTTGTATCGCCTCAGTTCGAAGCCGATGGTAAGCATGTTGCGCGACCCGGGGGCCAAAGAGTCTACCAAGTAGTAGCTGCCGTGGACTTCGCGTGGGACGCGGTAGGTGTGGGTGATGTCGCTGTAGGCGCCATGGTGGCGGGCTGTAAGGGCGAGCGAGGTGCGGCGTCCCACCGCAAACTCGACCGAGGCCCATGGGGTGACGGCCATATAGGTGCCTTTCTTTGTGGGTTGGTAGCCACTCATGCCGAAGTTGGCACCTGCTGCCAAGCCGAGACGTCGCCCCAGAAAACCTATGGGTTCCCGTTTGGAGGGATGGAAGGTGCGGACATAGGTGTCGTATAGCATGGCGTCGATTAAGGCGGGATGGTCGGCCACTTTGTATAGCCGGGCTTGGCGGGTCAGCATGGTGCCTTCGTGGGCGTCTACCACGAGCGACACCATGGTGGTGTTCTCAAGTCCAGTGAGGGACGACGAGACTACCACGGGGAGGAAGGGCACCAGAAGCGAGTAGGCTGCAATGTTGCCTTTTTTCTGCCCTTCGACATTGAGTATGGCGGTCATGGTGAGTGTGCGGGCGTTGTGGCGCATAAGGAGGCTGTCCATGGCTGGCTGCATGATGCGGTGGTGTTCGAAACGCCCTTTGGTGAGCCAGAATTCATTTGTCCATTCGCAAATGGTGAGGAAGTCGTTGTATTGTTCAGCGGTGGTCATGTTGTGCATCCCTTGGTCGGAGAAGTCCACGGTGCTGCCTCCGAGGTGTTCAATGGTGTTTGTGATGCGGCCGGTAAGCCATTCCTCATGCCGTATGCTTCGGTCGGTGACAAGGTTGTCATGGCCGTCAACCACCCAATAGGTGGGGTTGAAGAGGATTGTTTTCGATTGGGTAGGGGTGACGGTGTCGCTCTTGCCGGTGTCGTTGTTCTGCGAGGAGGTGGTGAGCCGGTTTCGGAGGATGTGGACGAGGGTGCTGTCGGCCATGGTGAGGTCGGTGAGTGCATAGGATGAGGTGTTGCGCAGGGTTTGCTGCCGCCGTTTTTGTCTGATGCGTTCGTATTTGGTTAGTTTGGATGTTGATGTGTCTTGCAGTTCTTTGGTCTTGTCGGAGTCGAGGGTGTCGGTGTTTACGGTGAGGAGGAAGTCGGTTGCAGATTTGCCGAGGGGGTTACGGAGAAGGTCGATGAGGTGTAAGGCCATAGCGTTGAGGTGTTGGTTGTCGGGGTATTTCATGTGGCTTTCCCATACTTTGTGGAGGGCGGCGAGGGTGGTTTGCTCGGCTGTCATGGTGTGGAGGGCATAGTGTACTTGCTGGCTTTCTCCTTCGACACGAAGGTAATCGTCGGCTACGGTGTATTCCTGTTCGTTGCATTTGGCTACGGCGATACTGTAGAGCGCCTGGGCGGTGTAAAGGTTCAGTAGTTCGTCGTTGGGCGAGGTGCGGAGGAGAATCCAGCTGTTGTAGAATGCACGGGCGAAGTGACCGTGCAGCAAATCCTGGCGAATGCATTCCATGCGTGCGGTGTGGCGCAGTTGGGCAAATTGGTCGGGGGTCGACATGAGGTATTTGACTCCTTGCGGAAGGTGGGCCAAGGCATGTTCGGAGCGTTGGCGACGGGAGACGATGTTGGGGTGGGTGAGTTGAGAGTCGTCGTAGTTGTCGCGGGTGGTGATGTCGGCGGTGGAGTCGAGCCAGCAGCCACGGAGACGGTAGTATGGGGTGTTGAAAAAGGTGGTGTCGAAGGGAAGGTCGTCGAAAGGGAGGTCGCTGTATTGCAAAATGTCAAACACGCTCTCGGTAACGCCTTTCCAATAGGGGCTGGCGGCATAGAAAAGGGCTATGCCGAGTGAGTCGGCCTCAAATTCCATTTCGCGGCTACGGGCATGGATGGGCAGGCTTCCGGCATTGAGTTCGGCAACGTCGTCAAGGTCTTTGGCTTTGTTTTTGTTGCGGGTGCCTGTCAAAGTTTCCATGCCGTGGGCACGGTAGTAGTGGATAATCTCGTGGGCAATGATGAAAGCCAGCTGGGCTTCGTTTTCGAGTTGTGCCATGAGTCCCGTGTTGATGAATATCATGCCTTGCGGGGTGGTGAAGGCGTTGACGTCGGGGGTGGTGACGGTGTAGAAACGCAGTTCGGAACGGAGGATGGGATAGTCTTTGAGCAGGGTGTCGGCAATGCGTGAGGCGAGTGTGCTGAGAGGGTCGCCATAGACAATGTGTCCGCCGGCAAGAAGGCGGTTGATGTGGTAGGAGGCATTGAGAATCTCCTGTTTGTTGCGTACCCGTTTGCCTACATATTGTTCGGCACGCCAGATGTCGCTGTCGTATAGTTGTTTTATGCTGAGCCGGAGGTCGTCGGGAAGGGGACCTTGGCTGCGGAGGGGTTGTGCGGCAGCAGTGAAGGGGTTGAGAATTGGGAATTGAAAAGCGAGAATTAAAAATATGAGAAGGAATTTTTTCATGATGGGTTGTTTGGGGAATTGATAGTGGGGTGTGGATTGATGGCGGTTGGGGTTTAGTAGAATTTGATTGTTGTAAGCTGGTCTTTGCGGCCGTTGGTGAGCAGGACTATGTATTGGCCGAGGGTGTCGAGGCAGTGGGCGGCACCGGCGGAGACTTGTCGGTTCAGTTCGATGAAACTTTGGTCTTCGTGGCCGTCGGAGGTGAGAGACCATACGTTAAGGGCCGAGGGGTGCTTGAAGAGGGTGAAGGCTTTGACGGGTTTGCCCATAGGGAGGGTGGCGTTGTCCAAATGGTCCACCCAGGCGAGCATGATGCCGGTGGGAGTGGGTAGCCAGCGGTATGCAATAAAGTCGCTTTTGTTCCATGCGGTGTTGTTGGAGAGACGTTTGGCGGTTGACCATAGAATATTGCCGTTGCTGTCGACACGCAAGACCATCATGCCCATGCGATGGATTTCGGTTATCACGTTGTTTGTCGAGGTTGACCAGAATTGGTCGAGGATGAGATAGGCACCGGTGCTGTCGGAGAGAGTCTGGCAGATGTTGCCGAATTGTACCCAGCTATGGTTTTGTTTTTTGTCTTCCCGGCTGTTGGTGAGCCGGTTCACTTCTGTAAGGGTGAAGGGGTGGCGGGTGACACTGAGTTTTTTCTTCTGTATGTTGTAGCAATAGATGTCGACACGGTCGATGTTGGAACCGGCAGGCATGATGAGATGGTTTTCTTGCTGGACGGCGGTGGCGATGAGAATGTTGCCGTTGCCATAGCGTAGCAGGGTGCGCTCGATGATGGGGTCACTGTCGGGCAGTTTGAATTTAATGTTTTTGGTTTTCTCGCCATCGAGAATGGTGAAGTTGCATTCCCCCTTGTCGTAGAGGGAATAGAGGATGATGTCGCCTTGGTCAGTGACAGAGACATTGCTTGCATTGACACAGGCGATGGTCTGTGTCCAGTATTCCTCAAGTTGGTGGTCGTAGAGACCTATTTTCATTTCGGGTTCCTGGGCTATGCGTTTGGAAATGGAGACCCCGGCCAGTAGTTTCCCGTTGGGCGATACCGATGTGGAGAAAGAAAAGAAGTCGTCTTTCTCGCCCGCGAAACGGGCAAGGGTAAGTGAGGTGTCGACGGTTTGGAGGGTCTGCAGGCTGCGACGGTCGCGATAGACGTGAAGTCCGTTTCCGGTGTTGACGGATTGAAGCAGGTCGATGTAGTTGCCGTTGATGTAGCCGCCATGACAGGTGTGGCCTTTGTCTTTGTTGAGCGGAATGCGCTGTTGTTCCTGAAGGGAGGAGTTGTAACGTACAAGTTCGAGATGGCTCTTGAGACGGCCTGTGTATTGGAGAAGTACCAGGTTCTGCCCGTCGTACCCGATGAAACGGGGTACACTGTTTTTAACAACTCCCTTGCCTATGGGTAGTTGGTCAAAGGTGATGGTCTGCGGCATGCCACGGAGTGACAGCGAGAGGACGGCAAGCGTCAGCATGAATATTTTGGATTGTTTTGACATCTTTTTTGAGAATTGAGAATTGAAAGGAGTTTGATTGGATGCTGTTAACGGATGAATTTATAGCCCACGCCTACCAGCATGCCGTAGTTGGGGATGTTGTTTTGCATCTCGCTGTCTTGCTTGAATGGGATGCGTACTTTGGCGGCGGCAGTGGCAAAGAAGTTGTCGTTGAAATAGTAGTTGACACTGAACAAACCACTGAATCCTAACCGCCAGTCGAAAGCTGTTTTGCCTTTATCATGGGTGGATGGGGTTGGCTCGTCAGTGGCTTTGATGGTGCAGTAGGTGTTGTCTTTCCTGTTTGAGAGCAGGCCTGAGTAGATGCCGGCACCGAGTTGCAGTTCCCAGTTGTCGTCGATGTAGTAGCCTGCCAGATAGCGGACTTCGACGAGTAGATTCCAGCCGTGCTGGTCGTGGTGTACCCATCTGCCAGAATAGGGTTTTGAGCTATAGAAGACATAGGTATCGCCGTCAAGGGTGTAGGTGGTGTGGTAGAGGTTGCAGTTCAATTCGGCTTGGAACCCCATGACGAAATGGGTGCCGAGAGCTTCTTCGCCGTCGTAGCGGAAGGAGAGGGAGAGGGGTACGCCTTGTTTGTAGTCGATTGCATTGAGGGAGGCAGGGGCGGGCTGGTAGTACGACCCGACGGTGAAGAGGTAGATATTGTCGCCTGTCCATGGAGCAGGGGTGTGGTAATAGTGGATTTGTGCTTGCGCTGCACAGGAGATAAGCAGGACGGCAAGGAGAATGATGTTTTGTCTTTTCATGGTGGGCGTTTTTGAAGGTGTGAATGTGAAAATTGTCTAACGAATTAATAAATTAATACGTTAGCGAATTCATATGATTAGTTTTTGGGGCGGGCGGTACAGTGGTATTCTTTGGTTTTCTTGTTGTAGGTGATTTCCACTTTGTAGCCGCTCAACAACATGCGTTTGGCCCATTCTTTCACTTTGTTGATGTCGGACGAGTTGAATGTGACAACGGGGCTGTCGGAGAATGACTGGATGAAAGTTTGCCCGCGCGACCAACTGGTCTGCATGGAGATGTCGCTGCTTTGTTTGGCGTTGGAGAGGATTTGATAGAGGAATATGTCAATGTCCCTCTGGTTGTGGATAACAGTCTGGCGAGGTTCGTTGTCGATTATGTATTTGATGATACAGAGAGTGTCGATGGCTTCATCGGGGTCGACAGGGGCGGGGTCGTCCATGTTCCAATATATTTCGGTTGCCATGTTGGTGATGGAGGTACAGCTGGATGCAAGGCTGAACAGGAGGATGGCAAGTATGGCGGTGTTTATTGTTTTCATTGGTCGTTGGGTCGTGTTTGGGTGGTTGTTGTAAGTTGTTCGATGTGGTTGTCGACGATTATGTCGAATTGTTCGCGTGTGCAGGCGTGGAAGATGCTAACACATTGCAACGCACGTGAGGCGACGGCAATATCGACAGGAAGGAATGCGTTGTCTTGTGAAGGGGCTAATCCGTCCGAGCCATTCCCGCATTCATCATTCAAGAGGGAGAGAATGATGTCGGGGTTGCCTTCCTGCAACAGGGCAGCAGTGGTGCTGTCGGGTTCGGGGATGTCGAAATCTTTTTGCAGCTGCGCCCATCCGTCGGCTGTGGTGGCTTGGAGCAGGGTGAGGTCGATGCGGAGGGTGTCGTTGAGGCTTTTCCCTTTGATGAAGGTGGAGCGGATGCCTGTGCGCCCGAGATAGCTGCGGTAGAGGGCGCTGCATTCCCCGTCGTCGAGGGTGCGAGGCCAGTATTTGAGTACCAGCGCAAGTCCTACGGCAAGGGGTATGACAATCAGGGTTATGATCCAGCGGCGTTTCATAGGTTTTGGATTATTAGGTCTGCGGTGGCGATGGCCTCGTTGTTGGAGGACAAGGAGCCGTGACTGGTGGCTTGGGCTTGAACCTGCGGTGTGGCAAGCCAGAGAGCCGGAAGCAACAACACGGCGACACAAGCCACAAGGGTGTAGTGGCGGCGGTTGATGCGATGCAGATAGTTGCTATACTGTGCATCCATGTCTTTGAGCATGCGTTGCTCGAGACAGTGGCGTGTGTGCTGTTGGAGCATCAGTTCTATGTCTTTCTCTTCAAGGTTCATTTCTTTATGTATTAATTCGTTAATGTGTTAATATGTCAGTTGATTTACACATTAAGTTGTTCAGCTATTTCTTTCAGTTTCTCTACTATGCGGCTCATTCTTTTGTTGAGGGTGTTCTCTTTGAGGTTGTGGCGTTGGGCGATTTCGATATTCGAATAGCCGTCGAAGCGTTCTTGCAGCAGTTCCCGGTCGTCGGGAGGGAGATGAGCCACCAGTTCGTTTATCAGTTCGGTGTCGTGTCGCGAAAGCTGACCGCTGTGGACTTCGGTGTCGGGGTCTGCCAACTGGTCGGCCTCGGAGAGGGGAGCATTGCCACGAATGCGTCGTTGCCGTATGTGGCGTACAAACACCGTCCGCATGACCTTCTGCAGCCATCGGTTTATCTGGCGGGGAGAACTGTCGGCATGGATGCTGCAGAGGTTTTCCCACACGGCGATAAACACTTCCTGCATCAGGTCCTCGGCGTCCTCGCGGCTGTTGCTGTGTTTGATGCAGTAGTTTTCTATCTGCCGGAAATGAGTTCGATGCAGCGACATGTACCGTTCGTGGAGGTCGGTTTGTGTTTGCCTTTCTGTGTTTTGCATTTCTTTAACTACGTTAGAGCCATTTTGTGGCCGAAAAGTGACATGGGGGCATGTTTTTTTCTGATAGTTGTATCCTGAGGGTTTCCTATTTGCTTTTCTGACGGAGGAATGGGTGTTGCCAGTGTGAGGTGTTTTGTCCTGATGATTAGTGTGTTGTGTGACTACTGCTATTGTTGATGTCTATGCAAATTTACATAAATTTCTTGTAATACGCACAGATGCAAGAGAAATCGTGTAGCGGACTTCTATAAATGGTGGAAACAACAAACGGAAGCTCCTTTTGGGAACTTCCGTTTGATTAGAGATATCGGTTGGTTACGAAGTCTATTTACTGGAACCGGAGGTAACGTCACGCACCAAGCGTACGGCACCTGTAGCTAATCCTGAGGGTATAGGAAGATCGAAGATATACTGGCCAGGAGTATATGTGAATGTAGGGTTGTTAAAAATGTCGTTAAAGTTAATATGTCGGTTTGTCTCTTCGTTGATAACCCAGATATTGTTGGGATAGCCAAAAATATCGCTACCACCGTGTTCTACATCCTCTGTTATGCCGGATAAATTCGTGAACGCCATGCCATAGGCTTGATATTCGTTCTCTACTAATCCATCTTGACCTTGGTATGGGGTACTTGACCAATAGAGGTTTGCATCTCTGATGATTACGTATATCATATGTCCTAAACCTGCTAAGAATCCAGTACTTTCAAACCAGTCTTCTTCGAGATCGGGGATAGTGTGGGAATAATACCATACAGGAACTACTTGACCATTGCGTGTTTCTGTTCCATGTACTACAACTCCGGCAGCAGGCAGGAATACTGCTCCAGCAGACTGCATGGCAGCAGCTTCGGTTGCACTGTAGATGTTGGTGTTGTAGTAGTTGGGGTAGCTAAATCCTGGAGTGAATGTGCAACCAGCAGGGAGAGACCAACTGTCGGGAAGCAGTATCAACCCCTTTACACCAGCAACGGTGGCACCACCGAATTTATTGGTAGCATCAGGACGTTGGAACATAAGATAGTTCCATTGATCGTTGGTCAGGGTGCGCCATCCACCTGACATGTTGTTACCCCATTCATAGAATGACGAGTATCCAGTGGTAGACGGGGTCAGGGAAGCCACTTGGGTTTCTCCCCAACTGAAAAGGTCTATCCAGTCGATGGTAGGTATTGTGCCAGTGAAATAGTTGTAGTTCAGTTCGCCAATCATGTCAATCTGGGTGAGTGCAAAACGCCAGGTGTTTTGGCTGGGACTGTATTGCAGGTTGCCGCGGGAGAATTCGACGTACTGGCCGGGAGCGACAGAGAAGAGTCCATTGATGAAATTCAAGTCATTGCCGCTCAGCTCGATGGTGGTGTATTGGCTACGGATAATAGGAATAGTTACACTTGCGGAGGATGTCAGTGAACAGAAACCGCCCTCGCTGTTGATCATATTAATGGTGAGGTTGTGATAGTCAGTGGCGGGAGGCAGATAGATGTAGAAATCGGCACCGTTGTCGATGGAGATGCCATTGCCTTCGCCGCACTGGAGGGTGACGGTGTTGGTACCGCTACCGTCTTCGGCGTATATGAGAGTGGGAACACCAACGGAACTCCAATCCACATTGTTGTCAATGACGAAGAGACCGTTAATCACGCGGTCGGCGATGACGGAGATGGAGGTGATGTTCGTGTTGGGTTTCACAAGGTGGAGTTTGAGCAAGCCGAAAGCATTCTTGAAACGCAACTCACGTGTTTGCGATTCGGCATACATGGGGAATCCGCGCAGGGTGCCGTCGGTGGTCACCTGGGTGGCAGGCAGACGGATACCGCCGGCAGTTAAGTCGACAATGTCGGCAGGATAGACGGCCATGTATTGGTAGGAACTGGCTTCGGGGTCTCCGACATCAATATCCATACCAGTACCTGAGGCGTTAGGCTGGAAGATGAAAGTGGTGGTGGTGGAACCTCCTTCACGGGCGGTGTAGATGCCGAAGTAGGTCTGTTCGTTCATAATGAAAACTTGGTCACCGGCTTCCCATTTGAGGATGCTGCCGTCGAGGGCGGTTTTGGTTTTAGAGTCGTTGCATTGCTCGATGGTGGCGGTGAAGGTGCTGCCCGTAAGGTTGTCTTTTTGGCAGGAGGCAAAGAGTGCCGCAACCGCACAGAATGAAAGGATGGTATATATTTTCTTCATGGCAGATGTTTTATTTTAGTTTGAATATGGGGTGAAAGAACTGCCGCTGAAGATGTTGCCAGAACTGGTCACTTCCTCGGTTCCGCGAAGGAGATTGTTATTGTCATCGTAGGTGTCGGAGGCAGCCTTCAAGTAGACTCCGCCGTTGAAGCCTTGCTCCACTTGGAAGGCTACGGTTTTGATGCATGGGGTTTTGTATGTCTCTTTTTCCATGTTGTTTTTTCGTTTTTTATTGGATTTTTTTAATTGGATATTAATGGTTTATTGATTTTAAAAGAACAATTTTGCCCTCCTGATTAAGAGGGGGGCAAAACTGTTCCTATTGGTTTAATGTTTAATTAGCATTTGTTTAGTTGGCATACTGAACTAAGCGAACAGAGAGTTTGGCGGGTTTGTTACCGTTGTTGGTGGAAGACTGGTTGACTTTTCCATATTGGATGGAGGGGTTGCCAGATGCACCTTCGGGTATTTTCACATAGTAAGCCTGACGGTCGTTGTATTCGTTGCTTGTCCAGTAACCAGCAGTGCTCGATATGAAGCCCCATGACCAATTCTCAGCGGGCTGGTAGTCCATGCAACCACCGCTGGGCAGGAAGACAACACCATGTTTCTGGTAGTCGTTGACCCAGTTGGTGGAAGTGATAGAGGCGGGGAGAGATCCGCTGTAATCATCGGGAGCGATAATCAGACCGGGAACGCCATTGACGGAACCGATTCTGCTTTTGCCGCTACGCATAGCATTGTTGGTGAGGTTGAGGAGGTAGCTCCACTGACCTTGGTTCATGGTGAACCAGGAACCAGTAGTGTGGGAATTGGCATTCAGACGGTCACCGTAGAAAGTACCCCAATCGTTGAAATCGTCGTAGGCGATGATAGCGCTGCCACCCACTGCAGTTGCATAGTTGTAACCGGGAATGGTGCCGGTGCCCCAGCCGAAGAGGTCAATCCAAGCGCCGTCGGTCTTAGGCCAAGCATAGGTGGCAAGTACCGTTCCGAAAAGGCCGGTGACATTTCTGAAATCTCTATTGTTGGCTTGTTTGCGATCCCACTGGTTGAGGGCGAAGCGTGCGCAAACGGTACCGTCTTCGGTATACATTCTACCGTTGTTGCCACCGACGGGGCCGGCAACCCAGTCAGTAAAATAGGTGCTGGTGTTTTTATATTCAAAGTTACCAGGAGAGAAGAAGACCTTGCGGCTGGCGGATACGGAGAAGGCGTGAGCGCACTTGATGGGATAGAAGACACCTTTCTGCATTTCGACAGCGCGAGCCATGGCCTTGGTGAAGGTCTTGCCGACAATAGTCAACTGGTGGTTACCAGCAGGCAGAGGAATGTACATGACAGAAGCATAGCTGGGGTTGTTGATGGTGAGGGTCTTGTTGGCAGTGGTGGGAGCGGGAGCGGTGGCAACCCAATCTTCGCCATTGTAAACATAGCTGAAATCACCATTGATGGCGGTGTTGGCAGAAGTGATGACAACTTGGTCGGGGATGGTAACGAACTCAAGTTTCAACAAGGTGCAGACGTTGGCGTAACGAATAGTGTGGATGACATTTGGACCCTGATATTCGCAAATACCAAGCAGCGTGGCCTTAAGGTCGTTAGCATTGTAAGTGTAGCTGTTGGGCATGGTGAGGGTGTAGCCGTTTTCACCGTTGAAAGTGCCATTGGTAGCGCGACCGGCATAGAGGGAGTAGAACATATTGTTCACAGGAGGAACGGGTTCGTTTACAGCGATTGTGCCATTGGTCTGGACAGCGCAGGTGTTACTGTTGATCAGAACAGGATCGCCAGGAGCCCACAGGGTGGTATTGCCCGAACCGAAAGTGGTTTTGTCTTCACCGGTGAATTCGGGGATGTCCAGTTTGAAGATTTGCTCTTTTTCGTTTTTACAACCAGTCATGAGCATGACGGCGGCAAAAAGGATGATGGTTGATTTGCTTATTACTTTTCTCATTTTTCGATTGAATAATTTAAGTTGTAAAGTTTTGATAAACGGTCTGGTTGGTTTCTGTTTGAAAATCAAGTCCACCAATCGTCAGTGTTACCTGTGCTCCAGCCAGTCTCTCCACCTGCGTTGAAACCGCTAATGGGATCGGGATCGGGTTGATCTTCTTGCGGACTACCAGCAAAACCTTTTTCGACTCTTGCATTCAGCACCTCGATAGCGGGGGTGTAATACATCTTTTTTTCTTTCATTTCGTTTTTTACTTTAATTTTTGGATTAATATTATTTTTTCGGAATATCGGAATAAATGTTTTTGTCGCCGTTTTTCTGGTGGGTTGGAGTTCAATAGGCAATGAAGTAATGAAGTCGTTTTTTTGAAAGGCATAATTGCTCTTTTTCGGGTGCAAAAGTACTCTGTTTTTTATTTCCATAAGATGTCCAAAATGGGCATATGTGATTATTGTAAACGGAGTGGATTAGAACCTCTTTGGTGGGAATTATGCCTCTAGTATGCCAATAATAAATGCTATCTTCTATAATGGTTTGGCAGGGTGGTGCGGGCTATGACAAGAAGGCATACCTTTGGAGTATGTTAAAATGATAATATAAAAGAGGATCAATCGGTGTTTTTTTCGATGCAGAATGTCGAAAAAAGGAGGATATTTTTTGTTTTTTGGGTCTTGGGTGTTGCCTAAAAAACACCCGCAGCGATGTCTAAAGAGAGTGGGCAGGATGGTCGGGGAAATGCTGGAGACTATTGTTCCAAAAGGGCATCGGAGAAAAATTTGAAAAAGTCTGTTTCGAGGGCGATAGAGATGACGGTGAGTTGTTGGGTGTCAATAGACTGTTTGTTGAAAATCTTTTGCAGCGCACGGGGTGTAACACCTATTTTTTCAGCCAGCCAAGCATTGGTATGATTTTGCCGGCGCAACTCTTCGCGGATGAGGGAGCCGATGTGTAAAGACTTTTCCATTTGTATTTATACTGGTATAATAACGTTGCTTAATGGTGGATGAAAGTGTCGTAGATTATAGTGCGTAGTATGCGGGCATGGAGTAGGATTGTTGTGCATTATTCAGTGAACCAATGACTATTGTTTTTAATTCGATGATATGTCAACACTGCAAAAATACATTTTTTTTTGAAATCACAAGAAATGTCCGATAATTTATCTTCCATATGATAGGCATGGATGTTGCTGTTGGGTTGGGTGAGTCTCATGTATATATGAAGTATATAAAGTAAAAGCCGGAAGTCTCGAGAGAGGGACTTCCGGCTTGGGGGTATATTTTGTAGCTTGATTGCCCAGTAAGGGCACTCGATTACTCTTCCTCGGAGGCGGCTTCCTCGTAAGCTTTGAGGAGTGCCTGTTGTACGTCGGTGGGGACGAGTTCGTAGCTGCTGAAGGTCATGGTGAAGGTGCCACGGCCACTGGTGAGCGAGCTCAGAGCGGTGCAGTAACGGTTCATCTCGGCCAACGGGGCTTTTGCTTTAAGGGTGGTGTACTTGCCTTCGGCATCCATGCCCATGACGATAGCGCGGCGACCCTGCAGGTCGGTCATCACACCTCCCTGGCTTTCGGTCGGGACGGTGACAGCGACATCGTAGATGGGCTCCTTAATCTTGGGACCTGCCAGTTTGAAGGCTTCGCGGAAAGCGGTACGGCCGGCAATTTTGAAAGCGGTCTCGTTGGAGTCTACGGGGTGCATTTTACCATCGTAGATGTTGACAACGATGTCACGTGCATAGGAGCCGGTCAGAGGACCTTGTTCCATCTTCTCCATGATACCCTT
>DBXQ01000034.1:0-6577 GCA_002309955.1 Bacteroidales bacterium UBA1208
ATAAATTGAATAATTAGAGGTTGCCTAAAGAATGAAACTCAAAGAAACACTCGGACGTTTCCGCACTTGGCAGAACAAACCCTATCACAATTCCGACGAGGAACAGGAGGAACATCGTTGTGCCAACTGCGGTAACGTGTTCAGGGGAAACTACTGCCCTGTATGCCGCCAGGATGCCAAGGACGGCCGCATCACGTGGAAGTGGGTGGGTAAAAGCATCCTCGATGTGTGGGGCTTGGATTCCCGTTCTCTCCCGAACACCCTCCTCCAGCTTTTCATACGTCCCGGACGCATTATCGGTGCATATCTCGACGGCCAACATCAGATATGCTACAAGCCTTTCAATATGCTCTTCATTCTTGCCATTTTTTACGTCGTGGTGCAGCAACTTCTTGGTTGGAACTATGCGGCCACTCCTGAAGACAAGGGAGGCAAAGTCGTTCAAATGGTCATTGAATGGGTTTCCGAACACCCTGCATGGAACGCCATGCTTATCTCTGTGGCAATGATTATCCCTACATGGCTATTCTTCCGTTTTGCCCCACGCCATACACGCCACACACTCCCCGAAGGCATCTTCATCCAGCTCTTCATGAACATCCTCATCCTCGTCATTGTTTTCCTTTCCGATTTCTTTATTTTGTTCTCGCTTCTGATACCAGTTTACTACTACATCGCTTACCGCCAGCTTTTCGGCTACCGGCCTTGGGGCACTATCTGGCGTATTCTTTTGTGCTTCGCGGCCTGGGGCTTCTTCTTCGCTTTCCTTATTAACTTGGTATATATCGTCACAACCCACCCCGAAAAACTTCCGCAAGTCGCAACAGGCCTCTTGTCTTTCCTTGCCGCTTTTGCAGGCATCCTCGCCTTTGGCTACTTCGTCAGCAAAAAAACCGCACAATCCAAGACATGAAACTCAAAGAATCACTCAGGCGTATCCCCGCCCGGCAGAACAACCCCGCTCTATATTCCGACGAGGAGCTGGAGGAGTGCCGTTGTGCCAATTGCGGTCACGTGTTCAGGGGCAACTACTGCCCTGTATGCCGTCAGGAGGTCGGCGACGGACACATCACATGGAAGTGGGTCGGCAAAAGTATCCTCGACGTATGGGGAATGGACACCCGCTCCCTTCCCAACACGCTGCTGCAGCTCCTCTGGCGTCCCGGCCACCTGATAGGCGACTATATCGGAGGCCACCGCCAGGTGTGCTACAAACCCGTCAACATGCTTTTCATTGTGGCACTGGCCTATGTCATCCTCATGCAGATAATCGGTCAGGAAGACAACTTTAACGCCGCCGAAATAGCAGACTACGACCGGACTGGATACTTCAATATAATCAATACCTGCTATCATTGGATGGTGGCTCATCCGGGATGGGCCATGATGATACTGACCATGATAATGATATTGCCCACCTTCATTGTGTTCCGTTTTGCCCCGCGGCATCCGCACCTGACCTTTCCCGAAAACATCTTCATTCAGGTTTTCATGAGCACATTGATGCTTGTTGTCGCCTTCACCATCCGTGTCAGCAACGGGATTACCATATTCCTTATCCCGCTCTATTATTACATTTGCTATCGGCAGCTGTTCGGCTACAAGTTTTGGGGTACAACATGGCGGCTTGCCGTCTGTTTCTTTGTGTGGTCCTGTCTTGCATTCTATCTCATTGTCGTGGTATTGGTGGTAGCGGTACGCCAAAAAGAATTGGCCAATCCTGTACGCGCCACAATCTATGGTATCGTCATGTTGACTTTAGGCACGGCAGTGCTGATAGCCATACCCCTTTCCATAGCCTACTTCATCAGCAGGAAAAAGGCTAAAAGAAGACAACAACCCTCGCTTTAGTGTTGTGCACGCTGTTGTCGGACATTGTTTTTTTATTACCTTACACCTGTCAGACTATCAGGCACTAAACACTCTTTCCCGCCCTTGCTGATAAAAAAAACTCTCTATGTCCGAAAAAAGTTGTACTTTTGCACTTCATTATTAACCCTAAAAAAAGAATAAAATGGCTTACAAAATCACTGACATCTGCGTTGCTTGCGGCACCTGCATCGACCAGTGCCCCGTCGGAGCCATCTCCGAAGGCGACATCTACAAGATTGACGCTGACACCTGCGTTAGCTGCGGTACCTGCGCTGGCGCTTGCCCCACCGGTGCAATCGTTGAAGGATAATCGAAACAAAGATGTAAAAACTAAAGCCCTGCCCAATCGGCAGGGCTTTTTTTCAACCTTTGTCTATACGAAATCGTTTATCCGTTTATTTGATACCCAAATTATCATGAAAAAGGCCTTTATTCTGGTGACAGCTCTTTTCCCCAGTGGCTTTGTTGACCGCCTTCACCTCTTGCAAAATGGCCTCCATAGGAAAATCCATTTCCATGGATGCCTTTTTCATTTGTTCTGCTCCCCGTCCGGAAACGTTGCTCATTGCTTTTTTCTTTTTATTAACCTATGGTAAAACGTTTTTTTATCGCCGTCTACCTGTCACACTATCAAGCATAAAGCGGCCTTTGTGAACTCCGTTGCACTAAAAAAGTCGCTATATCGGAAAAAAGTTGTACCTTTGCATCACGTTATTAACCTTAAAAATAATAAAAAATGGCTTACAAAATCACTGACATCTGCGTTGCTTGCGGCACCTGTATCGACCAGTGCCCTGTTGGAGCTATCTCCGAAGGCGACATCTACAAGATTGACGCTGACACCTGCGTTAGCTGTGGTACCTGCGCTGACGCATGCCCCACTGGTGCAATTGTCGAAGGCTAATCGAAACAAAAAAGATGTAACCACTAAAGCCCTGCCCAGACCGCAGGGCTTTCCTCCAACGGTATCCCATTCTTTCTTATTCGAAAAAAATCCTTTATTATTAATTTAAAATTCAGTTATCATGAAAAACATTTTCAAACTTCTGACCATTGTTTGCTTTGTCGCCTCGGTGACTATGTTCTCCTCTTGCAAAAAGAGCAACGAAGACCTCATCATCGGTACATGGAAATGCTCAAGCATCACCAGCGAACCCCAAGACCCCTTCATGAATCTTTTTATCGGTGTCACCTTTACTTTCAATGCCGACAAGACCCTTGTTGCTAATGCACTCGACGAAGTGGGTAAAGGTACCTATGCTGTTGACGGCAACAAACTGACCATGACCATTGAAGGTGAGTCCATGGTGGCCGACATCATCACCCTTGACAAGAAAAAACTCTCCTTCTCCTACACCGAAACGGATGAGGACGAGACGGTCAAAGTGACCATGAATTTCGACAAACAGTAATTCTTGTTATTCGTAAGGAGTTGAAAGCTGGAGGACTACCGTTCTCCGCTTTCAGCTCTTTTCTTTGATTTCCCTATTTTAATAGCAAGATGCCATGAAAACCTTAATGAGAAGTCTTGTTAATATTTCAGCAGTCGTTTGCCTGGTGTTATCAATGACCACTCTCGTCTCTTGCAAGAAGACCAACGAAGACCTTATCGTGGGCACATGGAAATGCACATCTGTCTCCCTCAATCCCCAGAACTTCATCGAGTCTCAAAGATATATCGAAGAACTTTCCACCGCCAAGTTTCTTTTCACTGACGAGAAATATGTTGCAATCGCTATCGGGAATGAAAGAAGCTACGGCAACTATTCAATCGACGGCGACAAGTTGGTCATCATTATCATGGGCAAGGAAGACCCTGTAGTTGCAAAAGTCAATCTCCTCGACAGCAAGCGGTTCTCCTTCACCTATTCACAAAAGGCTTACGACGAGGATGATGAAGGCCACTCCCGTTACATCACCGTTGCCGTCACATTGAATCTCGACAAGATAGAGGATGCTCATTAATTGCAGGTCGTCAAGATATGAACGAACGTCACCGCGTCAAACGGCTCAACTTCCTGCGCTACGCGCTCGCTTTTCCGCGCAGCGTGTGGCTCAATTACCGTCTGCTGCCCTTCTCTCAGGCGCGTCGGCTGCCTTTGCTTGTCTCCCACCGCACCAAAATCCATAACCTTTCGGGACAAATCGTCCTCCATTCCGACCGTCTCCGTGTTGGGCTCGTCAAGGTAGGCTTCAACACCAGCCAGCCTACCGACTTCCGCTATCATCGTACCCTACTCAATCTCCGCGGCACCCTTCACATCCTTGGCGAGTGTGCCATCGGCGCAGGTTCGAGTGTCGAAGTCTCGGAAACGGGAACTCTCACTCTCGGCGACCAGTTCAACCTTGGTCCCTCGTCGCTGATAGTCTGCAACAGCGAAATCATCTTCGGCGACCATGTGCAGACCTCCTGGTGCTGCACCGTTATGGACACAGACCAACACCGCCTTTTCGACAGCCAAGGCCAGTGGTGCAACCCCGACCGTCCCATTCGCTTTGGCCATCATGTGTGGCTCGGCTGCCATGTTGTCGTGACCAAAGGCACCGTTCTCCCGCCACACACCACTGTCGGGGCCATGAGCTGCCTTCACGGTATCTACGACGAAGAGCACACTGTCCTTGCCGGCAATCCCGCCAAGATAGTCCGCCACGGCATCACCCGCGAGTGGTAGACCGTCGGCTGCACTTCCTTCGCTCCTTATCCCTCAGTTCTCCCATCGTTCTCCCATTTCAGAAGGATAAATGAGGAAGAACGGAGGTCGTAGGGTGGATGCATGAGCGGACTAAGGGCAGTGCGAAAGGGACTTGGGTGCAGGTTGGGGAAGATTCGCGGGGAAGGGCGTGCGTTGATAAGGGATGACGAATATGGTGGCACTGTTTTTGTTGTGCCGTGACAATGGAAAGCCTGCGTAACTGAAGGGGACTTCTATGAGTTGCCTTGAAATGGCATAACAAATATAGCCCCACGGCATCGCCTTGGATATACAAATCATGCCCGGTAAGGGCAAAAGAAAAAATCGTATTTATTGAGACTTCTATAAATCACCCCAAAAGGGTGAGGGATGAATAGTACCGTACAAGCCGTAGGCGCAGCGCGGTTATCGGGGTGCGTTCCGACAGGGACGCGGCATGAAAACAAATAAATAGAACCCTCCGTATAAGCCAATTCGGTATATACAGGTTGATGCAGAATGTGTCGGGGCAATATCTTGACAATGCCTAATAACCGATTGGGGTTTAAACTTCCGCTTTTTGGGGGAAAGGGTGGATTGTGTGCTGTTATGTGTTGGTAATCAGTCTGCTGTTTCGGTTTGCCGGAGTTGTTGGAGCCGTGTTTTGTATTGCGAGGCAAGTTTCGGTTTCTTTATTTTGGTGTACACGGTTACTAAGTGTTCCAGCACAACGGGGTCGTTGGGGTCTATTTTCTCCGCCCGAAGGAGGTGGCGAAGGGCATTGTCGTAGTCGGCAAGAATAATATGGCTGTAGGCCAAATGTTTCAGTGTGGTGATGTCGGAGGGGAACAGCTGTGCGGCACGATGGGCTATGCGGCGCATCTGTAGCGCAATGACTGTGTCGGCAGGGGTGGGCTTGTCGGGTTGGGCGATGGCGTCGGCAAGGGTGTATAGATAGTCTTGCACGCCTTCGACGATAAGGATGCGTCCGCCTTGGTCGAAGTTGGGGAATTGCCAGCGGTGGCCTGTTTGTTCCGAGCGGTCGAGGGTAAGCAGTATCTCGTCGGCGAACGGTTGCCAGTGCATAATCTGACCCAAGAAGAATATTTTGCCGAACCGCAGGTCGAGACGGTCGGGGTAGTGGCTGATGGCGGTGTCGATGACGGTGATGGCGCTGTCAACCAGTTTGTCGGCGGCGTTGCCTTCGGCCAGCATGGCCCCGTTGATATAGTGGTTGAAGCGGGCGATGTATAGGTCAATGTCGTCCGGGGTGTCGTGTTGCCATTGCGCCAGGATGGTGCGCTGGCGGGCGTAGTCGTCGGCGTTGAGGGCGTCGTAGAAGGCGTCGGACCAGGATTGGGCGGTGGCGGTGGCCGCAAGGGCCAGCAGCAGGGCGAGGATGGTGTTTCGTTTCATTGCAACAGGTGTTTTTGGGGCAGGCACGAGCCTGGGGGTTCATTGGGTTTTGACGCTGCAAAGATACACAATATTTTTCAGTTTTCGACGTTTTAAGGTATCATTCTTCCGCTATTTAGGAATTAATGGTGGCAGGACTGGCTCCTGCCGCAGATAATGATGACGAGTATGAAGTTTCTTTTGATAACGCCTCCGCTCACGCAGCTCAACACACCTTATCCCGCAACAGCGGTGCTGAAGGGCTGGCTGCAGGCGCAGGGATATGAAGCCGTGCAGGCCGATTTGGGCATCGAGACGGTGGACAGGCTGTTCACTGCCGCGTGGCTGCGTGCTGCTGCCCGCGGGCGGCACAGGGAGTATATGCTGGCGGCGGCCGAGGTGGTGGAGCCCGTGATGCGTTTCCTGCGGGGTGAGGATGCCACCGTGGCCTGGCGCATCGTGAACGGGTCGCTGCTGCTCGAGGGTTCGCGGTTCGACAACATCGAGGACATGGAATGGGCTTTCGGCACCGCCGGTGTGGCGGACAGGGCAAGATATCTGGCCACGCTGTTTCTGGAGGATGTGGCCGACAGCATCCGCGAGGAGGTGGACGGCCATTTCGGTCTGGTGAATTATGC
>DBXQ01000034.1:6615-56860 GCA_002309955.1 Bacteroidales bacterium UBA1208
CCCTCCGAGGTGGATGCGCTGATGCTCGATTTGCTCGAGGGCTATATGGAGCGGGAACGGCCCGAGGTGGTCTGCCTCTCGGTGCCTTTCCCGGGATGCCTCTACGGCGCGTTGCGCTGCGGGCAGTGGCTGCGGCGCGAGTGGCCGGGGGTGAAGGTCTGCATCGGCGGCGGGTTCGTGAATACCGAATGGCGCCAGCTGCACGACGAGCGGCTGTTCGACTATTGCCATTTCATCACTTTGGACGACGGCGAGCTGCCGTTGCAGCGCATCGCCGAATGGCTGCAGGACCGATGCACTGAGCGCGATTTGGTGCGGACGATGTGGCGACGGGCCGACGGCACGGTGGTATGGCAACGGCTGAACGAGGAGGCCGTGGTGGAGAATGGTGAGCCGGATTTCGGCGGGTTGCCGTTGGACAAGTATCTCTCCACGGCGGACATGACCAACGCGATGCACCGCATGTGGAGCGACGGGAGGTGGAACAAGGTGATGATGGCCCATGGCTGCTATTGGCATCGCTGCGCCTTCTGCGACACGACGCTGGATTATATCGGGCGGTTCGTGCCCCCCAAGGCCGCGAAGGTGGTGGACATGATGGAGCGGGTGATGGCGCAGACGGGGGTCAGCGGCTTCCATTTTGTCGACGAGGCACTGCCGCCCAAGCTGTTGAGGGAGGTGTGCGAGGAGATTGTCAAGCGCGGATTGATGGTGACTTTCTGGGGCAATATTCGCTTCGAGAAGGCCTACACGGCCGAGATGTGCGACCTCCTGTCGCAGGCGGGATGTGTGGCCGTGAGCGGCGGCCTGGAGGTGGCTTCGGACAGGCTGCTCCAGCTGATGGACAAGGGGGTGACTATCGAGCAGACCATGCAGGCCTGCCGCCATTTCCGCGACGCGGGCATCATGGTGCATACCTATCTCATGTATGGCTTCCCGACCGAAACGCTGCAGGAGACCCTCGGCGCATTGGACACTGTGCGACGTATGTTCGACGAGGGCATTGTGCAGAGTGCTTTCTGGCACCGCTACGCCATGACCTGCCACAGCCCTTCGGGACAGCACCCTGAGCGGTACGGCGCACGGCGTTGCACTGATGTGCCTAATACATTCTGTAATAACGAGGTGGACTGGGAGCCGTTGCACGGGGGCGAGCAGTTCGACTACGACATCGACGAGGTGGGGCGCGGTCTGCGTGTGGCCACCTACAATTATATGAACGGCCTCGGGCTCGACCAACCCGTGCGGAGCTGGTTCCCCAGCCTTCGCGTGAAGAAGAATAAGAATCATAAATTGAATAGGTCGCATGAGTGAACAACAGAAAAAAAGATGGTGGCCGCTGCTGTTGCTGGCCATTGGGTCGGCGGTGTGCTTGACGATGTTCTATTTCCCCCGCCAGCCACAGGATTTGGTGGCTTTGACCGAGGCGGGTAACCGTTGCGAGTGGACAGGCAAACGGGAGGTCTTTCCCCTGTCGGGGTGGCTGCTTGGCATGAGCTATAGCTGTATGGATATTAAGGTTGTTAGCGGTATGCCGCCCGTTGAAGTCTACACCGATTTTCAGATGCCGCATTTGTGGGAAGAAGACAGCGTGCGAGTGTGGATAAGGCAAAGGGACTACGACAGGCTGCAGCAGGCCAAGGCCGAAGGCAGCGACGAGCGGCAAAGGATAAAGGCGTACAGGATGGACGTGCTCGACCCCTATGTAGGCTGGCAACGCTACGTGGCGCAGCACCCCCACGGCCCCGGCACAAGCTTCGCCCTCGGCGCCCTGACAGGCATCCTCTGCATAGTACTCCTAATAAAGAAAGTCTTCTATTCTTGAAAAACATAAGGTAACCTCTAAAAATTGTCCCTAAAAGGGACGCATTCATGATAATCATTATTGAATATTAAACACGAATTGCCATGTAATGACCATAAATCCGTTTAGGGTTTTAATGTTTCTAAGGGGGGAAGGTTCTATGGTTTTAAGGTTTTAGTGTATCAAACCCTCAAACCCTTAAACCTTTTAACCTTTATACCCTTAAACCCTCAAACCTTCTAAAAGAGCATTACCATGAATTTTCATTGCAAAGATTTTTTATAATAATTGGAGGTTGTCATAACTCCCAGCCCAAACTCCAACTCCCCGACCCAATCAGAAGAAAGCGGAAAAGGGTTATTCCGAACTGTAACGCTGTAACGAATCGTAAACACCACAACAACCCACACATTCAGCCCATAACGGCCTAACACATCAACGCATTCGCACATCAACGCAATAACACATTCAAGTTAATTCCATAATGCTCAAGATTGACAACGCATAAATGCCTCATGTCCACATCGGAAGTATAGTCGCGATGTCCGATAGACAAGAATTAACCATATTTTGACATAGTCGTGTGAAATTATTTTGCAGTTTCAAAAAAAATGAGTAATTTTGCATTTTAAAAGAAGTTATCAAGTCATATTTCAGGTTAATGGATTCTCCCTGTCATATGAGAAAATAACAGAGTCCAACTATTGAATAATGGAAACAAAAATAGTGAGTTCAACGGAGAATTTAGATGAAAAGATAGCATCACTCGAAATTGACGACAATGCCGAATATGAAAATGATTCTATTTATTTTGCAATATCTAGTTTTGGTGCAGATTATACTGTCGATGGATTAATTAAGCGACTTGATAAGAAACAAATTATTGTTCCAGAATTTCAAAGACAATATGTATGGGATATAAAAAAAGCATCACGATTTATAGAATCGCTTATTATTGGATTACCTGTTCCTGGTATTTTCTTATCTAGAGATTCGAATAATGAAGGATCCTCTTCTTCAAACAATCTTCTTATTATTGACGGGCAACAACGTTTGTTAAGCTTGCAAAAATTTTATAAAGGCACTTTTGGAGAAAAGAAATTTCGTTTAACTGGTGTGTGTGAAGAACTAGACGGATGCTCCTATGACGAACTAAGTCCTGATGACCAGAGTCGATTGGATGATGCTATTATTCATGCTACAATTATCAAGCAAGAAGTTCCAGATGGTGACAACAGTAGTATCTACATGGTGTTCGAACGTCTGAATACTGGAGGAGTGCTATTACAGCCACAAGAAATTCGAGCATGTATTTATCATGGTGCATTTAATAACTTATTAAATGAACTGATTTTTAATCCTTATTGGCGGGGTCTCTTTAAAAAAGAAAATCCTCGGATGAAGGAACAGGAGATGTTGCTTAGATTTTTTGCTTTGTATTTTTGTCATAATGAATACAAGAAAGGGTTAAAGAATTTTCTTAACTCATTCATGTATAGAAACAAAGATCTACAGTTATACAATGCTGCCCTGTTGACAGATTTGTTTGTTAAAAGCCTGACTCTTATTGTGCAGGCAAAAGGAAAGGACTCATTCAGAAGGGGTGCAGCTGTCAACGCGGCATTATTCGATTCTGTGATGATTGGAGTTGCTAAACGATTGCAGCAATCCGAAATGACTGTGGAAGAGTGCCGTAATAAATATGATTTATTAATGAAGAACCCTGAATATATGGATAGTTCTTCATCCTCTACAGCCGATGAGAAACATTTAAAAGAACGCATCAATTTGGCCATAAGAGGGTTCTCAAATGACATATAATATGGACATTAAGACCGAACAATATATTAGAGAACTTAATGATTTAAAAAGTATAATAAATGGAATTGATGATGAGGAAATCAAAAGTTCATTATTAAAACTATTCTGTGTAAGAGTTTCTGGTTTGGTGGAAGTGTTTTTAAAAACCCGAATCAGCGAATATTCCAGAGGAAAAGTTCCAAATGAGATTAATCGTTTTTTAACTGCGAAATTTAAGGACATAACTAATTTAAAAACTTCAAAACTGAAGGATATATTGTCTTCCTTCTCCCAAAACTGGGCAGATCGTTTCACATCTTTTGTAGATGAACACGAACAAACAAAAACTTCTCTTGACTCTATTATTGCGCAAAGACACAATATTGCACATGGGCAACCATCAACTTTAAATCAATCCTCAATGAATCAATATTATGATGACATATTAAAGATTATCAGATATTTAGATACAATAATCAGATAATCCACAGAATACTATGTAAAAGTAAACATAAACACACCCACAATAACTAATAAGATAATCTATTACTATTGCGATTAAACTCTGAAAGTGTACAACATAGTGTACTGGTTAATAGCAATGATCATACAAGTGACCATGCAAGTGTACAAATTAGTGTACAAGTTAAAAGGTTGCTAATTGCAAAAAACGAAGATATGGAAAGAATAAAGTTACAAGAGATATTGAAAAAGTAAGAATAGAGACTATTTCAGAAGAGATTATCTAAAATCATTGTGACGACAAAAAAGACAATCTTTATAAAGCGAAAGGATTAGTCGAATATGCGCGGGAATGCAGGGCTTTTGATAGGATACAGATGTTGCGCGAGAAGCAAACACCTTCTGGGAAAAAGATGCTTCGTCTGGATCTCACCCGACTTGATGTACAGAAAGGGGTAATGAAATGTGGTGATAATATAACGAAATTTGACACATTATTTGACGAGATGGGGTTCTTTGATTGAGGAAAGATATTAAACAAACGACACAAATATGGAAAAGGGATTGATTGTTACGATAATACTGGCCGTTGCCGGTTGGGCATGGGGAGTATATCAGTTTGTCAAGAAGCGTCGCTGGCAGAAAAAAGATCAATTGTTGGAATGGAGATATGAGGCGTACAACAAATTCATGAATAAATTAGACGAACTTAATGGTTCCATGCGATCCAATCCTAATCTGATATTTGGAGATACGGCAAGCTTTTTTAAAGTGATTATGGGTGGTTCGACAGAGGAAATCAACGATGCGCTCATCAAATATAACCAGAGCTTAATTGATACGGTTAAAGAAGCAACAGAACCTCTCCTGATTATCAACCAGGAAGTGAACTCATTAACATTGGTTGCTTCAGAAGAACTAAAAGAAAAGCTCAAATACTTGAAAGAGTTGGTGACCGACTTTAACAATGAAATGCAGAACTGCCTATCGATGGTGTCTGCAAAGGATTCAAGTAGTTTTAAGGCCTTTGAAACAATAGGGCATAACAAAAGATGGTTTGAGTATCAGAGGTTGTACGAGAAGATAGTAGAATTGATGAGAAAAGAATTGAATGTGAAATAGTAACTTGAATTTGCAATAAGGAATAAACCCAAACGTATTATTGTGGTTATAAATCCTCCAAATAAAACAATAATAGATATATGACTGAATCTGAATTTAAACAATATTTGCTAACGTACTACCCTGTAGAAGACGAAAAGTGCGAATGGAAGGAAATGAAGAACCTGAAGAATTCCTTCAACGGGCACGATGGAGAGGACGTGATGTCGTATGTGTCGGGCATTGCTAACATGGAAGGTGGTGTACTGGTTATAGGTGTGATGGATAAAACGTTAGAGATTGTGGGGACAGACATGTCGCAGTTTAATCTCGATGTCAATTCCGCCGTTTACAAAATCAAGGAGAACTGCACAAATGTGTCGTCAGAGGGTCTATATATTGAAGAGTTTGTTACCAGCGATACAAAAAAGGTGGTTTGGATTATCCATATTCCCAAACATCTGCCCCGCCGTCCTGTATATGCCCACAAGAAAGCATGGCAGAGAATCAAGGACAGCTTGGTCCCATTAACACGAGAACGTGAAGAAGTAATTTTGAGTGAAGGGTTACTGAAACAGGATTGGACGGCAGAAATACTGCCAGATGCAACCATCGTTGATCTTGACCCTGCAGCCATATTAAAGGCACGTGAGAAATACAAAGAAGTGCATCCTGGCAGAAATAAGGAGGTGGACGGATGGGACGACAAGACGTTTCTGAACAAGGCTCACATCACCATAAAAGGCCAGATAACGATTGCTGCCATCATTCTATTGGGTCGAGAGGAGTCAGAACACTATCTGCTACCAAAGGTATGCAAGGTTAGGTGGTCACTAAAGAATGAGAAATCCGAGAATCTTGATTTCAAAGTTTTTTCCATTCCAATGATTCTTGCCATTGAAGATATAGGGCGTCAGATTCGCAACACGTCTTATGAGTTTACCATCAGTGGCAATATCTTCCCAGAAAAGTTGTTCCGTTATGATGAGTTTACACTGAGAGAGCCTCTGAACAACGCCATTGCCCACCAGGATTACGACAAAGGTGCGAGAATAGAAGTGATAGAATACGAGAATGACCATCTGGTATTTAGAAATCATGGTGCGTTCCTACCTGAATCGGTTGAGAAAGTAGTATTAGATGACAGTCCTGAATCTATTTACCGAAATCCATTTCTGGTTGAGGCAATGAGGAATGTGCATATGGTAGATACGGAGGGTGGTGGAATCAAGAAGTTGTTTGAACAACAGAAGAAACGCTTCTTCCCCATGCCCGAGTATGACACTTCTGGTGGAATGGTGACAGTTGATATTGAAGGTAAAGTCATCAATGAGCAGTTTGCAAGGATTTTGGTCAGTGTTCCAGATTTGTCCATGTCGGACTTAATGCTTTTGGATAAGGTACAGAAGCAAAAGAATCTGAACGACGAGGAAATAAAGTATTTGAGAAGGAAGAAATACATTGAAGGCCGCAAGAACAGTCTTTTTCTTTCGAAAGGTATTACCAAGAATACTGGAAATGTAGGACTTAAGTCGACATATGTAAAGAACAAAAGCTTTGACGACGAGTATTTCCGTAGAATGATTGTACAGTATATTGAAAAGTTCGGAGAGGCTAGCCGAAGGGAGATAGATGAGCTGTTGATGAATAAGTTGTCAGATGTCTTGTCAGAAGTGCAGAAGAGAAACAAGATAACCAATCTGTTGTCTTATTTGAGAATTCGCAATGTGATAATGGTAAATGAGAAAAAGAAATGGATTTTGGTCAAGTGAGATTTAAACAAAAAATGTAAAATCTAAACGAGTACTACATGTAAGTATCGCATGTACAAAATTGTAACGGATAACAAGATTTAAACGAGAACTCAATTTTTAAACGAGATTACACAGGAAAAGAGTTTCAGCGGCTTGTCGTTAGTCTCTATATCAAGCCCAATGTCGACATCTACATAACAGGTTCCAATGCCTACATGCTCTCCGGTGAGTTGGCCACATTGCTGACCGGACGTTATGTGGAAATTAATCTTCTTCCACTTCAATTTGCTGAATACAACGATTTTATACATTTGAAATCGCCAAACTTATCAAACAATGAAACTTTGGCGAATTTTATACATTACGGAGGTGTACCTGAATATGTTAAGCAACTACAGATTGGGGAGAAGCAGGCTGACATGTTTGCTGACAGCATTCTGAAAACCATTGTAGAGAAAGACATTTTCCAACGACTGAATATAACCAACAACCCGTTAATCTGCCAGACGGCCGTGATTTTATAATCGGTTTGGGTTTGCAAAGATACGATTTTTTTACCATTCGGGTGGATTTTTAGACGATATTGTCTGCCCAGAGGTCGGAGAGAAACTCGCGGACGGGTATAATCTCAATATTGCCTACCCGTCGATGCCGTAAATCTTGTGACACCATGATTAGTCGCGCTTGAGGATAGTCTTCGCCAAAGGAACGCAGTCCGCGTAACTGGTGTTCTTTGACCTCGGTGGTGGACTTTATCTCGATGCCAACAGCGGCATCGCCAAGGACGGCATCAATCTCTATGCCACTCCCGGTACGCCAATATGATAGCTCGTTTCTTCGTCCATGATACCCGAGGTATGCGACGATCTCCTGGATAATCAAGTGCTCGAAAGCGTGTCCATATTCGGGAGAGCCTTGCTTGAGGTGGGAACGATGAAGCAGGTGGTTTGAAATGCCAACATCAAAAAGATAGAATTTAGGCGCTTGAATCAGTTTCCGTTTTACTGTCTTCGTGTAAGCAGGTATGGTGTAGCCAAATAAAGTGTCAACAAGGATGTCAAAATAAGATTTCACTGTCACCGAACTGACTCCACAGTCGGCTGCCACGTTGGTATAGACAAGCATCTCGCCACTGGTTAATGCGGCAGCTTCGAGAAACCGATTGAATGATGGCAGGTTGCGAACCACGGCCTCTTCTATTATCTCTGTCTGTAGATATAGTCCTACATACCCACTCAGTCTGCGTGTAGCATCGGCAACAAGGTAGTGACGGGGAAGCATCCCGTTGTTTACAGCCCGGTCAATATCAAAGTTGTCGATCTCTACACTGACGAGAGGGTAGAAGTCGTTCTGCAAGGCACGTCCTCCAAGCAGATTGACGCCACTACGACGCAGTTTTCGGGCGCTTGACCCCGTGAGGATGAATCTCAATCCCCGGTTTACCATAAGCCAGTGTACCTCATCGAGCAAAATAGGGAGTTTTTGAATCTCGTCAATGATGACAAGTGTATTTTCTTCGCAGTCTTGTAACTCTTCTCTTAGCAAATACGGCCTGCGGCTTAACCGCTCAAATTCATCACTTTTAAGGAGGTCATAATAGCGCTCGTTAGGATATAGTTGCTTCAACAGGGTTGTCTTGCCTGTCTGCCGTGCTCCGAAGAAGAAAACGCTCTCGTCAGCAGCGTCAGGTAATTTAAAATATCTGTTTATCATAAACCGCTACTTTAATTTATCAGGATATATTTAATTTCAAAATGCAAAATTACAAATAAAAAATGATATGGCAAAAAAAATATTGCTTTGCAATGAGAATTCATGGTATTGTTTTTAAACACAGATTACCATTAATTGTTATGGATTTATGTTCATTACACCGCAATTCGTGTTAAATAACCGATAAAGATTATCATGAGTGCCCTTTCAGGGCAATTTTTAGCGGCTACCTTTAGGTTTTTCGTTGCTTTTGATTTCTCTGCCACTGGGAGTGGCGGATGCGGCTGAGGGCGGTGTGCTTGGTGAGACGCTTGAAGGCGGTGGGGTCGGCGCCGGCGAGGGCTTCTAACTGCGCTTTGCGCTCGTCGGTGAGGGTATAGCGCACTTCGGCTGTCTGGTTATAGGGACAGACAAGTTGGCAGATGTCGCAGCCAAAGGCATAGCCGGAGAGCCGTATGTCGGGCGGCAGGGTTTCGGCTCGGTTCTCGACGGTGTGGTAGGAGGCACAACGATTGGCGTCAAGCAAGGGAATGCTTGAATGCGTTAATTCGTTAATGCTTGAATGTGTTAATTCGTTAATGTGTGAATNNTTACTCCCTTCGGTCGTGACCATGCTTTGGCTCGGCATAGCAAACGAGTTTGCTCTGCTCTCGCTTAGCGCATGGTTTGGGCAGGCGTCGACACAGGCGTGGCAGTCGCCACAGCGGTTCTCTATCGGGGTGTCGTAGCAGTCGGTAGGGGAGGAGGTGACAAGTTCGCCAATGTTGCAGTAGGAGCCAAGGATGGGATTGACAAGGAGGGTGTTGCGCCCGATCCAGCCAAGACCGGCACGACGAGCCCACTGCTTGTCGCTGATGGGGACGGTGTCGACACAGGGCTTGGCGTCGAAGTCGGGGTACCGCTGACGGATGGCCGTGATGAGCTGGTAGAGCATCCGTTTGATGCGCTCGTGGTAGTCCTCGCCATAGGCATATTGCGCTATGCGGGCAGTGTCTTGCATGGTTTGGGAGGGCTTGTAGCCCGAGAGGAGCACGATGACACTTCTCGCTTCAGGGACTAACAGAGTGGGGTCGCTCCGTTTGTCGCGGTGCTGCTTCATATAGGCCATGTCGGCTTGGTAGCCTCGGCGGAGCCATTCTTCATAACCCCATTCCTCCTCGGTCAGAGGAGTGGCAACGGCTATGCCGCAGGCATCGAAACCTACACGGATAGCGGCCTCTTTCACGAAAGAGGAGGAGAGGGTGGGGGCTTCCACGGGTTAGTCGTTGTCGTTGACGGGTGAGACATCCGTATCCCTTTCTTTTACGGGCGAGGCGCCCGTATCCCTCTCTTCTACGGGCGAGGCGCCCGTTCCCCGGGAGGCACGGTTCTCTTTCAGGCTCCCTTCGAAGAGCTCGAACTGCAGGAAACGGCAGTCAAGCTGGCCGTTGAGCAGGGGTATCTTTTTGGAGGGCTTCAGTCCGATGTGTTTCATGGCCTCGAAGTCGGAGGTGATGAGCCACACTTCGCAGTCTTTGCCGTATCGGCGCTTGAAGGTATCGCCCAACTGTTGATACATGGCATTAAGATCCTCAATCTTGATGCGTTCGCCGTAGGGCGGGTTGGTGACGATGAGGGTAGGTCCTTCGGGCGGGTCTTGGTCTTCGAACGAGCCGTTGAAGAGCATGACGTCTTTGTGGAGTTTGGTGAACTGGAGGTTCTTCTCAGCTTGTGAGAGGACGGTGAGGTCGATATCGTTTCCCCATATTTCGTGGTCGAAATCAGTGGAGCCAATCTTGCGGTCTTCTTCCTGTTTGACACTTTTCCATTCCCCGAGATTGAATTCTTTCCAACGTTTGAAAGCGAAGCGGTCGCCGCGGTAGTATTGGGCGGGAATGTTCATAGCCATCATGGCGGCTTCGATGAGGATGGTTCCAGAGCCGCACATAGGATCGTAGAAGTTGGTGTCGCACTGCCAGCCAGTAAGCTTGATCATGCCTGCGGCAAGGACTTCATTGAGGGGGGCAATACCGACGGCTTGGCGGTAGCCGCGCTTATGCAGGGAGTCGCCTGAGGAGTTGATGAGGAGGGTGACCTGGTTGTCACGGATGTGGAGGTTGAACTTATAGTCGGCGTTCTCGGTGTCGATGGAGGGACGCTGGCCGAAGTTGCGGCGGAAACGGTCAACAATGGCATCCTTGGTCTTAAGGGCAGCGAAATAGGAGTGAGTGAAGATTTCGCCAGAGGTGGTACTGTCAATCATGAAGGTGCAGTCGACATCGAGAATCTTTTCCCACTTGATGCGGTAGACTTGGTCGTAGAGCTCTTGGTCGTTGTTGGCCTCGAATTGGGCAAAAGGCTTGAGGATGGCCAGAGCGGTGCGACAAGTGTAGTTGGCACGATAGAGGAGTCGCATGTCGCCTTCGAAGGTGACAGCACGGTTGATGCATTCGATATTCTCGGCACCAATGGTACGGAGTTCGTCGGCAAGGACCTCTTCGAGTCCCATCATGGTCTTGGCAACCATCTTGAATTTCTCTTTGAATGAGTTTTGTACGGGTACGGCTTTGCCGTTTTGTTTCTGGATAATCATGGGTGAGGGAGTTGTAAGGGGTTAAAAGGTTTTGAATTAATGGGTTTCAGTAATGGATTTGGGGTTGTGTCTCCGGCCGTTGGCAATGGCGATGTTGAGTTCATAGCCGAGCATGATGACGAAGCAGTTGAGCAACAGCCAGAGCATGACGAGCAGGAGTGTGCCAATGGAGCCGTAGAGGAGATTGTAGCGGTTGAAGTTGGCCAGGTATATCTTGAATCCCCACGAGAGGAGGATGAACATAACGGTGGCGAACATGGCACCGGCAGAGAAGAAGCCAACACGCTGTTTCTTCATGGGTATGACGTAGTAGATGAGACTTAAGGTGAATAGAGCCATGCCCACAAGGATGACCCAGCGGCCGATGCCGATGATGATGTGGGTGAAGGAACCGGGGGTCAGGATACCGTAGCGGAACATCCAGATAAGGATGGTCTTGTAGCCAATAATCAGCACCAGTACAAGCACCAGCAGGATATACAGCAGGAAGACCAGGCCGATGCAAATGAGGTAGGATAATACGACAGGGCGTTGCTCGGTATGGCGGTCGGTAAAGTAGGCCATCATGCTGTTGAGACCATTGGCGGCGAAGAGGACCGACAACACCGAGCCGATGGAAAGCAGGCTGGTATGCTTGTGTCCCATCACGTCGTTGATGGTGTTGGCTATGGGACCATATATCTTCTCGGGAACGATAATCTGAAGTTCATACAGCAATTCGTCCTGTAGGCCGTCGAAAGGCAGGAAGGCGATAAGGGTAAAGATAAAGATAAGCAGTGGGGGTAAGGCAGTGAGAAATGAGAATGCCAGTCCTTTGGATGCCCGCCAGAGGTCGCCGTTGAAGATTCCGCGCCAAAGATAAACTGCAATGTCGTAGAGAGGTACGCCCTGTCCACGGGGCATAGAGATGCGGTGGACCATGATGCGCGATTTCCGCACTGTGCGGCTATGCTTTACGCGCTCTCCCATCTTTTGGAAACGGTCGGACAGTTTATTGGTGTGGGCGTTCACTTCAGCGGACGGTTATTTCTTCACAAGCGAGATGTCCATGCTTTTGATGTGGTGGGTGAGGGCGCCCACGGAGATGAAATCAACACCGGTCTCGGCATAGTTGCGCAAGGTCTCTTCGGTGATGCCTCCACTGGCTTCGGTCTCATACTTTCCGTCAATGCGTCGCACAGCTTCGCGAAGAGTGTCGGTGTCGAAATTGTCGAGCATGATCCGGTCTACGCCACCATGACGCAATACCTGTTCCAATTCATCGAGGTTGCGCACTTCGATTTCTATCTTCAGGTTTTTGCCTTTTTCCTTGAGGTAGGCATGGGTGCGGTCAATGGCAGCTTCGATGCCACCGGCAAAGTCGATATGATTGTCCTTGAGCATGACCATGTCGTAGAGTCCGATGCGATGGTTGGTGCCACCTCCGCAGTGCACAGCATACTTTTCCAAGAGACGCATGTTGGGCGTGGTTTTGCGGGTGTCCAAAAGACGGGTGTGCAAACCGTCAAGCATCTGCACCATATGGTGTGTCTGTGTAGCGATGCCACTGAGTCGCTGCATAAAGTTGAGGGCTGTCCGTTCGGCTGTGAGAATCACTCCCGAAGCGCCCTCGATGGTCATCAGAATATCGCCTTTTTTCACTTCGTCACCATCCTGTTTATGCAAGGTGACAGTAAGGGGAATCTGACTATGGTAGAAAGAGTCGTTCACAAAGTGAAACACCCGTTCTCCCACTTCCATGCCACAGACAATACCATCTGCTTTTGCAACCATTTTGGCTGAGTTTGTAGCGGTTGGGGGAATACATGCCAAAGTACTGTGGTCACCGTCGCCCACATCTTCGAGCAGTGCCATACGAATCAATTCGTCTAAATTCGGGATATTGGTCATCATGTCAAACACCTTTTAATTGAATTTGCAAAAATACGAATATTCTTTCAATTATCAAAAATAATCTTACTGATTCCTCTTTTTTTCGTACTTTTGCACCATGAATGCAACGATAATCAACATAGGTGACGAACTGCTTATCGGGCAGGTAGTCAACACTAATGCCTCCACAATGGCCCGTCTGTTGACAGGTATTGGTATGGAAGTTGTGAGCACTATGGTTGTGGGTGATAACCGTCAGGATATTTGGAATGCCGTCGACAAAGCCATGCATTGTTCCGATGCCGTTTTGGTTACGGGTGGCCTTGGCCCTACCAAGGACGACATTACCAAGCACATTCTATGCGAGTATTTCGACAGCGAATTATATGAGAACACTGAAGCGCTCGACAATGTGAAGCGCATCTTTGCAGCCCGGGGCTATGAACTGACCGATGTCAACCGTCGTCAGGCATGGGTTCCGCGTTGCTGCCAAGTTCTGAACAACGATTTGGGTACGGCACCCGGCATGTGGTTCGAGCGCGATGGGCATGTCCTCGTCTCTATGGCTGGCGTACCTTTCGAGATGGAATGGCTCATGAACAACCGAGTATTGCCTCGTTTGCAACATCATTTCAGCATGGGAGCCATCCTCAACAAGAATATCCTCATCCAAGGTATTGGCGAGTCATTCCTTTCAGACCTCATCGAGCCGTGGGAATTGGCTTTGCCCTCCTTCATCCGACTGGCCTATCTCCCTGTGGCGGGCATGGTCAAATTGCGTCTTACAGCCCGTGGTAACGACGTTGTCGCGCTTCAGGCAGCCGTTACCAAAGCCGTTGCTGAGCTTTATCCCCTTGCGGGGAGATATATCGTTGGTGAAGACTGTGAAACCCTTCCCGAACTTGTTGCCCAAAAACTGACAGCTATGGGACAAACCCTTGCCACTGCCGAGAGTTGTACCGGAGGTACTATTGCCAGCCGTCTCACGGCCTTGGCGGGAGCCTCTGCCTACTTCAAAGGCGGCATTGTGGCCTACAGCAACGAGGTGAAAGAAAGTGCCCTCGGTGTCCGTCACGAAACCCTTGCAGCATACGGAGCTGTCAGCGAAGAGACCGTCCGTGAGATGGTCGAAGGTGTCCGCTTCCGCCTTGAAAGCGACTACGCCATCGCCACCACTGGCATTGCTGGTCCCACTGGCGGAACTCCCGACAAACCTGTAGGCACCGTATGGGTGGCTGTCTGCTCCCGTATGAATACCGTCACCCAACTTATGCACTATGGCGACCGTCGCCAGCAAACAATTGACCGAACTGTAAACCAAGCCTATGCAATGTTAATACGATTACTATGCCAAAAGGATTAATTACCATACTCATGCTTGTCTGCTCCAACGTCTTCATGACCTTTGCATGGTACGGCAACCTCAAATTGCAGCAGATGAATCTTATCAAGGACTGGCCTCTGATAGGTATTATTGTCCTCTCGTGGGGCATGGCCTTCTTCGAATACACCTTCATGATTCCCGCCAACCGTATAGGCTCCCAAATCACGGGTGGACCCTTCTCGCTCATGCAGCTCAAAGTCATACAAGAGTGTGTCTCCCTTGTTGTTTTCACAGTTATTGTGGCTACCGTCTTCAAAGGCGAGCCCATCCGTTGGAACCACCTCGTAGCCTTCGGCCTCATCATCCTTGCCGTCTTCTTCGCCTTTATGAAAACTGAGTGATTCAAAATGACATAAACGCGAATTAGCATATAATGTTCATTAAATTAAATTGATAGGAGATGGATGTCAGAAAATATAAAGATTTGATATATGAAATCATAGGCTCTGCTATGGAGGTTCATGGTATCTTGGGCTATGGCTTGCTTGAACCTGTATATAGTGAAGCACTCTATTTGGAACTTCTTGATAGGGGGATTCCCTCTGAACGCGAGAAACATTTACCAGTGTTCTATAAGAATTACCAACTAGATAAATATTACCAAATGGATTTAGTCGTAGGGGATATTGTGGTGGAGCTGAAATCTGTGAGTGAATTAACTTCGGCACATCGGATGCAATTGTTCAATTATCTGAGGCTTGTTCATATGCCCATTGGTTTACTTATCAACTTTGGACAACCCAGTCTGCAAGGAGAACGATATGCGTATTATCTTGACGAAAACGAATGTGTTTTGCTTGACCGAAATATGAACCCTGTTTATTAGTTCATGTTAATTGATATAGAGAGAATTAATGATATATTCAAGGTAATTCGTGTTAAAAATAAAAAGATAATGACATGAAATGGAAATTGTTGTTTTTTTTATTGCCAGTGATGTCGTTTGCAGTCTCCTGCAAGACTGATATGGACGTTACTGAACTCACCGACTGGGAGTTTGAATACAACGACCAATGGTACTCCGCCAAGGTGCCGGGGTGCATCCATACCGACCTCATGGCACACAACCTCATTCCCGACCCCTTCTACGCCACCAACGAGGATTCCGTGCAATGGGTCGGCAAGCAGGCATGGAAATACCGCACCATCATCACCCGCGACATGTGGGAGGGGTTCGAACACTGCGACCTCGTGCTCAATGGAGCCACCTACTGCGATGTGTGGCTCAGTGGTGAGTCGTTCGGCACAAAATTCCAAACACGGGTGATGACCATCGATAATATGTTCCGCGAATACAGGGTGTGCCTGTTTGATGTCTTGCTCGACAACAAGGAGTTGCCCGACCTTGGCGACGAGGCAGTGCTGGAGATAACGTTCTACCCCATCGAGCAAAACAACGAGGACCACTTTGCCACCGAAGTAAGTGAAGAGGATGGCTATCCTTGGCCTGACATGGATTATGACCTGCCCGACCACCGTGCCATGAGCCGCATGGCTCCCTACATGCTGGGGTGGGACTGGGGTCCAAAACTCAGCACGGTGGGCATTCTCGGCAGTGCAAGATTAGAGTGCTACAATGACGACCTGCCCGAAAAGCCGGTGACTAAACCCAAGTCGTGGGGTGTGACGCTGAAGCAGGAACAGGACTCCATCGGCCAAAGCTTCACCTTCTATCGTAACGGCAAGCCCCTTTTTGTGAAGGGTGCCAACTGGATTCCTGTTCATTCGTTCCCCGTGCTCGACAGTGCCAACCGTGCACGCTACCGCTACCTGCTCACCTCCGCCAAGGAGGCCAACTTTAACATGCTCCGTGTGTGGGGAGGTGGAATTTACGAGCCTGACTACTTCTTTGACCTTTGCGACTCGCTGGGTCTCATGGTGTGGGTCGATTTCAATTTCAGCTGTGCCCTCTATCCCTCCGACAGCGCTTTCCTCGACAATGTCAAAGAAGAGGCTGCGCAGCAGGTACGCCGCATAGCGCAGCATCCCTGTGTGGTGGTGTGGTGTGGCAATAACGAGGTGAAGAACGGCTGGGAAGACTGGGGTTGGCAGGAGCAGTACAAGTGGACTCCCGCCCAGTGCGAAATATTGAAGCATGGCATTGATACCCTCTTCGGTGAGAAAGGCATTCTGGCCCGCGCCGTTGAGCAATACGACCCTTTGCAGCGTCCTTACATCACCAGCTCGCCGCTCTTCGGCTGGGGTCATCCCGAATGCGTCACACATGGCGACAGCCACTACTGGGGCGTATGGTGGGGGGAACAACCCTTTGAAATGTACAAGGAGAAGACGGGTCGCTTTATGTCCGAATACGGCTTCCAGAGCTATCCGGACTACAGCACTGTGTGCCGTTTCTGCCCCGAAGACCAGCGCACCATCGACTCTCCCACGATGAAGAGCCACCAGAAACACGGCCGTGGAAGGGAGATAATTGACAAAGCCATGCAACAATACTATGGCGTTGACAGCCGCTCGCTTAGTCTTGAAGACTACTGCTACGTGAGCCAGTTGCTCCAGGCTTGGGGTACGGGTTACGGCATTCTGTGCCATCAGCTGGCACAGCCTCATTGCATGGGCACCCTGTACTGGCAGCTGAACGACTGCTGGCCCGTGGCTTCGTGGAGCAGCATCGACTGCTATGGCAACTGGAAGGCGTTGCACTATCGTGCCCGCGACCTCTTTGCCGATACCGTCGACCTCTCGCACTGGGAGAAATACTATAAGACCTACCCCAAGAACCTCCACCTTCGCAAGGCCAAGTATCAGTTGGACCAATCGCTGAACAAGAAGGGGCAACTCACTGCTACCGTCAACGCTGAGACCAATCTCCGCGATGTGATGCTCCAGACCGAGCCCCATGTCGACGGCCATTTCGACAATAACTATTTCGACCTACCCGCAGGCTCCAGTGCCACGCTGCGCTTCATCCCTGCTGACCCCAAGGCCGACCTGTCGCGAGTAAAGGTCACTCTCAAGTGCCTCAATCAGGTGCTGAATTGATAAGCATTTGCAGAACTCTGGAGACTATAGTTTTCGGTAGGTGAAGCGGTCTATCTGTTTCACGCCCATCTCATGTAGTCGTGCCACCGTTTTTGTGCAGTCGTCCTCGCTGTTGTACTCCGGTATCAATGGCACCCGCACCATCACCCGCTCCGGTCCCGTCAAGGCAAGCAGGTGTTCCAAATTGTCCCATGCCCTTTGGCTGTCGCCCCCTGTATAGGCATGGTATATGTCAGGGTTGCTCTCTTTAATGTCCACTATAAAGTAATCCACCACCCTTGTCGCTGCGGTTACCGCCTGCTGTGGCACCTGTAGCGACGACTCTGCCGTCAGCCGCCAGCTCTTCCCGCACAGTGTCTTGAATTCCTCGATAAACGCTATCTGCAATAACGGTTCGCCGCCACCGAAACACACTCCGCCGCCTGTGGCAATGAAGTAAAGATTGTCCACTCCCACCAGATTGTATAGCTGCTGCGGTGTGTAGAGGGGCAACCCTTCGGCAGACTCGAGACAGCGATGGTTGAGACAATAGCGGCAGTGCAGCCCACAGCCATGAAAGGCAGCCAGAGTGGTGACCCCTTGACCGTCTACCCCTATGCGGTGGCGGGATATGCCGATGAGCGGTACGCCTTCCATCGGTCAAGGCTATTTCACGATGACTCTCACGCCCTGAATCTCCATATTTTGCGTGGCATCGGGGTCGTAGGGGTCTGGCATCCCGGTTACGACCACCCCTTGCAACGGAAGAGCATTTGTTTTCATGCTGATGGTTACTGTTTTCTGCGGTTTTGAAGTGTACATGTCGAGTGTAACTGTACTGTATCCGACGCAGGAGACGCGTATTTGGTATTTGCCCGGTCTGATGGTGAAGGGCTTCAGCGTGAACATCCCATCAAAGTCAGTTAGGGTTCCTGTCACCAATTTGCCGTCTTGGTGGATGGTGACGTTGGCAAAAGGGATAGGCTCTTTGGTCTTGTCATCCGTCAACACTGAGCCGTGCAATCTTTTTAGGGTCACGGAATCGGTCATCTCCTTCGCTATGGGCTGTTGCGGAGTAGTGGCTTTCACCTCCTGCGCCTGTGCTCCGGCGGCAAGGCTCAGCATCAGCCCAGCCACAGTGGCCACCTTGCCCATGCTCAGTCGCCCGGCCAAAGCCGCCTCCAACTGGCGCAACTCGGCCTCGCATCGCGGGCAGGTGCCGCGGCATTCGCCTTGATAGGTGCATTCTTCGGTCTCGAATGGTATGCCGTTCTCGCGGGCGATGCTTCGGCGCACCCTCTTCAACTCGTTGCAGATGTCTTTCCCGTGGCTCATATTGGTGTGTATTATGTTGATTACAGAATGATTATAGATTGGTTGCCTGTTGCGTGTGTGTTTGCAAATATACACTTTTTTTTCGGAATGCGTTACCTTCGCTCATTCATCTTCATTTATTCGTCAGTTCTTCCTCGCTGGAGGAAGAACGAAGGAAGAACGAAGGAAGAACTGAGGTATGACGAGCGAAGGAAGTGCAGTGGAACATGGTTAGGCGGACGGGAGATAAGTTTTTTTACAATGTCAAAAAAAAGACGTATATTTGCAACATGATAGTGTGAGAGAATTACTCTGTTGATGATAGCGCAAAGTAATGATTACCAAGAAGGTTGATTTGTTTGCTATGGGTTTTGTGGTATCGATTTGGTGAGTGAGAAACAAAGGGGTATATGATGCAGAGGCGAAAGGGGTGTTGATGCGGCATGGTACAGAAATGATTGTTTAATAACTTAATATATTAATGCACTTGTTATGAATCTTGAAGGAAGACGCGAAAGCAAGAATGTTGACGACCGTAGAGGTCGGACTGCCAAAACTGCCGGTATCGGTATAGGAGGGTTGATTATTGCAGGTATTATCGCCTTGTTTATGGGCGGAGACCCTTCGAGCGTATTGCAACAGATGGCCAGCACAGGTACGCAAACAACGCAGAACACCGAGTATGTGCCTACGGCCGAGGAACAGGAATTGGCCAAGTTTGCCAGCCAGATTCTGGCAGGTACCGAGGATGTTTGGACAGCAGAGTTTAGAAAGATGGGTCGTACATATGAGCCACCGAAACTGGTGCTCTTCAAAGGGTCGGTGCAGAGCGGTTGTGGCGGTGCCACATCGGCTTCGGGTCCTTTCTATTGCTCGGCAGACAAAAGTGTATATATCGACCTTGAGTTTTTCTCCAGCATGAAGCAGCAGTTGGGTGCTGACGGCGACTTTGCCTATGCCTATGTTATTGCACACGAGGTGGGTCACCATGTGCAAAACCTTCTTGGCACTTTGGGCGAGGCACACCAGCAGATGAGCCGTGTGAGCGAAAAGGAGTCCAACCAGATAAGTGTCCGGTTAGAGCTTCAAGCCGACTATTATGCCGGAGTATGGGCATATCATGACAATGAGATGTTCGGCTCGATAGAGGATGGCGACATCGAGGAAGGCCTCAATGTGGCTTCTAAAATCGGCGACGATTATCTACAGAAGAAGGCACGTGGCTACTCCATCCCCGACTCGTTCAACCACGGTACTTCGGCCCAGCGTGCCAGATGGCTTAAAAAGGGCTTGACCACAGGCAGTGTGAAGGGTGGTGATACGTTCTCCCCCCGTTATGAAAACCTGTAATGTGCCAAAAGTGTGGGAAAGAATTGTCAGCTAAGGGGTCGATGTGTTTCTGTAGCTGATTGATAGTGAATGTGTAGTAATTTATTATGAATTTGTTTTTGCAACAATAGAAAAAAAAACAGTATTTTTGCAATTTAAATCAAGGAAAAAACATAAACTATAATATCATGAAGAAATCACTATTTATCGTGTTGTTCCTGGCCCTGATGGGTGGAGCATTTGCCCAGAATGAGGGCGTGACCGAGTATGTGTCGGCATTGATTACTTTTAAGGACGGTACTCCTGTGCCTCAGGATTCGCTGAATCGGTATGGCGTTGTTATCCAGACCCGTTCGGGCAGAATGGCAACTGGTTTGATTGCTGCCGAGCAGTATCAGGCTTTTCTTAATGCAACTTTTGTGGAGAGAGTTCAGCCCTCTACCCGTGTGTTTATGCGCAACAGCCAAGTTAATATCGACGGTGCCTATGTGGAGAACCCCTATCGCAAGGATGTAAAGGCTCCTGCCAACAAACCCGATGTCAAGGATCGTAATTCCGTGCGCCGTGACCTTATCCCCGAAGACGATATCCGCAAAGATGAAGCCAAAGGTTGGTATCTTGGTTTGATGCTGGGTGGCTCGAGCAATAAACCCAATGTTCAGAAGACTATCTTCGATGGCATTTGGTATCCCTATCGCGGTTTGAATCTTGAAGCTCGTGTTGGCTACCAGTTCAATGAATGGTTCGGTATCCGCAGCGGTGTGGGTATGATTTCGAAGAACTATGCCACCAAGCTTACTGTCAACATCAATGGTGTCAGCCAGAAGTATCAGACTTATCATCAGAACCAGTACCTGCAGGTTCCTCTGATGGCTGACTTCTCCATCGGTGGCGAGGCTGTCCGTATTCATTTCATGGCTGGCGGCTATGCTGCTTACTGGCTCTCGCAGTATCGCGACGGCTACATTTACAAAACTACCGAGCCCTACCACTTTACAGGTACTACCTATGCTTTCGTTGACGGCTATGACAACCGTTTCGATGCCGGTGTGGCCGCTGGTCTGGGTCTCAGCATGAATGTGACCCCCAGTTGGCAGCTGCATTTTGAAGGTAATTATTATCATGGTCTGATTAGCACTGCCAAGAGTCCCAGCAAGACATATAATCGCACATGGACCTTTGGCATGGGTGTGACCTATCATTTCTAATGGATTGAAATCAATAGGTAGATGATATAGAAAGCGGTGGCCAGGAGACTGGTTTCCGCTTTCTTTTTTGATATGGATTGCGTCAGATGTGTTGATTTTGTCGCATAATGGATTTGGCATGATGATTCGAATTGACGAGAATACTTATGAGGTGGACTGCCCGGTGTGGCCCGATTTTTTGAACAATAGGCCTGTAGAGAGCCATAAAGGCACCTATGGGCACGCTTTGCTGGTGGCAGGTAGCTATGGCAAGATGGGGGCAGCGATACTGGCTGCAAGAGCCTGTTTGCGTTCGGGGGTCGGATTGTTGACGGTGCATGTGCCACAAAAGGGCGTGGACATTATGCAGACCGCTGTCCCGGAGGCTATGGTTTCGATTGACGAGGGGGAGAATACTTGGTCTCATTGTTTCACGACCGAGGAATTGTCGCGTTATGATGCTATAGGGGTGGGACCCGGACTGGGTACAGGGAGCATGGATTCCATGCGTACACTGTTGTGTGCTGCTTTGGGAAAAGCTTTGGTAGTGGATGCGGATGGATTGAATATGTTGTCGAAGATGGATGATAGGCTGGATTTGCTGCAGTCGTTGGGTACAAAGGCTCCTACGGTGCTCACACCACATGCCAAGGAGTTTGAGCGGTTGTTTGGACGTAAGGACAGCCGTCGTGAACGCGAATGTCTACAAAGGGAGGTGAGTAAGTGCACTTCGTGTGCCATTGTGTATAAAGGACATCGAACGCAAACTGCTGGTAAAGAGGGGGAAATGTATATCAATACCACGGGAAATCCGGGTATGGCTACGGCTGGAAGCGGGGATGTACTGACAGGAATTATACTTGCTATTTTGGCTCAAAATAAAGAATTTCAGTTAGATGCAGCGATGTGTGCTACATTGGGTGTGTGGATACATGGCAAATCTGGTGATTTGGCCTTGCAAAAACAGTCGCAATGCAGCATTGTAGCAGGGGATATAGTGAAATTTTTACCAATCTCAACAATTTGATATTCATGAGTATTATAGGGAGATGATGATTTTTTTTCAAAAAAAATTTTGTTAGTTCCAAAAAAGTGCGTATCTTTGCAACCGCTTTGAAAGAGATAAAGCAACCTTCCTCAATAGCTCAGTTGGNNAGAGCACCTGACTGTTAATCAGGGGGTCGCAGGTTCAAGTCCTGCTTGGGGAGCAAACAAAAGCCGCATTATTGCGGCTTTTTTGTTGGATAATGTTTAACATATGAAATTTTCGAGGTCGTGGTTTGGCGAACCGATTGTAAGCAATGGACAAAACGATAGTCATAACAATTTTGTGTGCTGTAGCAGTCGTGGCATTGATGATGCTGGGATTGGGCATCAAGATGTTTGTGCGCAAGCATGGCGAGTTTAAGCGTCATTGCAGCGGCATGGATCCCTATACGGGGGAATCGGCGGGCTGTGTGTGTCATAAGGCGGCCAATGTGAAATGCAAAGAGGAGGATCGTTATTCGCCTCTTGAGGTGAATGAAAATCTCTTGTCGGAGACTCGTTGATAGGCTTTTTGAAGCAAAAAATAAACCCCGCAACAGGCATGACTGTTGCGGGGTTTACTGTATGCAGGGAGAAGGTTTACTTGATGTTGAGGTTCTTTTTATAGGCCTTCATTGTGTTTTCGAGCAAGGAGATGATGGTGAGAGGTCCGACACCGCCAGGAACAGGGGTGACCCAAGTGCAGAGGGGGTCTACCTCGCTATGTTTCACATCACCGATGATGCGATAACCGCTTTTACGGCTTTCGTCGGGAATGCGATGGATGCCCACGTCAATGACAACGGCACCTGGTTTGACCATGTCGGCGGTGACAAACTCGGGTTTGCCGATGGCTACGATGAGGATGTCGGCATTGCGGCATATCTCAGGGAGGTTTTGTGTGCGGCTGTGGCATAGGGTAACAGTGCAGTCGAATCCTTTGCGCGAAAGGAGATTGGCCACGGGAGTGCCGACGATGTTGCTGCGACCTATTACGACACAGTTTTTGCCCGAAGTTTCGATGCCGTAGCGTTTGAGAAGGGTGCAGATTCCCATGGGGGTGGCAGGAATGAATGCGTCTTCTCCCAGTACCATACGTCCTACATTAATGGCGGTGAAACCGTCTACATCCTTGTCGGGCGAGATGGCATCAATGATGTGCTGCTCATTGATATGTTTGGGTAGAGGGAGCTGGACAATGAATCCGTCGATTTCAGGGTCGTTGTTGAGGAAGTTGATGGATTCAAGAAGCTCTTCTTCTGTGGTTTTCTCGGAGTAACGGTAGACCGAGGAGGTGTAACCGACTTCGTGGCTTGATTTTTCTTTGTTAGCTACGTAGGTCTGGCTGGCACCGTCGTTGCCGACAATGACAGCGGCCAAATGAGGTGTGCGATGGCCTTGAGCCATGAGTTGACGCACCTCGGTAGCGATTTCTTCTTTAATTTGGATGGATAGGGTTTTACCGTCTAATAATTGAAACATGGGAGTGGGCTTTTGTATGTCTGTAGAATAATTTACTTTGCAATTTTCGGGTTGGAGATTACCGGTGGCGCTTGGGTAGGCGTGGAGGTTTGCCTTTGGTGCTTACGGCTTTCATCATTTTGCGGGTTTCTTCAAACTGTTTGATAAACCGGTTCACTTCTTGGATGGAATGGCCGCTGCCTGAGGCTATGCGTTGTTTACGACTACCGTTCAAACAGCTGGGATTGCGACGCTCATATGGGGTCATGCTGCCTATCATGGACTCGATAGGCTTGAAGGCATCGTCGGTTATTTCCACATTTTTGGTCAACTTGTCCATTCCGGGAATCATGCCGATGAGGTCTTTCATGCTACCCATTTTCTTGACTTGTCCGATTTGGGAGAGAAAGTCTTCAAAGTTATATTCGTTGTGGATGAGTTTCTTTTGGATTTTACGAGCTTCCTCTTCGTCGTACTGCTCTTGGGCACGTTCCACTAGTGAGACCACGTCGCCCATGCCAAGGATGCGGCTGGCCATACGGTCGGGGTGGAATACGTCGAGGGCTTCCATCTTTTCGCCGATACCGACAAACTTGATAGGCTTCTGTACGGAGTAGCGGATGGTGAGGGCTGCACCGCCACGGGTGTCGCCGTCAAGCTTGGTAAGTACTACGCCGTCGAAATCAAGTCGGTCATTGAATGCTTTGGCGGTGTTGACGGCATCCTGGCCAGTCATTGCATCGACCACGAAAAGGGTCTCTTGTGGGTTGAGGGATTGTTTCAGACCGGAAATCTCGTTCATCATATCCTCATCGACAGCCAGACGGCCTGCGGTATCAACGATGACCACTTGTGCCCCCTTCATCTTGGCGTCTTTGATGGCTTTGGTGGCGATGTCAATAGGATTGGTGTTACCTTCCTCGGTGAAGACTGGCACCTGTATCTGCTGTCCAAGTGTCTGCAACTGGCTGATGGCGGCAGGACGGTAAACGTCACCGGCAACAAGCACGACGCTTTTGTTCTTTTTAGTCTTGAGATAGTGGGCCAGTTTGGCAGAGAAAGTGGTTTTACCCGATCCTTGTAGACCGGCAATGAGTATTACGGCAGGGTTACCTTTGATGTTGATGTCCACAGCCGAGCTCCCCATAAGTTCGGTGAGCTTCTCGTGGACGATTTTCACCATCAGTTGTCCCGGTTCGATGCTCTGGATGACATTTCTTCCCAGCGCTTCGGATTTAACCTTGTCGGTAAATTCCTTGGCTATCGGATAGCTCACATCGGCGTCAAGCAAGGCCTTGCGAACCTCTTTCACTGTCTCGGCTATGTTGATGTCGGTGATGCTTCCTTTGCCTTTGAGCGTGTGTAACGCTTTCTCTATCTTACTACTAATGCTTTCAAACATAGGTTATATTCTCATTCGGTTGAAAGTGCAAATTTACGTTTTTTTTTTTGATTGTCAACTCTTAAATTATAATTAACAACTTTTTTTTTATTCTCATGAAACTTTTTTGCTTTTTTATCGTTATGGAAGAAAAATAGAGTGGAATTGAATTATCAGCTATGAGACAATTAAAAATTACCCATTCCATTACCAACCGCGATATCAAATCGTTGGATAAATATCTGCAAGATATATGCAGTGAAGAGTTGTTGACTCCCGAAGAGGAGGTGCGGCTGGCACAGCGTATCAAGGCAGGAGACCAGGAAGCTCTGGACCGTCTTACAAAGGCCAATCTACGTTTTGTAGTCTCTGTCGCCAAGCAGTACCAGAACCAGGGGCTCAGTCTGCCTGATCTTATCAATGAGGGCAATGTGGGTCTGATTAAGGCCGCAAAGCGTTTTGACGAAACCCGTGGTTTCAAGTTTATCTCCTATGCCGTGTGGTGGATTCGTCAGTCCATTCTGCAGGCCATTGCTGAGAACTCGCGCATTGTCCGCCTTCCCTCCAACCAATTGGGGGCCCTCAATAAGCTGAAAAAAGAAATCAGCCGTCTGGAACAAGAATTGGAACGTCCGCCATCAGAGGAGGAATTGGCCGACATGCTTGATATCCCCGAAGAGAAAATCAAGAGCATCCTCGGCATATCTGGCCGTCATATCTCTATTGACGCACCCCTTGTAGCCGACGAGGATGTCAATTTCGTTGATGTTTTGCCCAACGAGGACACACCGCCCACAGACAGCGCCTTGATGCAAGAATCCCTGTCGCAGGAAATTGAGCGCGCCCTTTCAACGCTCACCGAATATGAGCGTGAGGTCATCAAGATGTATTTTGGAATAGGTCTTCCCCATGCGCTTAGCCTTGACGAGATTGCCATGAAATTCGGCCTCACCCGTGAGCGTGTCCGCCAAATCAAAGAAAAAGGCATCAAACGTCTCCGTGTCAGCAGCAAGAGCAAACATTTGCAGGCATACCTATAGTCCATGGCAGGTGTAGAGCTTATACTGAAATATTTCCCCGGTCTCACCGAGCGGCAAAAAGAACAATTTGCCGCCCTGTTGCCATTGTATCAGGACTGGAACGCAAAAATCAATGTCATCTCGCGCAAGGACATGGACAATTTCTATGAACACCATGTTCTCCATAGTCTTGCCATTGCCAAGGTGCAACCTTTCAAAACCATGGCCGAAGTGCTCGACGTAGGCACAGGCGGCGGTTTCCCTGGCATACCGCTGGCTATCATGTTCCCTGATGCCAAGTTCCACCTTATCGACTCGATAGGCAAAAAAATAAAGGTAGTGCAGGATGTAGCCGACCAGCTACAGCTGAAGAACGTCCGTGCCGAGCAGGTCAGGGCGGAGCAACTGCAAGGCGACTATGATTTTGTAGTCTCCCGGGCTGTGGCAGACCTCAGCCAGTTCACACAATGGGTAAAAGGCAAGGTCTCCGACATCCAATATCACCATCTGCGCAACGGCATCCTTTACCTCAAGGGTGGAGACCTCGACGCCGAGTTGGCCCCGTTCAAGAAAAAAGTCCGCACGTGGGACATTTCGGACTTCTTTTCCGAAGAGTACTTCCAGACAAAGAAGGTTATACACCTTCCCATTCGCTAAATGCATCACCCGCATAACAATAAGAGAGGCCTCAGCGAGACCTCTCTTTTCTCTTTATCCAGCACAGCCGTGTCAATCCTCCATCGATTCGTCAAGCACACGGAACTCCATGTAGGTGTTCGTGTAGTTGTAATATATCCTGATATGGTCTTCCCCGATGCTGCATTCAATGGCAGCGTTCAGCGCATCGATCATCCGGTCCTCCCATCCCGTCGCGTCATACATCTCGGTGACGGTCTGTATGTGGATACTGATATTGCCGTGATCCAGATTATAAGTGCCTTGCAGAATGTTCACCCCGCCGCCCGACATCGTGCCGTCAGGGTTAAACTCTATCACATAGTATTGCAGATGTCCGTTCCACATAGGTGCCTCGCTGGTATTGGTGGCCCGGTCCACAAAGCGTGCCAGATACCAACGGTGGTCGGTAATCCGGGGAATGTGGTAGTTGCGATAGATACAGCGTATGCTTTCCGGGTCTATTTCATAGACGTCGTAGCCATCGCCCGCTATCCCTCCCATGGTAACAAGAATATTGCCCTCACAATCAACAAGGGTTATCGTTCCGTCGGCACAAGAAACGCAATAGTTCAACAAGAAACCATCCTTGCCTCCGTCGTATTTGCATATACTTATTTCGGCACGGAAATCGTTGCGGTGCGTCTCCATGAATGTCACCGTATTGCGTAGCCATTCAAGTTGCAGTAAGGCATCGTCGCAGCCGCAGTGGCATACCTTCTCGGCTTCTGGGTCGAGAGGGGAGACATGTTCCTGCTTGCTGCAGGACATCATACATAGGCAGCACAAGGCTGAGAGGATGGAATAGCTTATAATGTGTTTCATTGTATATATGTTTTTTGTTGCATGATTGCCTGGACACCGATGGCGGTCTGCACCTTTATTCCCTTTGGATTAACAGCTCCGATAACGGTTCACTGTCAATTGTATGACGTATATAGTGGGAGAATCTTACAATGTTTAAATGTTTTTAACAAAAAGAAAGGTGTTGTTTGCCTTCTGAGGACTATGAAGCGAAGTCAAATGAGGTCAAGCCAGGACAAGATGCTCCAGCAGAATTTTCGTACCCAGACCTATCAGCACTATGCCGGCAAGAATGGTTGCCGAACGTTCTGGCACAGGGATATTGTGGCGACCCAGATGAACGCCTATCAGCGACACGGCGAAGGTCACCCCTCCAATCATAGCCACCGTCCAAAGCACATCAGGCATAGTGTGCTCCAGTCCAAGGCCAATGCCAACGGCAAAGGCATCGATACTGGTGGCCACACCCAGCAGAAACATTGTCCCGATGTTCACCACCGGACGTTTCATTGCCTCGGCCTCCTCTTTGTTGCGGATGCCGTCCATAATCATTTTGCCGCCCACGAAAAGCAACAACCCGAAGGCTACCCAGTGGTCCACGGCTTCGATAAACGTCCGCGCCACGTCGCCAATCAGTGCCCCTAAAAGAGGAAATCCCGCTTGGCACAGGCCGAAGACAGCCGCCATCAACAGTCCGCGGCGCAGGCTTATCTTGCTATGGAACGCCGTGGTAGTGGATACAACCAACGAATCCACGCACAACGATAGTGATAATAATATGGCTTCAATAATATTCATTATGAGCAAGTTGTGTGTATTCTGCATGTTGCAGGACGGATGCAAAGATACGCATTTTATTTCAATAAGCGGTACTTTTGTTGCACGACCCCGCAACGGAGGATGCACAGATGCCCATCGAAATATGTTCATAGGTGGTCAGGGGGCTGTACGCTCGCTCTTCCTTCGCTCGTTCTCCCANNCCCATCGTTCTTCCTCCAACAAAGGAGAACTGAACGGAGATGGAACGGATAAGTGAGGATGAAGGAACGGGGATAGAGTTGCGTTGGAGGTTATGATGAACTGTTGTTGAAATGGTTTATGGAGAGGTGGCTGATGCCTGGTTTCTGCTTATTTGTTCTAAAAGGCGGTAGGTGGGAAGGAGGCTTTGGAGCGTAGGGCGGTACTTTGAGGCGAAAAAGGGCTTCGCAAGGATTGGGGAAGTGTGTTCCACCCCATCGACAAAATCTTTCAGTTCGTGGTAGAATCCATGCTCAACCCAGAGAGATGAGGCAAGCGTGGGCGAGAAACTGTCGTGGTGGCAAAAGTGCTCGACAGAAACATCAGGGTGCTTGATTTTCTCCCACGGCAGGCCTGCGACGGGTGTAGAGGCTGGTACGAAGGTGAGCGTGTCGATGGAAGTGAGTTTGTAGAGCCCTTTGCGGGTGTGTACAGACAGGTTCTCGATGGGTGTAGTCCACGAGTAGCCTGTGGAGAGTTCCATAGTCCCCACCGTGTTGCCGTGGGCGAGCATCAGCACAAGGGTTTGTGAGGAGGCTTGGCGCAGGGCTATTATGTCGGCTGGACCGAAGAGGTGTATGGATAAGTCAATTGGGTGTATAAAAAGTTCGGTGAGTGCCTTGCCTTCGGGGTATCGTCCTACGCAATAGCGTAGGGAGTAGTTGCATACGGAGTCGTTTTTGAGTCGGGCTTTAAGGCGGCGGATGGAGGGTGCATAGCGTTTTTGCATGCCTACTTGTACGAGGGTGTCAGTCTGCGTTTGAAGGGCTATAAGCGACTCGAGTTGGGCGAGGGTGCGGCATGGTGGTTTTTCGATAAACAGGGATTTGCCTTGTCGTAACACGGAAGAGGCTATGCGGAAATGGGCTGCCGGTGAGGCTGAGACAAAGACTGCGGATATACCGGGGTCGGACAGCACGTCGGAGAGTGATGTGGAGGGGGTGGTGCCGCCGAAATTGTAGAAAGGGTTGCGGCTGATGAGTCGGGCTTTGCGGGGAGAGGTGACGCAAATGTATTTGAGGGGCACGCGCAGGAGGTTGAGCACAGGATAGAGGTTGGACATGCTGTGGCTGCCCATGCCAACAAAGGCGTATTGGCGGGTATAGGGGTGCGACAGTTGCGCGTTTGTCCGCAGGCGGCGGGTTTGTTGGATGATTGTGGATATCATGATTGCAAGTCTTTGAAGTATTGGCGGTAGGTGGTACGTCGGTTGTCGCACCACCAATAGGGGCCGTATGTTTTTTCAATAATCTTTTTAGGGAGGAACCGTTCGAGTGTGCGGAGCAGAATAATGTCGTATTTGCGATGGAAGTTTATCCAGCAGCCGTTGCAGTTTCGGCGGTAGTGACGCTGAAGACTCCTGGTTGCAGGGCTGTGCCAGATGTCGTCGAGTGTATGGCTGTGGATATTGCCGAGGATGCAGTCGAGATTTTGACATAGAGGGACGTTGCCGTTGGCATGAATAACAGCTTGACTGCAGAGGCTGAGACAGGGGAGGCTAAGGTGGCCGTTGCGCCATTGGTCGTAGAGGGCTACATAGTCGTAGTTCTCGCTTGTTTGATGGATGGTTTGTGGGATGCGGGCGGTGAATCCGGTTGCATCAAGGAGGCCACTTGTGGTGTCGAAGAAGGCCATGGTGCCGTAGATGCCTATCCGGATGTCGATGCGGTATTGCTGGGCTATGCGAATGACGTACTCCATGTCTTGAAAGCTATTCCAAGGCGAGAGACAGAACATCAGTGATATTGGCACAGTGCTTTTCAAGGATTCAATCACCTTAATCACTTTTGGATATCCATCGCAGCCTCGCATGCGGAGATAGGTGTTGCGGTCGCCGTCCAAGGACAGGTAGAGGTGTTTGGGACTGAAATGGATTGTGTGGTCGATTAATTTGTCGGGGTTGAGGCAATTGGAAAGCAGTGTGTAGTTGGGGTGGTGATTCATAAACCATTCGAGGATTTGGCTGGCTTGCGGGTGGAGAAGAAACTCTCCGCCTTCAAGTCCCACGGTGGTGTGGGGTTGGACGCAATGGCTCTGCATCACTTGCACGATATCGTCGAGGGAGAGATGCTCGTGGGGCTTTTTCCAGATGGAACAGTGGCGGCATTTCGACTGGCATGCGGTTGTGGCATAAATCATCAGTTGGCTCAACTGTTTGTGGTGCGGACGCAGGGTGTTGTTGACGTAGAGCAGTCCGCTGGTGAGGTAATCGGTTGCTTTGTACATTCTTTTTGCTGTTTAAGATCTTCCCGTAACCCGGGACGGTATCTTGATAGAGCATGGAAAGATGCAGAAGACTGCATGTACCGATTACTAAAATGTGTATTTCAAGCCGATTTGTGACGATGGAACAAGGGGATGAAGAGTGGAATAGGTGGAAGTTGATTGCCAGCAGGGAAGGGTGTAGCTGATGCAGGCTTCGGAAAAAAGGCTGACATGCGTCGAAAGGAGGTAGTGCACGCCTGCTTTCAATCCTATTTTTAGATTGATGGCATTGAGGGATATTGATTGATGGAGGAGGGGTATTCTTTCGCCGGAAATGCCGGAATTGCTGTTTGTCTGACCCCCGATGATGAAACAGGTGTTGCTGTGCAAAAGGAGGGGCATCTGTAGGGTGAGGTCGGTGGAAAGGTGGTAGCCTAACCGGGATGCTGGATGTGGACAATAGGATATGCCCAAGGGGATGTCGAGGAAGGTGACACGCTGGTGTTCATCTATTCTGTCATTGCCCACACCTGTTTGGAAATAGGAGCGGTATGCTCCATGGCTTATTCCGGTGTATATTGATAGGGTAGGGTTGATTGTGTAATGTACTGTCAGCGCTATGAGGGTGGGAGGCTCGTGGTATTCAGTACGTATTATTTGGCCGTTGTTGTCCACTTCGTTGCTTTGGGCTATACGTATCAGTGCTGTTGCCACTTCTGGTGAAAAGAGGGAACTGTTTTCAAGCACATATTTTTTACAGTCGCGCCAATTGTCGATTGCTATGCCCGGTTCGGAGCTTCCGGTGGTGGAGACTGCCGGTAGCAGCAAGGAATGTGGGCGTTGGGAAGAAATTGTGTTCGACAAGGCGGGTGCTACAGAAACGGAAATAGACCATTTGTTTGAGTGCAGCGATGCCAAGGGTTTGGTCGGAATGTCGTCAAGGGCATTGTATGGCAGGAAGGTGTCCGGGAATTTATCGTTACTCGGCACGGAAGATGGGAAAGGAGGTTGGTTTTCTTTGTCGGGTTGCCTTAGTGCAGTGGAATTGTACTGACTGTTATCCAGAGTGTCAAAAGGATTGGTTCTATTGGAATTGTTCGTCTGGAAGTGAGTCCCGTTGATAATGGTTCTATTGCGGTGGGCTGGGATAGGTGCAGGTGTCAGTCTGGGAACAGAGGTTGGTGGCATTAGGGGAGTCCAGGCTGTTGTAGGTGCTGTCTCGGTGTGTTTGTCTTGTACCAAGATAAAAGGCATGGTTGTGAGTAGGAGGCAGAGAAGCGGTCCTAAAATGCGCCGAAGCATGACGCGGGCATGATAGAGTTGCGAAGAGGAGGAATGGGGTTCGATGTTCAGGATTGAGGCGATTTCTTTGTGTTGCCGACCTTCTATTACCGACATGGTGAACACTTGCCGGTAGCCATTGGGCAATTGGTCGATGGCTGATTGTAGTTCTTCGGACGAAAGGGGAGGTTCGTGAGAATCGCAAGGGATGTCGAAACCTTCGATGTGGGAGAGGGGAATGACTTTGTTTTCGGGTTGGCGTTTCAGTTGGCGCAACGCAAGACGTGCGGAAATGACAGAAAGCCATGCACCGAACTTTTCGGGGTCATGGAGATAGTCCAGTTTGTTGAAAGCGATAAGAAAAGCATCGTCAACAAGCTCTTCGGAGAGTTCGTTGTCGTGCGTAATGTGGCGACAAACGGCCAACGACCGATGTTTGTAACGGCAGTAAAGTGTGTTTAGGGCGTGCCGATTGCCAGATTTGGCCTGCTCAACCAATTGTTCCATGTCCATCATGTCTCCTAAGAGACATTCTTTCGAGGAAAGACTGCATGGAGATGAAAAAAAATCGAAACAAAAGAAGGCAGGCTATGTCTATTGTCGCTGCATGGTGCCTGGGGTGTCTTCGGGTGCGGCAATCCACACAATAAGGTAGGCCCAGACACCAAAGCCTCCGCATACGAGGGCAAAGAGGAAAAGGATGCGGATGACGGTGGCATCCACATTGAGATAATTTGCTATGCCACCGCACACGCCTGCTATTCGGCGGTCGGTGGTGCTGCGGGTCAGTTTGCGCGCGTTGTTATCCATACTTTCAGAATTAATAGTGAAGAACTAAGAACTACTGATTTGTCAACAAATCCGTAGTTCTTAGTTCTGGTTTCATATTGTGTTAAATCAGACCACGGTCTTTCAGCAGCGGAGTGACACTGGGTTCTTTGCCGCGGAATTCAAGGTACATGTGCATGGGGTCGATGGTGTTGCCGCTTTCAAGAATATGGCGGAATTTCTTGGCCAGCTCGGGGTTGTAGAGGTCTCCGCTCTCAACGAAAGCTGCGAATGCATCGTGATCGAGGATGGCAGTCCAGGTGTAGCTATAGTATCCAGCATCGTATCCAGTGGTGAAGATATGTTGGAAGTAGGGGCTCTTGTAGCGACTGATGATTTCGGGAGTGAGGCCGATGCTGTTGAGGTAGTTGGTTTCGAAGGTGTTGGCATCGATGTGCTGTTTCTCGGTGATGCCGTGATAGGCCATGTCGAGCAGTGATGCAGCCAACAATTCGGTGTTGATGAATCCTTGTCCGTAGGTCTGTGCAGCGGCGATCTTGGCAATAAGTTCGTCGGGGATGCTCTCGCCTGTTTGGTAATGCTTGGCATAGGTTTTCATCACCTGTGGGTTGCGGCACCAGTTTTCCATAATCTGCGACGGCAGTTCCACAAAGTCACGGGGTACATTGGTGCCTGCCAGTGAGGGATAGTGGCATTTGCTTAACAGACCGTGCAAAGCGTGGCCAAACTCATGGAAGAGGGTTTCGCTTTCGTCGAAGGTGAGCAAAGAGGGCTTGTCGGCAGTGGGCTTGGTGAAATTGCAGACCACTTGAATGATGGGGATGACGTTGTTGCCCTCGCGATCTACTTTCTGTCCGCGGAATTCAGTCATCCAGGCACCGCTACGTTTGCTGGCGCGGGGATGGAAGTCCATGTAAAGAATACCGATCACTTGGTCGCCGTCCAGAACTTCGTAGGCGTGAGCCTCCTTGTTGTAGGTGGGCAGAGAGGTGTTTTCGCGGAAAGAAATGCCGTAAAGTTTGTTGGCAGTGGCAAAAGCACCTTCGCGTACATTGTCGAGAGAGAAGTAAGGACGAACCACATCGTCGTCGAGGTCATATTTGGCTTTGCGCAGTTTCTCGCTGTAGAAGCGCCAGTCCCAAGGTTCCAGTTTCGCGGTGGGGTCGTCGGCTTTGATCATTTTTTGATACTCGGCACACTCTTTCTTGGCTTTGGCCAAAGCGGGAGTCCAAATCTGCATCAGGCAAGCGTTTACAGCTTGGGGGGTCTTGGCCAGACAATCTTCCAACACATAGTCGGCGTGGGTCTTGTAGCCAAGGATGTTGGCACGTTCGAGACGGAGATTGGTGAGGGTGTCAATAATCTTGGTGTTGTCGAACTCACCGCCGTTGCAGCGGGTGGCGTATGCTTCCCACATTTGATGACGGAGTTCGCGATCAGCGCAGTTTTGCATGAAAGGCTCCCAGCTGGGCATGTTCAGTTTGAAAACCAGTTTGCCCTTTGTGGCGGAGTCGGCATCGGCGGCCTCCTTGGCAGCGGCTATCTGGTCTGGGGTAATGCCTGCAGGGGCAGTGTCGAGCACCAACTGATAGGCGTTGGTGGCTTTCAGCACGTTCTGAGCAAAGCGGAGGGTGAGAGAAGCAATCTGCTCGTTCAATTCACGGAAACGGGCCTGTTTTTCAGCTGGAACATTGGCGCCGCTGCGTACAAATCCTTTGTAGGTTTCTTCCAACAAACGCATCTGTTCGGGGTTAAGTCCAAGGTCTGTGCGATTGTCGTACACAGTCTTGATACGCTCGAATAGTTTGGCATTGAGGGCAATGTTGTCGCCATGAGCCGAAAGTTTGGGAGTTACCTCTTCGGCAATGGCTTCCATTTCATCGCTGTTCTCACACTCACTGAGATTGAAAAAGACACCAGACACTTTGTTCAGCAGTTCTCCGCTGTACTCATAGGCTTCCACAGTGTTTTCGAACGTGGGAGCATCGGGGTTGTTGACAATGGCGTCGATCTCGGCCATTTGTTGTTTCATGCCTTCCTCGAAAGCGGGCAGGTAGTGTTCTGTTTTGATTTTCCCGAAATCAGGGATTTCATAGGGTGTTCCCCATTGAGTGAAGAAAGGATTGTCCATACTTTTTTTGCATCCTGTTGTCAGCAGGGTGGCGATTGCAAACCCTGCAATTAATAAGGTTTTTTTCATGTTATTGTATTTTTGTGATTATTCTTTGCTGTTTGATTGCTCTGGAGCACAGATGACGTTGATGGCTCGTTCGATGGTCTCTTCTCCGAGTTTCTTTGCAACAATGATGTTGTTCTCGTCAATGAGGTAGATTTGTGGAGTGGTGACAATGTCGTACACATCGTGCCAGTCGACATTGGCTTCGCCTCCGTCAAGGCTTAGCCAGGCAGGGCTGTTCATGTTGTGATCGGCCATGAATTTATGCCATTCTTTGCGGGTTTTGTCATCGGGGTCGCTGAGGATGGTGAAGGCACCGATGTCATATTTCATGCTGTATTTTTCGAAGACTTTATATACTGCAGGAATAATGTGTTTGCAATGTCCGCAGTTGGGCGACCAAAAAACGAGAAGTTTCCATTTGTGTGGCAAAGCATGGAGCGAGTGAGGTATGTGGAGGGTGTCGAAAAGGATGAGCTCGGGAGCCTCGCGACCGACTAACAGACGTTCCCATTTTGTAGCACGCTGGAGCTCTTTGTCGATATTGCTGGGCGAAGACCAGAAATTAGCATCGGTGGCGTAATAATTCTTAATCAAATGTACATACACTTCGTCATAGACCATCACATTGCTTTGCAGATATTTTTGGGTAAGGGTTACGACCAAATATTGGAACACGTCGGGAGCAGCTTTGGCGCGTTCGAGCATGGGATCCATATACTGGATGATAATCTGAGGAGGAGTGAATTTCAGAATATTGTCGTAAAAATTCATCACGCGGTCATAGAAGATGGCTTGTGGGGTTCGGATAATGGCATTTTCGTTGAGCATCATGTTGTCGAAATAGTGCTCGAGATAGTAGTTGCGTCGTTGCTCGATGGTCAGTGTGTCGCCGTTGGCATCGACCAAGGGTGGTGTGACATCTTTGGATGCAAGCATCATTTTCGAAAGGAACATTTCGGGATGTTGGTCTATCATTGTCAGTTTGATGCTGTCCAGTTCAAGATATTTATTGTAGCGGTATCTTACAAATTGGGCAGAATCCATCGTGCCTTCTTTCTCGCTGAGGTCTTTGCTATAGGCAGCGTCAATGTGGTTGAAATTGAAAAAGTACTCGTTCTGTCGGCTGCCTTTCACCTTCATGTTGCCAGCCCAGTCGCGCTGTTGGGTCTCGAAGGTGAAGAATGGTTTCTCATTGTAGACCACAAATTCTACATACATGCCCCGTGTGTTGGCAAAGAAGTATAGACCATAGGGTAAAGTGTCGTTTCCTGAGAAGACAAAGCGTCCTTTCTTGTCCCTTATGGCCGTGTCGAGGACGGTGTTGCCTTTGGCAAAGTAGTGACCTAAGTACATGATAGTGTCCGCTCCCCCTTTGATGGTGAGGGTGATTTCATACTTTTGCTTCTTTGCGTGGGCAGGAGTTGCTGCCAGAATGGCAAGAAGTATTAATACGCAAAATTTGATTGTTTTTTTCATGCTCTAAGTAACGCAAAGCTCCCGATAATATTGTATTTTTGTCAAAAAAACATTCTGTGCAGGACATAAAAAAACAAAAGGACATCAGACCTCTGTCTGTGAGCGGTCTGTTGTCCTTTTTGCATGGCAGGTTCCCCGTGACGGGGAATGCTAATTCATAAGACGGCCTTCAAGCCAGGTGTATTGTGGGTAGGCTTTTTTCAAATCATTGGCCGACTTGGTGATGGTGCTGCCTCCGCTGGTGGCAAAAGCCCCGAGCACTTTACCGCTGAAGTCATAAGCCTCGATGAAGGTGTTGATAATGGTGGGTGCTGTGTACCACCAAATGGGAAAGCCGATGTATATGGTGTCATATTGGTCAATGTTATCAATATGGCTACTGACAGCGGGACGGGATGAGAGGTCTTTCATCTCAACCGATGAGCGTGATTGCTTGTTGGTCCAGTCAAGGTCGGCTGTTGTGTACTTCTGTTCGGGGATGATTTCGAAGAGGTCGGCATTCTTCTCTTTGGCCAACTGTTCGGCAGCGGCTTTGGTTGTACCCGTGGCCGAGAAGTAGGCTACAAGTGTTTTTTTCATGTTGTTATTGTTTTGAGTGTTGCTGTTTCCGTTGTTTTTCTGTGCGCAGGCCGTCATGCTAATCAGCAATGCGGCGACATAGAGCATTGATGTAATCCGTTTCATAGACAATCTGTTTTTATTTTATTTCTTGACAGGGGAGAATGGCTTTAGTCCTTGGGCAGCCTCGGCAGCAGTGATGCGTTTGCCGCCATTGTCCAAGTCAATCAGGATATAGACATCGTGTCCCATTCCCAGTTCTTTCATGTAGCTGAGTTGTCGCAGGCCATGACGGCTTTCGATACGCTCTATCATGTCGTGGTGTTCGGCCTCGGTCATGGCATAGATGATATCTACACATGCTTGGTCGATGGCCAAAATATCGGTCGATGAGAGAATGCCCACATTGGGTGTCACTACGGGTGCTGCAGCGGTGCCCTCACAATCGCACGACACCGACATGTTGCGCATCACATTGACATAGGTGACATGTTCGCCGAAATAGTCAATGGTTGCTTTGGTGCTTTCTGTCATGCGCTCCATGAATTCCTCCGTGGCGATGTCCCACTGGTTAGGCTGGCCGGGAGTGGTGTGTATCCATGCTTTCCCTATCCGGCCATCGGCGCAACCGATGCCGATATTCTTGTTCGAGCCACCGAAACCGCCCTGTGTATGTCCCTTGAAGTGAGTAAGGGCGACGAGGCTGTTATAATTCTTGATATGGCTGCCCATGCTCATGCGGGTAAACCACTTGCCTCCCATCACGGGCAGTGTTACTGTGTCCTCTTCGTCGAGGATGTCCACAGGTGCAAATGTCCAACCGTTCACTTTCAAAGTCTCGCGGTGCTGTTTGGTGGTGTAGCGGTCGCCTTCGTAGTAGGTGTTTGTCTCAATGATGGTACCACCTTTAATGTCTTTGGACATAAGGGCTTTCACCCATTCTCTCGGAATGATGTTGGGGCCGTTCTTCTCACCAGTGTGCAACTTTACAGCCACCTTGCCGCTAATGTTGCCGTTCACCTGCTCGTAAGCGCGGATAAGACCGTCGGCTGATAGGTCACGGGTGAAGAAGACCACAGCCGTGTCACCGGAGCGTTCGCTCATCGGCACATAATGGTCTCCTCCGGTGCCGGGAGTGGGTTTCAGGTTCGTGGAGTCGAGGTTTTCTGTTTGCTGGGCTTTGCCGCCACAGGCAGCAATGACTGCACACAGCGTCATTGTAATGAATAAGTTAGAATACTTCATAGTTTTTGATTTTAGAATGCAAAGATAGCACTTTTTCCCCACATATCACATAAAAAATCAGTGGCAATAAAAAGTCGTCATAAACAGCCGGACGTTGCACAATAATAAAGCCAAGCTTACGTTAGATAAAAATAAATTAGTGAGGTTCACCCAACTATACTTCACAATAACGATATATTTGCCCTAACCACAGGAACACGATGAACAATATCCAATTCAACAAAACGGTAGAGGAACGTGTCAAGGCTCAGCAGTCGGTAGCAGACAAATCATTGAGCCCCTATGCCTTTCCTACGTGTAAGGCAACTCGCCTCAGTGCCGAACCAGATGACCTGCGGCCCGCTTTCTTCCACGACATTGACCGCATCCTCTATTCCAGTGCCTACAGCCGTTATATTGACAAGACCCAAGTGTTCTATCTTATCGAGAACGACCACATCACTCACAGGGTTCTCCATGTGCAGTTGGTATCCAAAATTGCCCGCACTATCGGCTATTTTCTCAATCTGAATCTCGACTTGATTGAGGCCATATCGCTGGGGCATGACGTGGGTCACACCCCGTTTGGCCATAATGGTGAATCCATCATCTCCACATTCTGCCGACAGAATAAATGTGGTGTCTTCTGCCACAATGTGCAGAGTTTCCGTCTCTTCCATCTGCTTGAAAACAATGGTATGGGCAACAATCTTACCACTCAAGTACTTGACGGCATCATTTGCCATAATGGCGAAGTGCTGAATAACTCCTATTCACCCGACAAGAACAAAACTCCTGACCGCCTGCTTGAAGAATACGAAAACAGTCTTTTCGATGTAGGGGTGACCAAACGGATGCATCCCATGACCCTCGAAGGCTGCGTGATGCGTATCTCGGACATCATTGCCTATGTTGGGCGTGACATAGAGGATGCCATTGTGGTGAACCTGATTAAACGAAACGACCTCCCTGTCGAAGCCACCCGTCTGCTTGGCAACACCAATCGCGATATTGTCAACCGTCTTATTATCGACTTGGTAAACAACAGCATTGACAGTGACCGTCTTGCCTTTTCGCCCGAAGTTTTTCGTTCTCTCGACATCCTGCAGCGATGGAACTATGAGCATATCTATCGCAATCCCCGCAAAATGATTCAGGACAACAAAATCGAAAACATGTTCAACGTGGTGCTTAACGCCTGCCTTGAAGACTTGGAAAAAGACAGTCGTCACACCCATATCTCTGACTTTCTATCCGAAATGTCGTCCGATTACTGCCAGTCAACCGAACCTGCCCGCATCGTGGCCGATTATGTGTCAGGCATGACCGACGATTATCTTCTCAACACCTTCAAGGAGTTGACAGTTCCCACATCTTTCGGCATGGGCTTTAAAGCCGAATAGAATCTGAACGAAATGACAAGTGTGGCAAAACTATACAATCGTTCCCGTGGCTGCTGGGCAGCTGTAGGGATGCTATGGCTTTTCGCCTTGCTCGTTGTTGCCATGTCGACAGCTTTTATTGCCCTTTTCAGAGTGCTTGGAGAGTGGGTTCTGCCATTGGTGGTAGTAGCATGGGCATTGGGACTTTGGTTCAGTCTCCAGCTTCTTGGACGGCATCGCATCGGGCGGCACAAAAAGGAGATGGCGGTAGTCTGTGCGAGTCACCTTGTAGCTCTGCTCTCAACAGGGTTGTTCCATATAGGCTTCGGAGTGGCGATATTGGCTCTTTCGGCGCAAATACTGCTTCTTATGCTGAATGCCATATGCGCCAAGAACCGTCCTATGCTCTTGTTCTTCAATGCAAATACGCTTCTCTCTATGCTTCTGTCAGTCACCATTGTCGGTCTCATCTATGCGCACTTCGTCAGTTCCGACTGGCTCTCTTTGTATCTTGCAATGATTGCTGTGTGGGCTGTCGGCGGGACAGGGGCAGTGGGTTCTACCATCGCCCTTCTTTCAAAAAAACGTAACTAATAATCTTCCTGTTGGTTTTTGTAGGACACGTTCCTACATGAACGCATTGGAAGGTTACATGCTTTGGTGAAGGATGTCAATCACTTCGTCGCGGGTAAGGGTGCGATAGCCTACGGGCAGGATAAGCACAGCGTCGGTGATGGCAGGGATATTCTCTTCCGTCACGCCCAACTCACGGCTATGTGTCACCACACCGATTTCGTTCATCCAGTCTTCTAAACATTTGAGACCTTCGGTGGCCACTTGCTCGTCGCTTTTGCCTTCGGGACGGACTCCCCATACATTCTTGGCGAAACGGACAAACTGGTGCAGACCGTCGTGCATCACGTGGCGGTAATAGGGCAGGGAGACCGAAGATAGTGTCATGCCGTGTGTAGCATCCGTCACCAGTCCGATGGCGTGGCCGATCTGGTGCACTTCCCAGTCGCCGCCCTTGCCGCATTTCAGCAAAGTGTTCAGTGCCCAGGTGGCAGTCCACATGATGTTGGCGCGTGCCTCATAGTCCTGCGGATTCTTGGCCGCAATGCGTGTGGAGTGTATAAGCGAGCGCATCAAGCCTTCGTTGATGTAGTCGGTGGTGCAGTCGGCCGTCCCGGCAAAGTACTGCTCCATCAGGTGGCTCATAATGTCGAAGAAACCTGCCACCATCTGATACTGCGGCACTGTCATCGTAAAGCGTGGGTTCAGAATGGTGAACTTGGGATATAGATTCGGGCCAAAAACCTTGCCCAGTTTGAAACCCGCCTTGCGATTGGTGATAACGCTGCCGCCGTTCATCTCGCTGCCGGTTCCCACCATGGTCAGTACGGCTCCGATGGGGACTGTCTTGCACGAAGGGCTTCCCTGCTTCACCCAATACTTCTCCCAGGCCTCTTCTTCGCAGTAGACCGAAGCACTGACGGCTTTGGCATAGTCGATGGTTGAGCCGCCGCCCACGGCGAGGATAAGGTCAACATTGTTCTCTCGCACCAAGTGGCAGCCCTCCATCACCTTCTCGTAGGTGGGGTTGGGCATTACACCGGGGTCTTCCACAATAGTTTTGCCAGCACCCTCCAGTGCGGCAACCACAGCGTCGTATATGCCGTTGCGCTTAATCGAGCCTCCGCCGTAGCTCAGCATCACCGTCGGCCCATAGCACTTCAGCTCGCCAATCAGATAATTCATGGCATCCTCGCCAAAATACAGCTTCGTGGGATTGTGATAAGAAAAATTTCCTTGCATGGTATTATGTGTTTTAGTGTTTCAGAATAAAAGGGTTATTTGTGGCCGATAGCAGACCTTTTCGTCTGCAAATATACAACAAAAATACGACATGACAAAATGGTGTCTTCTGTCAAAATCCACATGTCCGTAATGTGCGAGATGTCTCTATGAACATATGGTCTGGGTATGTGGTTACTGTGACTTATTTGTCAATATTGACAATCTTGTATTGTCGTGTTCCGAGGCCAATGGCTTCAGCGTGCTCAATAGTGTGGACGCCATGCTGTTTGTCAATGCGTTTGAGAAGGTCTGTCGGGTCGTTGGTGGCCGTCACCTGCTGATTATTGATGATGTCGATGCAGGCTTGGTCAAGGGCTACGGGGTCGGTGGAGGCCAGAATGCCATAGTCTTCAAGTTTCACCGGTGCAGGGTGGTCCACACAGTCGCAGTCAATACTCATGTTGTTCATCACGTTGATGTAGATGATGCCCTCATGCTTGTTAAAGTAGTTTGCCACAGCCTGTGCAGCGGCAGCCATACTCTCGAGGAATCCCTCCTGGTCATTGACATACTTTGTCCACAGTTTCAGCATATCGAGTTTTTCCATTCTCCCTGCCGAGTGGATGTAAGCTTTGCCGTTCTTGCTGGCACATCCGATAGAGAGGTTCTTCAGTGCTCCGCCGTAGCCTCCCATGGGGTGCCCTTTGAAGTGGCTTAGGGCAATCATAAAGTCATAGTTAGCCATGTGACCGCCCACAATGTCATACTTGATGTGCTTCTGGTCTTTTACAGGGATGCGAATCTCGTCGTATTCATCCATAATATCTACGGGGAAATACTGGGTGAACCCGTGCCGTTCGATGACCTTCCAGTGGTTCTCCGACGTGTTGCGATCGTCTTTTTTGTTAAGGGGACCGCTGGTATAGGCGGTGTTGCACTCCACTATGGTGCCGTCCACCTCGAAGACCAGATTTTTGATGAGTTCAGGCTTCAGATAGTTGGGGTTGCTGCCCTCGCCGGTACTCATCTTGATGGCCACGCGCCCCTTGGCCGGAACGCCCAGTGCCTTGTATATCCTCACGAGAGACTCTGGAGTGATTTCTTTAGTCAAATAGACTGTCGCCTCTTTGGTCTCCTGAGACTGAACGGGTTCTGTCTTCTGCTTGAAGCCAACCATCAACAAGGTGGTCGCCACCGCAATTGCTACAAATAATGCTATCTTTTTCATTTTGTTATGTATTTAATTATCTTTATATTTCCCCTTTCACAAAGGATTGGTAGTTTTCAGGACTCACCACTGTGAATGTATGATTTGGGTAGTTTTTCGCAAATGTGTCTGTTAAACGTGGATGCTTACTGTTGTTCCACTTGAATTCATAAGTGTGCAACACACCGTCAAAATCTTCGATGTAATCTATTTCTTGTTGCTGTTGTGTACGCCAGAAGTAACTTTTGCCTTTTCCGACTGCAAAGATACTAAGAATTTTCGATTATAATAGAAAATTCTTATATGATTTGTCTATTATACTATAAAATTCTCATATTTTTACAACCCAGAAGCAAGAACTGCTCTCTCTCATGTATATTCAGTTAGTAGTAATTCCCTATTCTCAAGATAGTATTGTTCATGAAGTCAATGAGTGTATTAGTATATAATATTAGTTATGAGATGCTTTATCTACAGTGCCCATCCAATCTTTTATTTGCTTGATACACCATGGCATTAGGTCACGAATTTGTTGTACCCAAAAACGAATGATGTCCCAGCCTTCACGCATTAAAGCCTGATTCCTAAGTTGGTCATTGTAACACAATTCTCCAGTCCAGGTTTGATGATACATTGCCCCATCAACTTCTATGTCAAGTTTTCTCCCTTTGTAAAATAGAGCCAGGTCCAGATAATATTTGTCAACGGGATATTGTGCCGAGACTGGGATTCCAGCATCTGAAAGTGCCTTTTGCAGAATGTGTTCCCATTCAGAAGATTCAACAGGGGCAGAATCCCCACAACTATATTCTGCAAAATGCTCAAGATAACTGACTCCACATTGCTTGCAATATTGTTTATCACCTACAGTTACAAGCAATGACCTTGCTCTTGTTATGGCAACATTGAATAAATTTCCAGTCGACTTTAAGAACATTAGACTTTGAGACTTTGTGCCGTTAGAAACAACAGGGGAGAAAATAATCACATCACGTTCATCACCCTGAAACTTGTGTACGGTATCTATCAAAATCTTGTTATGGAGTTCTAAATGATTTCGTAATATAGAATCACGTTCCAATGCCCTTGAAATCATCTCGGCTTGTAAATGAAATGGGGTAGTAACGCCAATACTGCCATCAAATTCAAGTTCTATTGATAACCGTCTTAAAATACGTATAACACTCTCAGCTTCCAGAAGGTTGTATGCACCACCTGAATCAGGACGGATTGTTTTACCTTTCACATCCATCCATTGCATTCCAAGAATTGGTTTCCCGTTATTGGGCGATACTAAACGGCTATAGTCTGTTGCAATTCGAAGTGTATTGTCATAGAACTCCTTATTTGAAAATTGGATAATGTCAAGAAAACTCCGGTGATGGTCACGCAACTGGATAATGTTTTCTGCTTTAGACATGCATGACGCAAGATCATAAACTGAACTTGCACGATATGACCAACGTATCTCTATGTCGTTTTTCATTATTAACGACAAATCTGTCTGCTTGCTTAGTAAACATATATGATTAAGTTGCTTATTGTCTCCAATTACGGCTACCCGTTTTGCTCTCAATAATAGTGGTACCATTGATGCTATGTCACATTGGCTTGCCTCATCTATTATTAGCAAATCATACAAGGCTGGTTTAAATGGAATTCGCCTACGAATGCTGAGAGAAGTCACAGCGTTGATGGGCAACATTGTGCTAACGATTGGTGGATATGCATCAATTTTGTCATATTCAATAAATCTGAGATAGTCATATAACCTTCCACGGTTATTAAAGTTAAAAACACTTATGTGTTGATTTAACCAGGAATCCCATGCAACTTTTGCTTTTGCCTGCAGTTCTACGTGCTCGTTCATCATTGCAGCATCAAGCTGTTCAAGTGAAACCGAATTACATAGCTTGTTGAGTTCTCTATCATATTCTATTATTAAAGCTAAGGCATCACAGAGTTTGACAAATTCTCCATCAAAAAACATCCACTCCCGATCTGTCATTTGTTGACCAATGGTTAATCCTGGATTGTATTTTTTGGTAAAAGAGTTGACAGTTTCAATAGAAGTTTGTATGCTCGTTTGTATTTTCCTTTGCCATCTCTTTTTGAATATCTTGTCAATTAGTTTTATGGGGCCTTTGCTTATGGCTATTCTGTTTTCCTTGAATATCTCATAGGCTTTTTTTACTTCTTCAATCTCTTCCGCATTCACCTTGTCAGTCCATTGGTCGAGTTTGTCTCTTATACCACAGACCGATTGCTCCAATTCGTCTAATTTGTTCCGGTTGTTTACAATCTGTTGCTTTTGTTCTTGTTTTGAATGGTAGCTATGATATACACGCTTGTATTCGTCCAAGGCATCTTGGAATGATTCTTTCTTTGCTATAGCCTTTTCCCATTGCTGGGTATACTCCGAAATGCATTGTATGACATTCTTCTCTAATCTAAGAATTAGTGGCAACTCCTTGTTAAGTGAGTTGACTCGTTTTACAACGACATCCACTGCATTATTATTTTTGCTTGTGAACAGAACGGTCTGATTGTTGATGGCAGCATTGATAATTAGATTTGCAACCACTTGTGTTTTCCCCGTTCCCGGAGGACCTGATATCAAAGTGACATCAGCACTCAATGCTGATTTGATGGCTTTTTCTTGTTCATCGTTTAGTGGTAGCACTTCTAATATTTCTTTTTCAAACAGTTCGTTTCCGTTAAATCGTTGGTTGAGGAATTTCCACAATATGGAATCTTGAATATTAAGGTCTGTGCTGCTTTCTAAACGGGCAAGCTCGTTGCTTAAGCCCACTGTATATGGTGTTGGGTCTTTCGCAATAATGATGGCACGATTCAGAATACCATCATTTTCATCTATTCTTATTGCCCCTTTTGTGAGATTATCCAGCACCATAGCATCTCTCCATTCCCAATTGGGACGTATTGTTTTAAGTAAACTAACCTTTTCTGCCAAATCGGCAAAAGTGGCATGCCCATCGCTAAACCCCAGTTCTGCTTCTAATTCACGTAATTCATAAATATTTTCGGTCTTTTCGTTTGGGGAATACTTATCTACGATATCTTTGTTTATTAGCAATTCATCATCAATGTAGAAGCCTTCAGGTTTACTGGATGAACCATCAAAATGAGTCACATGGACTATAAATACAGGAGACAGAAAATGTTTTACCTTTAATATAGGATATCCTATCAACAATTCTTTCTCTTTCTCGTGGTTCCCTCTAAGGAAGCTGCCAATGTCTGGCAATTTTAATGCATTATTGTTAATCCATGGAAGGCATATAAAAGAATTACTATCCTTTAGTGAAGCACGAAGAGTTGTATTTCCTTCTAATTCAATACAACTTATATAGTATTTGCATAGATTCTGTAACGTCATAGTAATTTACAATTATAGCTTAGTTATTATCTAAACATCATATGTCCATAACAGGGTTTTCGAGTTGTGTAAGAATGCCCCATAAGTCTTTTTTCCATTGCTAACATTTCAATGCTTTTTTGTTCAACAGGGCAAAGATACACAATTATTTTGATTTGGCAAAACCAAATGTATTCTATTATGTGAGATAATCAAGATAGTTCTCTGGGGTGATCACTGTCAGAGGCGTTTCTCCGTATGCTTTGCAAAAGTCCGATGGAGTCTTGACGTTGGTTTTCTTGGGATTCCACTTCATTTCAAATAACCTGAATTCTCCATTCGACTCTTCAATAAAGTCAATCTCCTGTTGATTGGTTGTTCTCCAAAAGTAGTAGTTGGCGTAGCGTCGATTGTAATGATTATACTTTATGCGCTCACTGACAATAAAGTTCTCCCACAATGCCCCCACATCGTTCCGCAGTGATAGTGGATTCAGGTTCTGAATGATGGCATTTCGTATGCCGTTGTCGTAAAAGTATACTTTCCTCCCTCTCTTCAACTCCGAACGTAAGTTACGGCTTAATGCATGTAGGCGGAACACTACGAAGCATTTTTCCAGCAAATCTATATATTTCTCTATGGTCTTGATATCGGTGTTCAGCGTCTGGGACAACTCGTTATACGACACCTCGCTACCTACCTGTAGTGCAAGTGCAATCAATATTTTTTCAATCAATACTGGTTTTCTTACCCCTTCCATTGACAGCAAATCCTGATACATGTAGCTTCCTGACAGATTCATCAGCACCTCGTGGCTGTCACCGATATGGTTGACCACGTCGGGATATGAGCCGAATACAAGGCGGTCTTCCAGTAATTGACGTGTATGTAAGTAACCATAATTATCGTATATTTCTTGTGTGGAAAAGGGGTAAAGGTGATATTCAAACTTCCTTCCAGTCAAAGGCTCGTTGAGAGAACCTTGCAATAGAAAGGAAGAAGACCCGGTAATCAATAACTGAACTTCGGGCATGTTGTCAATGATGAGTTTCAACGTTATCCCGATGCCCTGTATACGCTGGGCTTCGTCAACAACAACTATGCGGTTGTTCCCTATCAGTCGACGCAGGTCGTTTAGGTTGGCGTTTTGCAATACACTTCGAGTGTCTGGATTGTCGCAATTCAAGGTCAAAACATTCTCTTTTGCCCCGATTATCTGTCGACAGAGTGTGCTTTTGCCCACTTGCCGTGCGCCTATAAGTACGATGGCTTTGCCGTTAAATAGCCTGTTTTCAATAACATGCTGCAAAGTTCTTCTCAAGTAATCCATATTCTTCTGTTGTTTTTCCGATTGCAAAGATACATTTTTTTCTTTAATAATCCAGAAAAACGGTATAAATTTCTGGATTATAATCCAGAAAATAGGTCGAATTTCTGGATTAGCATCTTTTTTTGGCTATGATTGGGATTTTCAAAATAGCTTCATAAACTGCACAAAAAGCGGAAATCGTCAGGCACCGGAGGTCTATTTATGGTATATTCCGCGGCAATTCGTGTCCACATCCTTGGCCCCGATATGCGTAATCCAAGTTTTTTATGTATCTTTGCAATCCGAATTCAATTCACTTTTCTCTGTATGGCAGACAACGATTTTTCGCAACAACTGCACGACATCAAGGGTATTACAGATGTCCGCGCGCTTGCCAAGGAGGTGCCTTGTTCGCTCCTCCTGCCGTATCTTTCTGACGAAGACATCCGAGTGGCGCGCAATGCGGCCTGGGTCTTGACCCACAAACCTATTTCCCAAATCCTTGCCTTGCCGCACGACCAACTTATCAATCTGGCCATGACTACTCCCGACACACCACTCCGCAGACTCACACTTTGCCTTGTAGAGAAACAGCCTATCCTCAAAGAGGAAATCAACACCGGCTTCCTCGACTTCTGCCTGCTGCACATGCACATGCCCGACGAGCCGCCCGGCGTGCAGGCTCTCTGCATGAAACTTGCCTACAGCATGTGCAGCCCCTATCCCGAACTGCTGCACGAGTTTCAGGAGACCCTCAACCTCATGCAGCCCGAGCAGCATAAACCCGGAGTGAAGCACTTGATAAACAAAATAAAAGAGAAAAGCCAAAAAGGTCGATGACTCCTTTTGGCTTTTCCTTTTCTTATATCGGGTTGGGATTACACTTCGGCTTTCACCTGCTCGGCCAACTCGTTGGCACGGGTCTCGGTGTGCGCCTCGCTGTAGATGCGGATGATAGGCTCCGTATTGCTCTTGCGCAGGTGTACCCATCCGTCCTCAAAGTCAATCTTCACACCGTCAATAGTGGTCACCTTGCAGTTGTCCATGGCCTGATACTTCTCGGCTAAGCGTTTCAGCAATCCGTCCACATCCATGCCGGCTGTCAGGTCGATGCGGTTTTTGGAGATGATATAGTCGGGGTAGGTCTTGCGCAGTTCGCTCACCTTCATGCCGCGTTTTGCCAGCAGCGTGAGGAACAAGGCTACGCCCACCAGTGCATCGCGGCCATAGTGCAGTTCAGGGTAGATGACACCGCCGTTGCCCTCGCCGCCGATGACGGCACCTGTCTGGCGCATCAGGGTGGTGACGTTCACCTCACCCACGGCAGCGGCGTTGTACTCGCAGCCGGCATACTGGTGCGTCACATCGCGCAAGGCACGCGACGACGAAAGATTCGACACCGTGTTGCCGGGTGTGTGTTGCAGCACATAGTCGGCTACACTCACCAGTGTGTACTCCTCGCCAAACATCTCGCCCGTTTCGCACACTAAGGCCAAGCGGTCCACGTCGGGGTCTACCACCACGCCAAGGTCGCACCCGTTCTCGCGCACCACGCGCGAAATGTCGGTCAAGTTGGCGGGTATCGGCTCGGGGTTATGGGCGAAATGGCCTGTAGGCTCGCAGTTCAGCTCCACCACCTCCTTCACACCTAATGCGCGTAGCAGTTTGGGAATGGCTAGTCCGCCGGTCGAGTTGACAGCATCCACCGCCACCTTGAAGCCTGCCTTGCGTATGGCTTCGACATCAACCAGTTTCAACTTCAGCACGCGCTCAATATGCTGCTCGATAGTGGTGTTGTCCTCGGTCACCTGTCCCAGATCGTCCACCTCGGCATAGTTCAGCTCCTCGCTCTCGGCCAGGCGAAGCACCTCGGCCCCTTCGGCGGCGTCAATAAACTCGCCTCGGGCGTTAAGCAGCTTCAGTGCGTTCCAGTGCTTGGGATTGTGGCTGGCGGTGATGATGATGCCGCCGTCGGCCTGTTTGTCTATCACCGACATCTCGGTGGTAGGTGTAGTGGAAAGGCCGGTCTCAATCACGTCGATACCCATGCCCTGCAGTGTACCCACTACCAAGCGATCCACCATGGCACCCGACAGGCGGGCATCACGGCCTACTACCAATGTGAGGCGTTTGCCGCTGTTGCGTTGTTGCAGGAATGTGGCGAAAGCCGACGTGAATTTCACCACGTCGAGAGGGCTCAACCCGTCGCCTGGGCGACCACCAATGGTGCCGCGGATACCGGATATTGATTTTATTAAACTCATAGTTATAATGTTTTATGTTTTTTTTTCAACGATTCTTTTTCCTTAATTTTATAATAACGTGAATCGGTCGTGATTATTGCTTGGAGTGGACATTTTTTTCCTATTTCGCGGTTATCAACCCTCATCGTAACCCTTCTGAACGGGTGGCCTTGCTTTTTGCGAGCCGAGAACAAGATTTTTTCCCCTTCTTTCATCGCTCGCTGTTCCTCAGTTCTCCCATCGTTCTCCCATCGTTCTCCCATTACAGAAGGAGAACTGAGGGAGAACGAAGGGTGAAGGGTGGGTGAAAGAGCGAGAGAGATGCTATATAATGTTGTTATAACTTTCAATAAATCAATATTAAACCATGATTATTGCTAAGAATGGGTGCGCTTGAATGGCAGCTTGAAGGTGAAAAAGTTGTAGTTTCGATTTTTTTTTGTATTTTTGCAAAATAAAATGATAGCTTGGCTATTAATTGAATGTTCAAAACCAAACCTTGTCTGTTATGAAAAGGATATTCATGATACTTGCGGTATTGGCGGGGGGGAGCGGAGCGAGG